>CASELS010000003.1 GCA_949288855.1 uncultured Collinsella sp. | reverse complement strand
CTCGAGCGCTTCTTCGACATGCCCATGAGCTACTACTGCCAGTGCTGCAGCATGCCCATCCCCGACGAGGAGATGCACGGCACCGAGGCCGACGGCTCCCGGAGCACGGACTTCTGCAAGTACTGCTACGACCACGGCGACTTCACCGCCAAGGGCATGACGATGGACGAGTTCATCGAGGCCACGGCCCCCATGGAGGCTAAGGCGCTCGGGGTTTCCCTCGACGAGGCGGTATCGCTCATGGCCACGCTGCTGCCGCACCTCAAGCGCTGGCGCGAGGTCGCCGAGAACGAGGACGCATACGGCGAGGAGGTCCGGGCGGCCTACGGCGACGAGGTGATGGACGCCGCCAACGAGAAGTACGTGGCGATGGGTGAGGCAGCGCACCTGCAGGCCGGCGAGCTTGCGCTTGCCATCAACGAGCAGCTGCGCCGCGCGATGGAGACGGGAGATCCGGCCGGCCCGGAGGCGCGCAAGCTCGTGGCGATGCATGGCCACTGGCTGCGCATGTACTGGCCGGACGGTCTCTACACGCCCGAGGCCCACAAGGGCCTGGCCGACGGCTACGTCTCTGATGAGCGATTCCGCGCCTACTACGAGAAGGTGGCCCCGGGCGCTGCGCAGTTCCTGCGGGATGCCATTCACGCGTGCGCGTGATTATGCTTCAGGTGTAAGACCTTCCGCCCTGCACCGCTACTCGCCCTGCGCTATATCGCGAGCGCGCGCAGTGCGTCGGCGGCAGCCTGTGACGTGAGGTAGAGCTTAAGTCCGATGGGGCTCACCTCGACTCCCACGACGGGAGACTCCTCGTAGGTGGTGACCTCGAGGCCCTTGTATTCCTTGAGGTCGTCGGCGCTCTGTCCGAGCTTCTGCGTCTCGGGCTCCCACAGCTCGAAAACGTACTCCGCCGGCTCATTCGGCTCCGCAGCGATGCCGCCCTCCCCGGAGAACGGCTCGAAAGCGTCCTCGATTTCCCTCTGGTCGGTCACCTCGCGAATGACCTCGCCGTTTTGGGCGTCCCGCACAACAAGGCGGCGGACCTTTCCCCAATCGACATTCGAGAACGTGTCGGCGAGTTCCTGCGCCTGTGAGGCGAAATCCTCAGCCTGATTGGAGATGTCGCTAGGGGAGGGCATGCCAAAGCATCCCGTAAGGGACAGTGCGATGCTCGCGGCGAGCAAGGTTGCAATACCAGTGCGTGCTCCCATAACGCTCCTTCCATTGCATATCTTGGCAATTCTAGCCTCATGAAAGCCCCTGCGGGATCTATGGTGAATGCCTTTACGGAATCGTTACCCTTACGGAATCGTTAGGAAGATGTAAGTCGCATCGATGGGTGCCTCATGAATACCTGTGGAGAATGGTATGAGAATGGGCTCGTGCTGCTGGGAGGGGTGAGTTATCCGCCCGAGGCTTTGCGCGGGAGCCGCCGAGTTAGAATCGTCGGGAGGTCTTTATGCTAATCAAGCTCGCCTTGGGCAATGTGCGGCGCAGTGCGCACGATTTCTCGGTCTACTTCTTAACGCTCGCGTTCGCTGTGTGCCTCCTGTACTCGTTTCTTGCCTCTACCGATTATTTGCTCGCGCTCGAGCTCTCGCCCGACCAGCGTGCGGCATACGCTCAAGCGGGTGGCGTGCTCCAAGCCTTCGCCGTCTTTATCGACGTGATCTTCTGCTTTCTCTTGGGGTATGCAAACGCCTTTTTACTCAGGCGGCGCAAGCGCGAGTTCGGAATCTACCTGATGTTGGGGATAGGGAGACTCCGGGTGGCGCTGGTGCTTATGGTCGAGTGCGCGGTGGCAGGGGCGGCGTCCCTTGCCTGCGGTCTTGCGATGGGATGGGTCCTTTCGCCCGCGTTCTCCCTAGTGGCGGCCTTTGTGTTCGGCGTCTCGTGGAGGCCGGTGATTTTGTTCTCGGCATCCGCCGCCGTGCAGTGCGCCTGTTCGTTTGTTGCGATCAGCGCCGTTGCCGCGGCTGCCGCGGTGCGCTGGGTCTCGAAGCGCCCGCTTGTGGAACTCATGCGTTTCTCCGGTGTACCGGAGCGCAGGAGTCTCGGCGGGGGCATGGCGCTGCGCGTGCAGAAGGTCGCCGCCGCGATGCTCTTGGCGCTCGTATGGGGGACGTGCCTGCTCAGCCCCGGATACTTCATCGTTTTCATCATTCCCACGGGGTTCGTGGCGCTGTTCGGTTCGTACTTCCTCATCCGCGTCCTCGCGGTGCGTGTGCCCGAGCGGCTGCGTGCGCATACGGAACGCTATTGGGCGGGTCTTACACCCTTCACGGTGCGCCAGCTCGAGGCGCGCGCCGAGACAGGCGCCATGGCGATGGCGGCGGAGTGCGTGCTTCTTGCGGCGTCGCTTTGCATGACGGTGGCGGGGTTCGCCTTCAGCGTCGGCATGCGCATGGGCGAGCTGGTGGAGGGTGCGGAGGCGCTTCTGCCCATCGCGTACGCCTGCGTATTCTACGGCGCTGCTTTTCTCATCGCAGCCGCCGCGGTGCTCGCTCTGCAGCAGCTGGCGCGCGCGGCTGACGACGCGCCCGCGTACCGCACGCTTGCGGTGCTGGGGGTCTCGCTGGGCATGAGGCGCGCTTCAGCTCGAGCTCAAATTGGCGTTGGTTTCGCGATGCCTACGGTGCTCGCACTTATTCACTGTCTCTTCGGATTCGTCCTCATCGGCATGATCACCATCATGATGGAGGCCGATGGATTCTTTCTATTCGCCGGCGGAGCCGTGGGGCTGACGCTCGGTATCCTCGGCGTCTATTGTTTGTTGACGGTTCGCGTCGCCTCTGCTGCTCTCACTAGGCACAGCGAGCACGGTAGCGTTCGATGATCTGAGCGAGGGAAACGCCCGCCATGGCGTCTTCCGCCGCCTGCTGCACGTCATCGAAGTACTCCCCGATGGCGAGCTGCGCGTTCACTCCCACGCCGCAAGCCGGGTTGGTGTGCGTGTCGAGATGCAGGAGCGGCTTTTCGCCTTCGACCGCGCGGTAGACGTCGAGCATGGAGATGTCCTCAGCCTCGCGCGCGAGCTCGGGGCGAGCGTGGCCGATGACCGATGTGATGATTCCGGCGCGCCGCAGGCGTCCCATAAGCTGTCGGACGGAGGACGGGTTGGCGGCAAGGCTCTTGGCGATGGCGCCGCTCGAGAGGTCGGCTCCCTGTTCGGTGGCGATGAATACGAGTAGGTGCAGGGCATCGCTCAGCTTGGTTGAATAAGCCATGTCTCTCCTTGTGTAGACGCTGTCGACTTTATTATAACAGCAAAAAAGTATGGGGCTTGGTTGATAGAATTGCTGTTGTAGTAAGTACAACAGCAAGGAGACGCATGGTGCAAGGCGAGGTCGGCTGTGCAGCGGATATGTTGAGCGCGGCAGATGCCGTGATCGTAGCGGCAAGCAACGGGTTCGACATCGCGGACGGCTACAACCAGTTTTCCTGCGATAAGGAGTTCCAACGCGTGTTCGGCGACCTGCATCGGACGTGCGGTCTCACGAGTATCCTGCAGGGGCTCATGGCGCGCTGGCCGGATAGGGAGCTTCGATGGAAGTTCATATCGCGGCTTATCGCCTACGGCTATCGAGATTACGAGCCGTCGTCTGTCATGCGGGCGCTCGACCAGATCATGGCAGCCACGCCGCGCTTTGTGGTGACGTGCAACTGCAACAGTCGCTTCGAGCGCGCGGGATTCTCGACGGACACCATCTTTGAGACCGAGGGCAGCTACGCGCGTCTGTGCTGCACGACTCGGTGCTCTGAGGCGACCTACGACGCACTCGCGTTTGTCGATGCCGACGAGGTTCCGCTCTGCCCACACTGCGGAGCGCCCCTCGATGTCGCGGTCGATGATGCGGGGCACATCGCCCGTCTTGAGCCCTTCCGTTCCCAGGCGGCGCGTCTGCGGGCGTTTCTCGCGCAGCACGTCGAGGAGCGCGTCTGCATCCTCGAGCTCGGTGTGGGACAGGCGAACCGCGCCATCAAAGCCCCGCTTATGGCGTGGGCAGAGAAAACTCAACTAGCGAGCTATATCGTCGTCAACCGTGAAAAGGCGGTACTGCCGGCGTTGCCGCTTGAACGGAAACTGGCACTGCGGGGGGATTTGGCCGAGGTGCTCATCGATCTCGCGAATGTCATGCTAGCCAACAAGGCGGAGGAGCGCCCATGAGCCGGCTTATGAGCTTGTACGCCCAGCATCTAGGGGCAGCCGCGCCCCGGGCGCTGGGAGATGGGGCGGCTTTGGAAGCCGCCGTGGCACGCGCTGCCGAGCTCTTGCGCGACGCGGATGCCGTGGTGGTGGGCATCGGCTCGGGTATGTCGAGTGCCTGCGGATACGACCACTACCACCCGATCGCGGAGTTCGGTCAGGGCGGGAGCTTCGAGCGCTTTCGGCGCGCTCATGGTTTTGAAACCCTCATGGACGGCTACTACCACCTTTACGCGACCAATGAGGAGCGCTGGGCGTTTACCGCCGCCTACATCGACTATATGGAGTCCGCCCCTGTCGGTCGCGCCTACCGTCAACTCGCCTCGTTGCTTACGTCGCGGGACCATGTCGTGCTCACAACGAATGTGGACGGTCAGGTTCGCCGTGCCTTTCCCGATGCGCGAACCTGGCTCTTCCAGGGGGACTTCGCGTTCCTGCAGTGCTCCCAACCCTGTTGCGACGAGCTCTGGCGGGCAGGCCCTTACGTCAAGGAGATGCTCGACGCCATGGGTGAGGACGGCGTCTCCGTGCCCTCCGAGCTCCTTCCGCGCTGCCCGCGCTGCGGCTGGCTCATGGCTCCCTGGGTGCGCGATGAGGCGTTTCTCGAGGGTAGCCTGTGGCAGGCGCAGCGCCGCCGCTACGAGGCGTTCGTCAGCTCCGCGCTCAAGGGCTCCGGGCGCGTGGTCTTCTTGGAGCTCGGTGTGGGCGGCATGACGCCGAGCATCATCGAGCTGCCGTTTTGGGACATGGTGGCGCGCCATGACAACGCCTCCCTCATACGGATCAATACGGGGAAGAGGGCGGAGCCGCGCCATCTGGGGGAGCGCTCGCTCACTATCTGTGCCGACATCACGGATGCGATGGACGCGCTGTGCGCGGTTCTTGGTATACATGAGAAAGGTGAGTTATGACGCTCTACGAGCAGCTGGTAACGAAAACGCAGATGAATTTCGAGCGCTACCACGGCGTCTACGCGGCGGGTGGCGTGCCCTACGAGCTCGCGGGTCCCTCTCCGCTCTCATATGACGAGCAGGTCGAGCGGCTTGCACAGGAGGTCGAAGAAACTGACTGCGTGCTCGTGGGCGGCGCCTCCGGACTTTCGGCAGCGGGTGGTGGCGACTTCTACTACGGGGACACGCCCTCGTTCCGCGCGCACTTCGGCAAGTTCGCCGAAAAGTACGGCATCAAGGGCGCCTTCGACGGGAGCTTCCGCCAGTGGGAGACGCCGGAGGAGAAGTGGGCGTACCTCTCCACGTTCCTCTACACCACCCAGACGGCCCCGATGCGCCAGCCCTATCTCGACCTCGACGGGCTCCTTGCGGGCAAGGATTTTTTCGTCCTCACCACCAATCAGGATACGCAGTTTGTGAAGCTGTATCCGGAAGAGAAGGTGACCGAGATTCAGGGCGATCACCGCTTCTTCCAATGCGCGCGCTGTTGCACGGATGACACCTGGGACGCCGTTGAGCCGGTGCGGCAGATGATCGAGGCGCAAGGCAACGGGACGCGCATTCCTACCGAGCTCATCCCGCGCTGCCCGCACTGCGGCGGGGAGGCGTTCCCGTGGGTGCGCGGCTACGGCAACTTCCTGCAGGGCAAGAAGTACGAGGGTGAATACCGTAAGGTCTCGGATTGGATTGCTGCACATGCCGATCGTCGCCTGCTGCTTCTGGAACTGGGCGTCGGCCGTATCACGCCCATGTTCATCCAGGAACCGTTCTGGAACATCACGCTCTCGCTGCCGCATGCGCGCTACGTTGCAGTGAACGACCGCTACGATTTTCTGCCAGCGCAGATTGCGGACAAGGGCATGGTTATCGTAGCGGATATCGCTCGCGCGCTCGCAGACGCGCGAGTTGTGCGGGGCAAGTTCCAATAGTCCCCGAAAAGGAGCACCATGAACAGGAATGTACGCATCACCGTGTTGAAGTCGGCAGTGGATGAGGAACTGGCCGAGCGCTATGCCATCCCCGGTTTCGAGGCTTGTCCGTTTCATCAGCCCGGGCAATCCTTCGTGAGCGACGGCACGCAAAAGCCGGAGGGACTCTGTGAGTACGCTTGGCTACCTATGCGGGAGATGGTGGCGCAGCTTTCGCGTGGCGAGCTGCTTCAGCCGCGCGGTACGTGGATGGTCGACGATGACAAGGGCGTATTCACGTGTGTGGACGGTCTGCGCCCAGTTATCATGCTTATAGAGGCGATCGGGGACGAGCGTTGACGCAGCCATGAAATCGTGAACAGTGATGTGCTCTGGGGGTGATGGCGTGTACGCGTCTGCAGAGGCTCTCGCGCGGTTCTTCTCGCACTGCCCGGAGATGATGCCGGTCTACCGCATGCTCGAGGATCGCGTCAACGAGCGTTGCGGGAACGTGGACGTGAGGGTGCAAAAAACGCAGATCACCTTTACGGACCGTTTTGGGTTCGCTTAGGCCTCTCTGCCGGTGCGCCGTCGTCGCGATTGGCCGGAGCGCTGCCTCATAGTGAGCTTCGGACTTGCATATCATAAGGAATCGCCGCGCATTGCCGTCGCGGTGGAACCCTACCCCCAGCGCTGGACGCACCATGTGATCGTCACGGCTCCCGAGGACATCGACGACGAGCTTTTGGGCTGGATCGAGGAGTCCCATCAGTTCTCGCTCACTAAGCGCCGTGGGAGAGGCGCGGGGTCAAAGGCGTAGCTCATCTGAACATCGGCGCATCGCTAACAGGTATTGCCTAGCGATGCGCGCTGGGTTCTCTCGATTGTCGGCGGAGGACATGTCATTGTTGAGTGGCCCCGAGAGTGTAGTGACCGTTCTTGTTGTCAGCTTGTTGCCATGGTGTTCGGCATATGACTCTTCACACCGAAGGAATTGACAATTGAAAAACAACGAACAAATGTTTGAGTTTATGTTATAATGCTCTCAAGGTACGGGGACGAGCAAGAGCCGGCACGGAGGCCCCCAATGGTACGTGTCGGCGGGTATGCCAGATAAGGCACCAAGAGGCTGGCTGCACTGGTTCGACCTCGGGCGGAGTAGCGCTCCCGCTTCCCGGCGCCCGTTAATGCCGGGGCTCACAAGTCGATTGATAAGAAGGCCGATCTGTGAAGCGGGGGATGCGTTATGGCTGAGCAAGCTATCAACAACCAAAATCATATGAACGATATCGTCAACGAATGCTCTTCAGATGAACAGCGCATCGTGTTGTTCGAGTCGAAAGATGGTCAGGTTGAGCTCTCCGTCAATGTAGAAGAGGAGACTGTTTGGCTCACACAGGCTCAGATGGCAGAGCTGTTTGATCGCACCCAACCTGTTATTGCCCGGCACATTTCGAATGTCTTTAAGGAGAAAGAGCTGGTCAAAGAGGGTAATATGCATTTTTTGCATATTGCTTCTTCGGCTCGGCCGGTCGCGATCTACAGCCTCGACGTCATCATTTCGGTGGGTTACCGCGTAAAGTCCCAACGAGGTGTGGAGTTCCGCCGGTGGGCGACCGATGTGCTCAAGCGCTATATCTTGAAAGGTCATGCCGAGAATGAGGGGCGGCTGCGTCAACTGGGTGAGGTTGTTCGTATCATCGAGCGGATTCCCGGCGAGCTCGCTTCTCGCGAGATCCTTGATATCGTGGAGAGCTACACGGAGGCATACGAGCTCCTCGACGCCTACGATCGCGAGGCGGTGCCGCGCCCGAAGGGGGAACGTTCGACCTATGTGCTCGACTATGACGAATGCATGGCGCTCATTTCGCAGATGCGACCGCGCTTTGCAAGCGACATTTTCGGGCGCGAGAAGGACGACTCCTTCCGCAGCAGCATCGCTGCAATCTACCAGTCGTTCGGTGGTGAGGAGCTCTATCCTTCGATTGAGGAGAAAGCGGCGAACCTCTTGTACTTCGTAATCAAGAACCATTCGTTTGTCGACGGCAATAAGCGCATCGCGTGCAGCCTTTTCCTGTACTTCCTCGACCGTAACGGGGCGCTCTTCCGCGGCATCGAGAAGCGGGTGTCGGATAGCATGCTCGTGGCGATGGCGCTTATGATTGCCGAGTCCCGTCCTGAGGAGAAGGAGTCGATGGTCTCGCTCGTCATGAACTTCCTTATGTGATGCTGTCGCGCAAGCGCATTGGACAAGATGCCGAGCGGATTTGCTAGCGCGCCGGAACCATCTTCGAGAGAATGGGGGAGGCGAGGTCCTCGAAAGGAAAGCCTTGCCTCCCGCCTGAAGGAGAGGTCGACGATGATATCGGACAAGCTGCTCGCACTGCGCAAACGCGCTGGTATGAGCCAGCAAGAGGTTGCCGGCGCCATAGGCGTGACCAGGCAGACAATCAGCAACTGGGAGCTTGGGCAGGGTTCGCCCGCGCTTGATAAGGCTGCCGAGCTCGCGCGGCTTTACGGGGTGACGCTCGACGATCTCGCGAACGACGAGGTCGACGTGGTCAGTTCGGGCAAGGGTGGGTCCGTCCGCGACCTCCATGTAATCGAAGGGCTTGTGGGCAAGGTTGCGACGGTGGAGCTCGCCGACGGCGAGGGCGCTCTTATGCATGCGCTCATTTGCGGCGTTGGCGCCGGGTGGATCCGTCTTGAGTGCGACGCGCCCAAGGCCGTCTTCCCAACACCGATTTTCGGCGAGAAGGAGCCGCCACACCGCGTGCTCAAACTCGTCGACATGACTGACGTCGCCGGTTTTACGATCGAGGAGCGTGACCGCTGATGGAGTACACGATTCTTGCGATGGCTTGCGGTACGTTTGCCATGGTCGTCTACATCATGGCGGTCATGCCGACAAAGAAGGATCTGCGGAACCTCATGGATGACGCGCGTCCGCGTGAGGCCGAGCTCGGACGGATGCTGCGGGAGCACATCGGCTCCTCCTGCGAGCTCGTCCTTTCCGAGGCGGGCGTCACGGCAGGCGGTATGTGCCTTGCCGGCACGGTCCTGGACGTAGACGACGAGTGGGTGCTCATGGAGTGTGCTGACAAGAAGGGCGTCGCCCAGCGCAAGGTCTTGCGCATCTCGCTCGTGGAGGGCATCGACTCGGTCTGATGGAGGAAGGTATAATGCAGCCTGCGCCCTGCAACCGGATCGAAGCAACGCGAAGGATGAGGCATGGCTGAATCGTTTGATCGGGACCGTCCGACTGTAGGCTCGATGTCTTGGGTCACAAAGCTCGCCTTCGTATGGGGCGGCGAGCTCGTGTCTGTGCTTACAAGCTCTATCCTCCAGATGGGCTTCGTGTGGCATATCACGCTCACCACTAATTCGGAGAGCATGCTTTCGCTGGCGTCGCTCGCGGGTTTTCTGCCACTCGCGCTGTTCGGCATGTTCGCGGGCACCATCGTCGACCGGTTGCCGCTCAAGCACACGCTTATCGGCGCTGACCTCTTCATCGCCGCAGTGAGTGCCGTTGTTGCGATGGTCTCACTTGCAGGCGCGCTCCCGGTGTGGGTGGTCATGGTTGCGCTCTTCGTACGGGCAATCGGAAGCGCCTTTCATACGCCTGCCTTTCAGACACTCACGCCGCTTGTGGCTCCGCCCGAGCACCTCACCCGTCTTGCGGGCGTGACCCAGGCTGTTCAATCCGGCGGCTACATTCTCGGTACGGCGATCGCGGCGGTTATCTACCCGCTCTGGGGGCTCACCGCAATGATTGCGCTCGACGTCGCGGGAGCACTTTTCGCCACAGGGGCAGTGCTTGCGGCAAGGCTCGACGTCGGCGGCTCGTCCCAGAGTGCGTCGACGGCTGAGAGAGGCATCGTTCTAGCCGACCATGTACGTGCTCTCGTCGCTGAGACTGCCGATGGCTACCGTGTCTTGCGCGGCTATCGCGGTCTTTTCGCGCTGCTGTGGTGCGGGTTCGCATTCACACTTGTCTTTTCGCCCATCTCCGCGCTCTTTCCCATCATGACGCTCGGCCACTTCGGTGGAACCACGGGCGATGCGGCAACGGCTGAGATCTTGTTCTCCGTTGGTATGATCGCGGGATCGGCGCTTCTTGCCAGCTGGGGAGGGTTCAAGAACCGCGCGCTCACGGTGGTGGCCGCAACGGCTCTTTATGGCGCGGCTACGATTGGCGCAGGCCTTCTCAACAATGGCGGATTCACGCTCTTTCTCGTCGCGAGTTTCCTTATGGGGCTCAGCTCGCCGTTCTATTCCGGTCCACAGACAGCGCTTATGCAGGAGAAGATTCCACCCGAGTATCTGGGGCGCGTGTTCGGTCTTTACGGTGCCATCATGTCCTGGGCCATGCCCTTGGGACTTGCCGGCTCCTCGCTCTTCGCGGACGCCGTCGGTGCTCCTGCGTGGTTTGTCGGCGCAGGTGCGGCCATGGTGATACTCGCCGTCGTTACCTGGGCGATTCCCAGCATCCGTCATATTGAGGGCGGGGACCTTGCGTAGGGCTCGCCTGGCTGCGCACCTGCGTTAAGCGTCCACTGGCGAGAGGGCGCCGGTTACGACGTCGATGGTGAAGCCCGCCACTCTGACCGACTCTGGCACGAGGGGGTGTGACCGGATGGTTCGCACGCTACGCGCGACCTCATCCTCTAGGTTATTGAATCCGGTCAGGACCTCGCGCGCACGCGGTTCGCGCGCGAGTTCCGCTTCGACGGCGTCATGGGGCACGCCCGCTTGCTCAAGGGCTTCGAGCAAATGATGGGCCTCCATGCCGCAGGTTCCGCAGTCTGTGTGACCGATTACCATGACGTTTGTAACGCCGAGTTCAGAGATTGCGACAATAAGCGATCGCATCGCCTCGCCGTAGGGGTCCACAATGGTGGCGCCGGCCACCTGAATGATTGCGGCGTCGCCGTCCCGGATGCCAAGGGCCTGCGGCAGAAGCTCCGTTAGGCGCGCATCCATACAGGTGACGATCGCAAGCCGCCTTGCAGGGCGCCCCTTCGCCGGTCGTTCGTCCATGCCGCCTCGCCCCACGAAGGCGCGGTTGTTTGCAAGAATATCTGACATGGTCGGGTGATATTCGACCTGCTTTGCATGCATCATAGGGCCTCCTTCAAAAGTGAGGATTCTGGCTCTCACTTGCTTTAGATGGTAGCCCTTAGCCTACGTCGCAAGAGCGGTGTTTTGATAACGAGTCTTTCATCTGAAGTGCGCAACCATAATGCAACCCAACGTTGCGCGTTAGTTGGTCGAAGCAACTGGAGCCGTACCGTACAATTGCCTTAAGTCCTAACGGATGGACGGAGGTGTCCCATGTTGTATCCATCTGGTGTTGAGTTCATTATTCTTCTTACCTTTGTGTTGTTCAATGTGGTACCGGTTGTCCTGTTCATCGTTGCCGCCGTCCTTGCCATCCGCTGGTTTCTTAGGAACGAGCGTGCAACAAAGGACCCAGAATCGGTCGCTGTTCGGCGATCTTTGGGTGAGGTACTTAAGAGTCATCGCGAGCATTGTCGTATGACGCAGGAGTTTGTGGCGCAGCATGTTGGCGTTAGCAGGCAGGCTGTAAGCAAGTGGGAGCAGGGCAAATCTGAACCCTCGACATCTAATCTCGTTAAATTAGCGCATCTATTTGAAATTGATCCGGCTGATCTGCTTCGCGAGATAGGGGACTAAGACTGCTTGCGCCCTGAAATCTAGAAGCGTACTAGTGAGTATCCCTTTGGGGTAAGCTAGCGGCATCGTATCGACTCGGTGCTCGCAAGCTCTTGCGCATTCAGGGGTAGTTTTATGCAACAGGGCCAACCTTCGACAAAAACCATCGCCGCTATTGCAGTGGCTGCCTTTGCGGTGTATCTCGGCATCTATTACTGGCCGGCAATAGAGGGTGTTATCCGTGTTGCCCTATCTTCGCTGGTCCCCATCATTCTTGGGTTCGTTCTCGCATATCCTCTTAACATCCTCATGAGTTTTTACGAGCGTCATCTTTTTCCTCAGGATGGTCGACCTCTTGTTCTGCGCCTCAGGCCTATCGTGAGCCTCGTTGCCGCTATCGCCTCTCTTGTGGGAATTATCGCTGCCGTGGTGGTAATCGTTGTGCCGCAGCTTATCGATTGCGTCCGCCTTCTTGTCGATGAGCTGCCCGTCGCACTGGCGTCTCTTGGTCGATGGCTTGAGGACACCGGCATACTCACACCGGAGACCATCGATGCGATCGGCGACTCGCTCGAGGCTTTCGATTGGAAGACGGGTGTGGGAAGTGCCGCATCGGTCATCATGTCGGGAGTCGTGGACGTGGTTGCTGGCGTCGCGAGCGGCACAGCAAACTTTGTTCTCGCGTTTGTGTTTGCCCTCTTCGTCCTGCTCAGCAAGGACCGTCTTTCCCGTCAGGCTAATCTCTTGCTGGAACGCTACATGCCCGGCCATGCGCTAACCCGGCTTCGTTACGTGCTTGCTGTCGCGGACGACTGCTTTCACCGTTTCCTCGTGGGGCAGTGTACCGAGGCGGCCATCCTCGGCGTCCTCTGTGCTCTCGGCATGCTCGTGCTCGGCCTTCCGCATCCTTGGATGATCGGCGCCCTCACCGCGTTCATGGCGCTTATTCCCATCGTCGGTGCCCTTCTCTCGGGCGTCATCGGCGCTTTCCTCATCCTTATGGAGTCTCCTGTTCAAGCGCTCGTATTCCTCGTCTTTATCATCGTCCTGCAGCAGCTTGAGGGCGATCTTATCTATCCGCATGTCGTCGGCTCGTCCATCCAGCTGCCGGGAATCTGGGTGCTTGCAGCGGTTACCGTCGGCGGGGGAGCGTTCGGCATTCTCGGTATGTTCGTTGGCGTTCCGCTTGCAGCGACTGCCTACCGCTTGCTGCGCAACGACGTATATCGCACGGGGGCGGTCGACGTGCAACCTAGCGATGAGCCTGCCTCACCTCGCTGAGGCGCTTCCTGCACGTACCTCGTGTTGCCGGGTATCATGAGGGTATCTGGTTGCCCCTCTGGCAGGGAGGTGCGATGTGCGGGTTATCGTCGAGACACAGGGTCGTGTCCGCGCCCGCATGCGGCGGCGCTTCACGGGGCATGTGTCGCGCCTGCTGCGCGCCGCCGCCGGTGTTCCCATAGCCCGCGAGGCAACTTCGGTCACCTTTAGACGGATCTCGCGTGTGCGCTCGGTCGTGGGGTCGGTGGTGCCGCGTCGCCTGGTTGAGGACGACCGCGTTCGCGCGATGGCGCTCGACCTCGTCTTCGGTAGCGTCCACGTTGCCTTTGCGCTCGTCAACATAATCGTCGGCCTTCTCGCGCGCTCTCCCTGGACGTTCTCGGTGGGTGTTGTGGTCGCGACGCTTAACTCTGGTAAATCCTATCTTGCGTCGGGTGCGCTCATGAGTGTTGCGGCGGACGGCCGAACGGAGAGCAAGACGTCACTTATCAGATGCGGTAGGGCGGGTGTTGCCCTTGTGGTCATAACGCTCGCGTTCTCTGGCACCATCGCCAACCTTGTGCTCCAGGGTTTCGGTAGAACCTATCCCGGTCTTCTCATGTATGCCTACGCCGCATACGCCCTCGTTTCCATCGTTCTCGCCGTCGTGAACCTTGTTCGCTCGCGGCGCCTCAACGTCCTCGCCATCACGGGCGTGCGCCTGTTCAATCTGGCAAGCGCGCTTGTCTCGATTTTCGCGCTGCAGACCGTCATTATCTCCCATATCGTGTGGGACGATCTGCCGGCCATCCTCACGCGCAATCTCGCTGAGGGCGCAACGGGAGGCATCGTGTGCCTCTATATGGTGGCAACGGGTCTATGGCTTGCGCTTACCGCATACGCGCGCCTTGCCAACAGGCGTGGCTACGAGCTTCGGCTTCGCCCGGGGAGGAGACCTCGCCGCCGCTGACGAGCGCGGGCGCTATCGCTAATCTGTTAACTGGCTTCTATGCAGTTGGCGTGTCTGGTGGGGTTGTCTGCCTGTTTGGTATACAATGAGCCCGATATCCGCCTTGACGAAAGGTTTTCATCCATGTCGATCCTCTCTGAGCTTCTCACGCCCGAGCTCATGATGGCGATCTATCTGTTCGTCGCCTTCATCGCCGCTCTGTACGTGCTTTCCGTCATCTACGTGTTCGTTGACGCGCGCCGCCGCGGCATCCAGGCGTTCTGGGCGTGGGGCATCGTATCGCTCATCCCGTTCATCGGCCTTATCGCTTACCTCGCGCTGCGTCCGCACACCTACCTGGCGGATCGTGAGGAGCAGGAGCTCGACATGGCCCTGCGCGAGCGTCAGCTCTCGCACTATGGCACCTGCCCCAACTGCGGGACCCCCATCGAGCGCGACTTTGTCGTCTGCCCGGTTTGCAACACGCAGGTTCGCAATGTCTGCCCGAGCTGCCACAAGCCCCTCGAGGCGCACTGGAAGGTCTGCCCCTACTGCCGAACGCACATCCAATAGCGCGCGACTTTCTGCCGGTACATCCGTCACCGTTGCGTGCTGCCTTGCGCTCGTGGGCCCTCGCAAGAGGGCCCCGGGCGTTTTTCTTGTTCTGTCCGCACGTTATTCCCCAACTCGCTTAAGGAGCGCATCATGAAAGTTCTCTACAACGACGGTCATGTGGACGAGTGCCCGGCTGACGAGGTAACTCACGTTATCCGCCACTCTGCCGCGCATATCATGGCACAGGCTATCAAGCGCCTCTATCCGGCGGCTGACTTTGCCTACGGCCCGGCGACCGACAACGGCTTCTACTACGATATCGACCTTCCCGAGGGACAGAAGATCTCCGAGGACGATTTCCCCGCGATCGAGGCGGAGATGAAGAAGATCGTTAAGGAGAATCTCAAGTTCACCGTCTTCGAGCTGCCGCGCGCAGAGGCCATTGCGCTTATGGAGGAGCGCGGCGAGAAGTATAAGGTCGAGCACATCGGCGACCTCGACGCTGACGCTCGCATCACCTTCTACCAGCAGGGTGAGTACATCGACATGTGCGTCGGCCCGCACCTCACCTACACCAAGGCGCTCAAGGCCTTCAAGCTCACCGGCGTCTCCGGTGCCTATTGGAAGGGCGACAAGGCCAACAAGATGCTTACCCGCGTGAACGGAACCGCGTTTGCCACCAAGGACGAGCTCGACGAGCACCTGCGCCTCATCGAGGAAGCCAAGAAGCGCGACCACCGCAAGATCGGTCGCGAGATGGACATCTTCATGATGCGCGACGAGGCGCCCGGCTTCCCGTTCTTCCTGCCCAACGGCATGATTTTGAAGAATGAGCTCCTAAGCTACTGGCGCGAGATTCATCACGATGCCGGCTATGTGGAGATCTCGACTCCGCAGATCATGAGCAAGCACCTGTGGGAGACCTCCGGTCACTGGGACCATTACAAGGACAACATGTACTCGACCGTCATCGACGACGAGGAGTACTGCATCAAGCCCATGAACTGCCCGGGCGGCGTGCTTGTTTACAAGAGCCGTCCGCACAGCTACCGAGAGCTGCCTATCCGCGCCGGCGAGATTGGCCTTGTCCATCGTCATGAGATGCGCGGTGCGCTCCACGGTCTTTTCCGCGTGCGCTGCTTCAACCAGGACGACGCCCACCTGTTTGTCCGCCCCGACCAGCTCACCGACGAGATTGTGGGCGTGGTGAACCTGATCGACTCCGTGTACCAGAAGTTCGGCTTCACCTACCACCTCGAGCTCTCTACCCGCCCCGAGGACTCCATGGGCTCGGACGAGGATTGGGAACGCGCCGAGGCAGGCCTTCGCGAGGCACTCGACCGCTTGGGTAAGGATTACGTGGTAAACGAGGGCGACGGCGCCTTCTACGGTCCCAAGATCGACTTTCATCTGGAGGACTCGCTCGGCCGCACCTGGCAGTGCGGTACGGTCCAGCTCGACTTCCAGATGCCGCTCAACTTCGATCTCGAGTACACCGACGCCGATGGCGAGAAGCGCCGCCCCATCATGCTTCATCGCGTGTGCTTTGGCTCTATCGAGCGCTTCATTGGTATCCTCATCGAGCACTTCGAGGGCAAGTTCCCCACGTGGCTTGCGCCCTGCCAGGTGAAGGTGCTTCCCGTCTCGGAGAAGAGCCGCGACTACGCCCGCTCCGTTACCGAGAAGCTCGAGGCCGCCGGCATCCGCGCCGTGCTCGATGAGCGCGACGAGAAGATCGGCTACAAGATTCGCGAGGCGCGCAACATCGACCGTCCGCCGTACATGCTCATCATCGGCGAGCAGGAGGTCGAGGCCGGCAACATCTCGGTGCGCGACCGCTCGAACGAGACACATGCGCGCGAGCTCGACGACTTCATCGTAGACGTAAAGGCCGAGATCGCCGAGCGCCGGTAGCACCGGTCGCACCGTTTGGCGGCTCGTGTCGCCATATCGTTATAGCAAAGCGCGGGAGCGGGCATCATGGCGGTGTCCGCTTCTTCCATATGGTTCAGAAAGGGGAGATGACCGTGCCGCTGCCAAAAGGTTTTCTCTGGGGCAACTCCGTCTCCAGCATGCAGTACGACGGCGCTCAGCATGAGGGCGGTAAGGGACCGAGCGTCTACGAGCACAAACCTGGTGCCTGGGAGGAGGCTATCGACGGCTACCATCGCTTCCGCGAGGACAACGAGCTCATGGCAGAGATGGGCATGAACTGCCTGCGTTTCCAGACCTCATGGTCGCGCATCATGCCCGAGGGCGAGGGCGAGGTGAACCAAGAGGGGCTTCTCTATTACGAAAACCTTGCCGACGACCTTCTCGCCAACGGCATCGCGCCCATGGTGTGCCTCTATCACTTTGATATGCCGCTTGCGCTTTCGGAGAAGTATCACGGGTTTGCCTCCAAGCACGTGGTGGATGCCTTTGTGGACTACGCGAAAGTGGTGATCGATGCCCTCGCGCCCAAGGTGAAGTGGTGGATCACGTTCAACGAGCAGAACCTCTACGGCCTTCCAATGGCGTTCGACATCGCCGGCGCGCCCGTTCCCGCGGACCCTACAGCACCCGAGCACGAGGCTGAGGTGTACCAGATTGCGCACAACGTCATGGTCGCCCATGCGCGCGTGGTGAACTATCTGCATGAGAATTATCCCGATTGCAAGATCGGTGGCATGTGCGCCTTCACACCGGTCTACCCGGCAACGCCTGCGACTGCGGATGTCTTTGCGGCGACTCAAGCCGAGCGGTTTGGCAGCTGGGTCGTGTTCGACACGTGCGCGCGCGGAGCCTACCCGTCGTATTACACCGCCTATCTGCGCCATCGCGGTATCTCGCTTGATATGAGCGCCGAGGAGATCGCCGAGATCGGTCGTATGCGCAACGACTTCTCCGCCATCAGCTACTACCAATCCTCCTGCGTATCTGCCGCGGATCTTTCTTGCGATGTGCCGGCGTGCGCGCTTGGCTGGGCGGGCGGCTGCAAGAATCCTCATGTTGAGGCGAACGAGTGGGGCTGGAACATCGATGCGACCGGCTATCGGCGCGCTATCACCGAGATTTGGGAGCGTTGCGGCCTGCCGGTGTTCTCGCTCGAGAACGGTATCGGTTGGCGCGAGAAGCTGCCCGAGGACGGTTCCGCCATTGCGGACGACTATCGCATCTCGTATCACAAGGACCATATCCAAGCGCTGAAGGACGCCGTCGAGCTCGACGGTGCCGAGGTCATCGGCTATCTCGGCTGGGGCCTTATCGACATCCCGTCTTCCAGCGGCGACATCGAGAAGCGCTACGGGGCGGTCTTTGTGGATTACGCCGCTCAGGGCGAGGGTCATCTCAAGCGCTCGCCCAAAAAGAGCTTCACGTGGTTCAGGCATGCGTTCAGCTCAAACGGCGAGGACCTTGGCTAACGGCATCGCTTGATTTGAGGTGTTCCACCCACGACAAATTACGGTTGCAATGCGCCGCTTGCCCATGCATGCGGCGCATTTTCCCGTATACTTGTACAAGTTGCCTACGAGAGGGGAGACCATGGCTGTGTCGCAGACCGCGCTTGCGGAACGGTTCGGGGAGTTGCAGGGGGCGCGTGCCACCTGGCTCGTTCCCGCCTCCCATACGGTCGATGTCATAGCCAAGATCGGTCTTCTTGGGCCCGAGGACCGTCTCGTTGCCTTTGCCGATGATTTTGCCGATTCCTTTGAGGCCAAGTTCCCTGGCAAGGATGTGCAACTTATTGCCGATCCCGCGCCCGATGCCTTCCTCGCCGCCTCCGGTTGGGGCTCCCAAGATGAGGAAGCGCCCATTGGGTGGGGGAGCACGCAGCTTGCCGTCTCCGGATCGCCGGCTTCGTATGCCTATCCTGCCGGTAGGACGTCCAATCGCACCTTCTGGTTCGTCGGTTCCATCGGCGGCATCGGCTTGCGCGTGCCTGACTTGAGGGAGCTTTCACGCGCCGCTGCGGCTTGTGGCGCCTTGCTTATTGTGGATAACACGGTTGCCTCTGCCTTCGGCTGCAAGCCTCTTTCTCTCGGCGCGACCATCGTGCTCGAGGCACTCGACCGTGTTGGCGCCGGGCGCCTCGAGCAAAAGATCGTCGCCGTCTCCGTTGCCCGTTCACTCTCCGGTCGCGGGCGGCGCCGCATCGTGCGGCCCGAGGCGGAGGATGCCTATCGCCTGCTCGCCTTCGGTCTCGGCGACCCGACTTCACCGAGTGCGTCTGATCTTCTTCCCAAGCATGAGATCCTCGTTCTCCAAGAGGGGCTCGATACGTTGTCGGAGCGCATGCAGCGCCATTTCGATAATGCGCGCGCTATCGCCGAGTACCTGCGCTGCCACCCGCGCATCGGACGTACGGCATATCCCGGGCTCAAGACCCATTCCGATTGCGGCCTTGCCTCCACTGTGCTCGAGCATGGCTTCGGTCCGGCCGTGGACTTCTGTCTGACGGGTTCTGCGGATGAAACAGCGGACGAGCGCAACCGTCGCTTCCTTGAGATGTGCCCTGTTGCGAATCGTTCCAAGCATGCGGGCGGTTCCGCGACGCGCATGGGTGTTGTCACAAGACGCGATGTCAGCTACCTGCGCATTTTTGCCGGTACCGATGATCCCCTTTACGTTGCCGACAGCCTTGATCAGGCTCTGCGTCTTTTCTGCAATCCTCCTGAGCCCCTGTAATATCGCTCTCACAGAAGACGTGTTTTAGTGAGCGGCGCTTAATTGGGCGCCGCCCAAGGGGCAGACCGCACAATCGCAAATAAGTTCCTTGCAGTAAGCATCGGGGAGGATGTTGTGGGAACGTTTGATTTCGCCAACCTCGTAGAGGCGCTCGTTTTGGGCGTGGCTCTCGCCATGGATGCAATGGCTGTCACATTGTCTAATTCATTGTGCGAACCCGATATGTCGCGCGGCAAGAAGCTCGCCATGCCCATCATGTTCGCTTTGTTTCAGATGGCCATGCCCATCGCTGGATTCTTCGGAGGCACACTCGTAGCTCCGCTTATCGAGGCGTATGCGGGTATCGTCTCCCTTGTGATTCTTGCCTTTGTGGGCGGCAAGATGATCGTCGAGGCGGTGGATGAGCTTCGCGAGCCCGAGGAGTGCCCAACGATGCGTCTCTCGTACCCCACGATTCTCTTCGAGGCTATCGCAACTTCAATCGATGCCTTCATCGTCGGCGTTTCCCTCGCTGCCGGCGGGGCAAATATCGTTCTCTACGGCGGGGCGATTGGCGTCATGACGTTTATCTGTTGCGTTGCGATGCTGCTGGTTGGTCGTAAGCTCGGTGCACACTTCGGCCCGCGGGCAGAGATTGCGGGCGGAATCGTCCTCATCATCATCGGTCTCCGTGCGTTTGTGTCGTAACAGCCTCTATAAGGGTCTCGCGCGTGAAGTGGGCATCAAATACTGACTAGGCTGAACAGACTCGCGTTTTTCCAATGAATACGCGCACGTTTTCATGGTCGGCCTTTCGGGTTAGGGAGAGCTCTATACATTTTGATGCCCATTTTGAGTATGAGCTACCAATCGATAGCTTTCCCATTCGCAAAGAGCTCGTAGCACAGCTGCCGTTCTTTCCTGAGCAGTGATGGACTTTTTGGAATGCGACTGATTTTCAGCTTCTCGAAGATGAAGGAAAGCACGCTTTCAAAAGCATCATGGTCTTCGAGGTTTTTGTAGGATAGCTGTACGATGGTGTGCCCCATCGATTGCAGTGCCGTGATACGGTTGGCGTCGGCGACGCCTTTTTCCTCATTATCGTGGATGAGCTTGCTCTGGCATTCTATGCCTACCTCATCTCCCGAGGTAGGATTGCGCAGCACGATGTCTATGAAAGCCGTTGCCTGCCCAGCGACGAGTTGTGCTTGGTCGGTCAGCTTAACGCGTTCATTGAAAGTCAGGTCGCTAAGTCCTTCTCCTCCAAGACGTCTAGGCGCGCTTAACCGTATGCCGGTGCGCGCCTCAAAAGGGGAGGCCGCCCCTTCCTTGGTCAACCGCAGCGCTTGGATAAATGTTTGACGCCCTTTGGCGCCGGCAAGCTTGTCGGCGAGTTCCTCAAGCTCGGCGATGTTCGAAATCGCGGGGCGCTGCCACAGGTCTGTGATCTTGCCGCTTGCATCGAGAACCGGCTTCCAGCCTCCATACTCCCTATAGGTTTCCTGACGGCAGAGCTCCTGGAGGTATGCGCGCTTTTGTTCTGTAGGCTTGTAGATGCTGAAGCTTCCGCAGAACTCATGCATGAGCATAGACAGTTGCACGACGGAAAGGTGCGTTGCAAGCGTGAACAATGTCAAAGCAGGCGATGCCACCGAGGAGTAGGCACCGAATTCCCGCTTGCTCCCGAATGGCAGCGCGGCGGTGATAAGTTGCGTCTTCTGGTGGACGGTGTGTCGGCGCGCAGCTTGATTGCTGCAAAGCAGATGGACAGGCTGATGGGGGAGCCCAAGGAGCTCGGCCGCACTCTCAAAGGACCAGTTGCCGGGACCAAGCGCTTGGTCAAGTCGCACGTCGATCACCTCGTGAACCACGGGCGGCATACGGTGGTACCGCAGAGCAGTTATGTCACACAGCGTCTTCATGACGACACCTTATACGGTTTCTTCCAAGGATTGGATGAGGATTGTTCCTTCTGAAGCTCTAAGTGCTGCTGTTTTCCACAAGACATGAACAACGCCTCACGCGACCTGGTCGGCGTTTGGTTTGAGCCCGGTCATATGCTTTTTGCATTGTTATAAACATGTTGGCGTACATTCCAAATTCGGGGGACGCAGGCGGCAATAACTGACTCTACGGGATGACCATCACGTAAGACCTGTGTCAGAGACCCGTCTTCTGTGAACAACGCTAGAGCGCCAAATATTTTTCTAAATATATAGACGATATGAAGGCAATTGACGTCGTACGGACGTTGCGAGCGTGCGATACCAAATCAGATGTAACGCAAACATGTTTCCTTAACGATTAACAAAGGGACTGCTTGCTGCCGCATCCCAAGCAGGCGCGAGGAGATATTCTATCCGCGGCTGATCAACTCGTATATTTTGCGGTCTTGCATCTGTGAATTCCCGTGATCTCGCTGCAGCACTCGGCATCTCAACGGGGTCTCTCATTATGCTCTTTTGCCGTATGGGCGGGCCCCGTAGCAGTTTATTGAGGCATTATGAGGGCAAACGTCGACGATCTGTGCCACCGCGTAGGTCGCGGGTAAGTTCGATACGTTTCTGGGCATCAAATTTGAGATACGCCGTAAAGAGGGCCGCTGGCAGCCTGAAAAAGTAAAGGTCGTACGTGGCCTATGCAGTTCTCTTATCGCTTTGGCATCAATTTGATGCCCATTTCCGCGATGAGCGGAGCATCAGAAGAACAATTCGGGCGTTCGGCGCGAAACAAGGGCGTCGATTTCTTCTTGGAGTGTCTGGTAGGCGTCCAGCACGCGCCGCCCATCATCAGTCAATGTGGAACCCTTGGCGCCGTTGCGCTCGATGAGGGAGCGCCCCAACTGAGCCTCGGCTTCGTTAACGATGCGCCATGCCTTGGAGTACGCCATGCCGAGCGCTTTTGCTGCGCGGTTGAGCGATTTCTCTCGGTCGATTCCCTTGAGGAGCTGGACGCAGCCCGGTCCAAACGCGCCGGGCAGGGTCTCGTCTTGCCCTTGGATAACCAATCGGGCATGTGCGCGAACCTCCATGTTTCCTCCAACGCGTTGACTTCGTGTTCTTGTAGCTTCGCACCTGATTGTAGCAGCCTCGTATGCGCTACAATACCCCACCGAGAACCGCCTTGCCGGGCGGTTTGTCCACGCAATCGCGTCGGGCGCGCCGGAGCCGCTGAGCACGGGCGCAACGACGCCCTACATGAGAAGGAGTACCCATGGCAATGTTCTTCCCCGGCGAGTCGCATACGTTTTCCGAGTACCTGTTGGTGCCTGGCTACTCGTCTCATGAGCACATCCCGGCAAACGTCTCGCTGAAGACCCCGCTCGTGCGCTTCCGCCGCGGCGAGGAGTCGGCGATCTCCCTTAACATCCCTATGGTTTCCTCGATTATGCAGTCGGTTTCCGGTGAGCAGATGGGCATTGCACTTGCTACCGAGGGCGGTATGGCCTTCATTTACGGCTCCCAGACGCCCGAGCAGGAGGCCGCGATGGTCAAGGCGGTCAAGGACCACAAGGCCGGTTTCGTTGTCTCCGATTCCACCCTTACGCCTGATATGACGATGGCTGAGGTCATGGATCTTAAGGAGAAGACCGGTCACTCCACCATGCCTGTCACCGCCGACGGCACCCCGCACGGCAAGCTTCTGGGTATCGTCACGAGCCGCGACTACCGTCCCAGCCGCGACGATCACAACGCTAAGGTCGAGACCTTCATGACCCCGCGCGAGAAGCTCATCGTGGGCGATAAGGACATCACGCTCAAGCGTGCCAACGATGTCATCTGGGACAACAAGCTGAACGCCCTTCCCGTGGTCGATGATGACGACTGCCTCGTGGGCATCGTCTTCCGCAAGGACTACGATTCGCACAAGTCCAATCCCAACGAGATGCTCGACGCCAACAAGCGTTACATGGTCGGCGCTGGCATCAACACGCGCGACTACGCCGAGCGCGTGCCGCTCCTTATCGAGGCGGGCGCCGACGTGCTCTGCATCGACTCCTCCGAGGGCTTCAGCGAGTGGCAGAAGCTCACTATCGACTGGATTCGCGAGAACTACGGTGACTCCGTCAAGGTTGGTGCCGGCAACGTGGTCGACGCCGACGGCTTCCGCTTCCTTGCCGACTGCGGCGCCGACTTCATCAAGGTCGGTATCGGCGGTGGCTCCATCTGCATCACGCGTGAGACCAAGGGTATCGGCCGCGGTCAGGCCACGGCGCTCATCGACGTGTGCCGCGCGCGTGACGAGTACTTCGAGGAGACCGGCATCTACGTGCCCGTGTGCTCCGATGGCGGTATCGTCTACGATTACCACATGACGCTTGCGCTTGCCATGGGCGCCGACTTCATGATGCTCGGTCGCTACTTTGCCCGCTTTGACGAGAGCCCGACCTCTCGCGTCAACGTTAACGGTCAGTACATGAAGGAGTACTGGGGCGAGGGCTCCGCGCGTGCCCGCAACTGGCAGCGCTACGACCTCGGCGGCGCGAGCAAGCTCGCCTTTGAGGAGGGCGTGGACTCCTACGTTCCCTACGCGGGCTCGCTTAAGGAGGGCGTCAACGCCACGCTGTATAAGATAAAGTCCACGATGTGCAACTGCGGCGCTAAGAGCATCAAGGAGCTGCAGCAGAAGGCTCGCCTGACGCTCGTCTCGTCCACTTCCATTGTCGAGGGTGGTGCGCACGACGTTGTCGTGAAGGACCGCAACCATCAGACGGTGAGCTACCAGTAAGCCAAACCGTACGAGCTCTGCCATACGAGGGCTTTCCTTGGGCCGGTGCGCATCAAGCGCGCCGGCCCTTTGCATTATGTTTTCCGCGCGGCCTCATTAAGATTCGCAAAAGTCGCCTAAGAGGGCCTTAGATTCCTCAAACGCCAAGGCAGATCGCTCAAGGTGCGCGCAAGATAGGGCCACACCCGCGCCGCCTCCGCGCGGCGTCTTGCGAAAGGGGCTCTCGTGTTGCGCCGGATTCACATCCTCACCGTTCTGATCTTCTTCTTCCTTGTGAGCGGTATCACATCTCTCACTCCGGTGCGCGCGGAAGGACTGGGGGCGGAGAGCGCAGGGATAGGCGCCGTTCTCGCTCCAATCGACCTCTCCCAGGAGGATGGGGTTGCGCAAGGCGAAGGTTGGCATTGGGATGGGACCTCGCGGGCGCTCTCTCTACACAACTGTGACCTGTGGTTTTCGGGAAGTGGATTTGTATTGCCCGAGAACAGCTCGGTAGAGGTGGACGGCCAATGCGTAATCGTGACCGGAGCGAGCGAGGATCCTTTGAGTGGGGAGCAGTCCGTGGCCTTTGATGCCAACGCATCCTATCAAGAAACATCTACGCTCGACATCGGCTCTGCTAAGGGGGCAGCGACTGCGTCGCTCACGCTTGCCTCCAGCTGGCCGCCGGGCAAAACTCAGGTTAATTCATACGGGTCCATCTGCCACATGATGGGAGCCACCACCATTCATGACATCGCCATTACCCTCACCGGGCGCGAGGCCGGAATATTCTCCGATGCCAATCTGGTGTTTGAGAGAGCGTCGCTCACGGCAGGGGAGTCCGTTCTCAACGGATATTCCTTCGACGCTCCGCGCTGGTGGCTGCTGAGCACCTCTGGTTGGCTTTTGGTTCGAAACTCAACCTTTGCTATTCAGATGACCGACGGTATGGCTGCGCTGTATGCGACTGATTACTCTCCCTCAGACCTTGCGGGACAGATACTCATCCAGCAGTCTAAGGTGAATATCACAATCGATGATCCTCTCCCGCCTGAGGGAGATGCGTCGAGCGGGATGCTCTCTTTAAGAGGAACGAACGGGTTGCTCAGCGACGGTTCCTGCATATTCAGCGACAGCACCGTGAATATTGAGGTCTCCTCAGAGAACGGTGCGGTGCCACATGTCTATGCGGTCTGCAGTGCCGATCATACGGTATTCGATGCGAGCACGGTGCACCTCAACGCGAACGGAGGCAAGCAGGCGGCAGAGCTCCTGGCGGCAAAGGGAATTACGATGAACGATGATGTTCTTCGGCAGGGGACCGAGCGGGCTACGCCGTCGGGGTCAATGATCTCAGAGGATGCTTCTGCTTCCGGGGCGGGTGGAACGAGCATAATCACTCCGCCTTCAGGAGATACCGCCGTTACGAACGTTACGGTGCAATGTATTCTGGCGAACAGGCTTACTGAGGATGAGTTTGAGGTCGAGCTTCCGAGCGATGCCACGCCACCCTCACAGGCCGACATCATGATTGAGCTAAGCGACCCTACATCAAAAGTCGAGAACCTTGAGAGCGATGATGAGGGTAGGACCTGGACATTCGATGTTGTGGCCGAGAACGGTGATGTCGCGTATTACGGTCTCACGGTATCGTTTGCTAAGGGCGAGCTCGGCGAAGATGGAGGGTCGGGCGGATCCGGCGGCTCGGTTGACGACGATACTGCGCCGGATCCAAACGAGCCTATTGAAGAGCCAGGTGACGATGCCGGTGAAGAGGCTGGTGAAGCTGGTTATGGTAATAACCTGACCCAACCGGACGGGGAAGTCAGCGCTTCTGGGACGCATGGGCGTGAGCAGGGAGCAGAGAGTGGTTCGGGGGTTTCCCACGCCGATGATCTGCCTGCTACCGGAGATAGGGAGGCCTGGCCGATTGCAATCGCGCCCATACTTTTTAGCGCGGGGTTGGCAGTGATACCTGCGACAATTCGAAAGGTCGGGAAGAAATACTGAGCTGGACTCCTCTGTTGTGTCCAACCTATAGTTCAAACACGTAAATGACGAGCAAATCCACATCAATTCCACGTATACTCATGAATTACGGTTTTTGACCCTGAGTTGCGGGAAGGATGATGGGCGTGGACCACGAGGGCCAGAAAGATTCTAAGGACCTTGATGTTGCCGAGCTCGAGGATGCGGGTTCCCTTCCGATTGATACCGACGAGAACTCCTGTGAAGATGCCGAAGGCCCGCAGGAGCAAGAATTGTCTGAAGACGAAGGCGAGCCTCAGGATTCTTGTGAGGATGTTTCTGAGCAAGATGCACCCGACTCTGAGAACGATTCTGAGGCAGAGGCTGTCGAAGAGAGCGCTGATGTTGATGCCGATGACGAAGATGCCTTAGATGAGGCTGCTGATGAAAGCTCTTCCAAAGAGGACGAGCAGTCTGAAGAGCAGGTTTTAGATGAGGAGCCTTCTGAAGAATCTACCGACGACGATCTCTGTGAAGACGGGATTGATGCCGATTCGGATGACGTCAAGAGTGATGCCGTCTCAGATACGGACGTCTCTGAGACGTCGGATGAAACCTC
Source organism: uncultured Collinsella sp. (assembly GCA_949288855.1). GTDB lineage: Bacteria > Actinomycetota > Coriobacteriia > Coriobacteriales > Coriobacteriaceae > Coprousia. Next base: position 100,273 of record CASELS010000003.1, on the reverse strand, counting down.
TGACGAGGACGGGGGACCCGATGTAAACGATGAGGACGACTCGCCTTCGGGTGCGTCCTCCCTCGATCAGTTGAAAGCCAACGCCTCAACGGCATTTGCGCAGGGCAAGGATGCTCTGCGGACTGCGCGCGCCTGGTGCCGCGGGCACGCGGGGGCCTCGGTTGCCATCGGCACTTGTGTTGCCCTTGCTATTATCGCTGGCGGATTCGCGATTGGCGCCAATGTGCTGATTTCGCATATCGATGCTGATTTTGAGGCGCGTGCCGAGGAGCGGCTCGCCCAGGAGAAGAAGGAGGAAGAGGAGATGCTCCCGCGCATTGGGATGCGCTTCACCTCCTTCTCCCATTCTGGATTCCCCGCTATATCCGCAAACTTAACGATGTATTCCAGCGACGGCTCGACGCTTCCGGCTCTTACCGCAGAGCACTTCACGCTCGTTGAGGTCGACGAAAATGGTGCCGAGGCTTCTGTCGGCATCACCGGACTCACCTTTGACCCGGCAAGCGGCGCATGCCAGTTTACCTATAACGCCGATACGGCAACGCTCGGGGGAGACCGTACGGTCCGTATCAATCTCACCGAGGAAAGCGGGTATCAGGGCGGCGCTTCGATGTCGTATCGCGTCTAGCCGCTTCTGCAGCGTAAAGGACGTGGAGCGCGAGGTGATGCTTACACCTCGCGCTCTTTGCCTATGCGTATGCCGTAAGGAATAGTTTTTGTTAGAATCTTGACCGTTACCGCTTATGCGCGGGCTGCTGCTTTTGATGACGGGGCAGAGACCGAGGGATACGGGATTCTCCGATTCCGAGCGCCCCTCAAACAACAGCAACCAGTCCGCGCAATCTGATAAGGAGCAAGCACATGTGTGACTGTGCCGACCACAAGCACGAGCCCGGCGAGATCCCCGCGTACGATGCGCAGGCCATCGAGGCAAAATGGATGCGCGCCTGGGATGAGGCAAATCTCTTTGCCGTGGACACCGACCCCTCCAAGCCCAAGAAGTACGTTCTCGAGATGTTCCCGTACCCCTCGGGCGACCTGCATATGGGGCATGCCCGCAACTACACCATCGGTGACGCAATGGCGCGTCAAGCGCGCATGCGCGGTTTTGACGTGCTGCATCCCATTGGTTTCGACGCCTTCGGTCTTCCGGCGGAGAACGCCGCCATCAAGCACAACACGCAGGCTGCCGAATGGACCTACAAGAACATGGACCAGGCGCTTGCAACCATGAAACGCATGGGTTTCTCCTACGACATGGACCGCCTGGTCAAGACGTGCGATGCCGATTATTACCGTTGGGGTCAGTGGATCTTCGAGAAGCTCTGGGAGCGCGGCCTCGTTTACCGTAAGAAGAGCCCGGTCAACTGGTGCCCCACGTGCAAGACCGTTCTTGCCAACGAGCAGGTGACCGAGGGCAAGTGCTGGCGCTGCGGTTCCGAGCCCGAGAAGCGCGATCTTGAGCAGTGGTACTTCAAGATCACCGACTACGCCCAGGAGCTGCTCGATGACCTTGATAAGCTTCCCGGCTGGCCCGAGCGCGTGAAGCAGATGCAGGCAAACTGGATCGGCCGCTCTGAAGGCGCCGAGATCGACTTCACTCTCTGCGATGCCGAGGGCGAGCCCACCGACACTAAAATCACCGTCTTCACCACGCGTGCGGACACGCTCTTTGGTTGCACCTTCTTCCTGCTTGCGCCTGAGTACGAGGGGCTTATCGACCTCGTTGCCGGTACGGAGTGGGAGGCGGACGTGCGCGCGGTCATCGCGGGCGCAGAGAAGGTCTCCGCCGTCGAGCGAGCGCAGGGCAACCTCGAGAAGCACGGCGCCTTCACCGGCCGTTACGTGGTGAACCCCGTCAACGGCGAGAAGGTGCCCGTCTGGGTTGCTGACTACGTGGTTTCCGATTACGGTACGGGCGCTGTTATGGCCGTCCCCTGCGGCGACCAGCGTGACTTCGAGTTCGCCCGTAAGTACAACCTTCCCATCGTTCCCATCATCCTTATGGATGACGAGCGCGCCGCGCTCGAGGAAGCGGGGGAGTCCATCGACACCTATCATGCCGAGACCGTCGACTGGGCCGAGGCGCACATTGCCGAGGGAACGCTCGTGCAGTCCGGCAAGTACACCGGTATGCGCGGCGGCAAGCACTCCGAGGGCGAGGCAGCCATCGTCGCCGATCTTGAGGCGGCCGGCGCAGGCCACCGCAGCGTCCAGTTCCGTCTGCGCGACTGGCTCATCTCCCGCCAGCGCTATTGGGGCAACCCCATCCCCGCCGTGCACTGCGAGCACTGCGGCATCGTGCCCGTTCACGAGGACCAGCTGCCGGTCACGCTTCCGCAGAACCTCGACCTCGGTGCGGGCGAGACGCTTGCAGAGTGCCGCGAGTTCTATGAGACGACGTGCCCTGTCTGCGGTCGCCCTGCCCGCCGCGAGACGGACACCATGGACACCTTTACGTGCTCCAGCTGGTACTATCTGCGCTATTGCGATCCGCATAACGAGAATCTGCCGTTCAGTCGCGAGGCGGCGGACCGCTGGATGCCCGTCGACAACTACATCGGCGGCATCGAGCACGCCATTCTCCACCTGCTCTACTCTCGCTTCTTCACCAAGGCGCTTCGCGATCTCGGTCTTCTGGATGTGGACGAGCCCTTCACCAATCTGCTCTGCCAGGGCATGGTGAAGGACGAGAACGGTGACACCATGTCCAAGTCCAAGGGCAACGTCGTTCCGCCGAGCTCGGTTATCGAGCCTTTCGGCGCGGACACGATGCGCCTGGCGATTCTCTTCATCGCCCCGCCTGAGAAGGACTTTGACTGGGATGAGGATGCCGTCGCTGGTGCCAATCGTTTCATCCGCCGTGCCTGGCGTATCGTCTGGCAGCTCGCAAACTCCGGCAGCAAAGAGGCCGTCCTTACCAAGGGCGCACTCGATGAGGACGCCAAGAAGCTCTACCGTGAGCGTCACCGCACCCTTGCAAAGTGCACCGAGGATTTCGACCGCCAGCAGTTCAACACGGCCATCTCCGCCGTTATGGAGCTTGTGAACGCTGCGAGCACCTACCTGAACGCTACGGAGTCCGACTCCGCCGCGCGCGACGCCGCCCTCTGCCGCCTTGTTGCGACCGATATCGTGAGCGCGCTCGCCCCCATCTGCCCGTTCTGGGCGGACGAGCTTTGGCATGAGGCCCTCGGCAACGAGGGGAGCGTCTACACCGCACCGTGGCCCGAGTTTGACCTCGCGGAGGCTGCGAGCGACACGGTTGAGATCGCGGTACAGGTGCTCGGCAAGGTTCGCGGCCGCATCCAGGTGTCCGTCAGCGCCACGAAGGACGATATCGAGCGTGCCGCGCTTAAGGCCGTTGAGAAGTGGGTCGAGGGCAAGACGGTCGTCAAGATCATCGTTGTCCCCGGCAAGCTGGTGAACATCGTCGCCAAGTAGGCAGGTGCTCAATCCGCCGTTGCCCCCAGCGTGTGGGAATCGTGGAGAAATCCGCGGTTTTACACCTTGTTGCGCTTGTGATAAGCTCTGTAGCTGGTAATTGATGTTGTAGTTGAGAAGGGAGCGGGGCTTCGGCCCTGTTCCCTTCTTGTATGAGGAGGTGCCTTTTGGTCAAGAGCGCGACTGAGCAGCGCATCATCGATGCGCTCGAGGACGTTGCCGCAGAGCACGGGGTCGATATCGTCGATGTCGAGCTCGCAGGCGCTACCAAAGCTCCCTGCGTGCGCGTTCGCCTCGAAGGGGCTAACGGCGAGTCCCTCTCGCTCGATGATATCGCCGCCCACACCAAGTGGGTGGGCGACGTCGTCGAGGCTATCGACCCGGTGAGCAGCAGCTACACGCTCGAGGTCTCGAGCCCCGGTATGGCGCGACCGCTGCGCCGTCCGTGCGACTTCATCCGCTTTGTCGGCAGCGACGTTGAGCTCCAGACCACGGCGACCGAGGGCCGTCGCAAGTTCAAGGGCAGCATCGACGCCGCAGATGACAGCGCCGTGACGCTTGCGCTCGAGGACGGCGAGTCCGTCAGCATCTCCTATGACGAGGTTAAGAAGTGCACCTTAAAGCCGGTCTTCGACTTCAAGGGCAAGAAGGAAGGGAAGAACTAACATGGCATCCCAGATGATGGAAGCGCTCATGGAGCTCTGCCAGGAGAAGCACATCGACCAGCTGTACCTGATCGACCGCCTGGAGGAGTCGCTCGCTAAGAGCTATACCGACATCCTGCACCTGCCTTTTGGCGCCGAGGTCACCATTGACCGCGCTACCGGTAAGGTCTACGTCTACGAGCTCGTGCCCGTCGAGAGCTCCTATAACGAGGAGACCGACGAGTACGCCGAGTTTGAGAAGCGCGACGTTACGCCCAAGGACACGAGCCGCATTGCCGCCAAGCACGCCAAGGACGAGATCAACGCCATCGTGCGTAACTCCGCGCGCGAGCAGATCTATGAGGAGTTCTCCGACCGCATTGGCGACATCATCACCGGTACTGTGCTGCAGTCCACGCCCGACTTCACCATCGTGAAGATTCGCGAGGGTGTTGAGGCGGAGCTGCCGCACTTTGACCAGCGCCGCTACCACGATGAGGACGGCAACCCCACCGAGCGCAACGAGCGCCCGGCGGGCGAGCGCTATCTGCACAACCAGCGCATCAAGGCCGTTATCATCGACGTGCGCGATCCCAACAACACCGTGGCGCCTGTTCGCGGCGAGCACTCCCGTCCGCCCATCGTCATCTCACGCACCCACCCCATGCTCATCCGTCGTCTCTTTGAGAATGAGGTGCCTGAGGTCTACGAGGGTACCGTCGAGGTCATGAGCGTCGCCCGCGAGCCCGGTCAGCGCTCCAAGGTCGCGGTTCGCTCGCTCGACTCCCGCCTCGACCCCGTGGGCGCCTGCGTTGGCCCCAAGGGCAGCCGTGTGCGTGCCGTCGTCTCCGAGCTGCGCGGCGAGCGCGTCGACGTCATCCTTTGGGACGGCGACCCCTCGCGCTACGTTGCCAACGCCCTTTCGCCCGCGAAGGTCACCCGCGTCCTCATTGACGAGGAGAAGAACTACGCCGGCGTGATCGTTCCCGACGACCAGCTGTCGCTCGCCATCGGCAAGGAGGGCCAGAACGCCCGCCTCGCCGCGCGTCTGACCGGCTGGCACATCGACATCAAGAGCGAGACGCTCGCGGCCGACATCCTGCGCAACATCCCCGCACGTCCGGAGCCGCAGGAGGACCTTCTTGACGACGCGGAGCCCGCGCGCTGCCAGTATGTGAGTGAGGACGGCATCCGTTGCCGCAACCAAGCGCGCCCCGGTTCCCGCTTCTGCGGAGTTCACGAGCAGGACGCCATCGACGCTGCGGAGGACCTGATCTAGCGCGCGATGCGGCTCCGGCGCCTTCGCGTCGACCGCTGCCCCGCGTTTGACTGGTTTTCGCTGTGGTGCGCCCGTGCGCACGAGAGGTAGGTGAAGGGTATGGCTAAGATTCGCGTCTCAAGCCTCGCCAAAGAATTTGGAATGACCTCCAAGGAGCTGCTCGGCTACCTTGAAGATATGAAGATTCCGGCCAAGACCCCGTCTTCGGCCCTGGAGGATGCGTACGTTTCTATGGTGCGCAAGAAGCTCGCCCCCGTGCTCGAGGCGCGCGCCGCTGAGATTGAGGCCGCGCGCAAGGCTGAGGAGGAGGCTGCCGAGGCCGAGGAGCGCGAGCGCCTCGCCAAGGAGGAGGAGGCACGTCTCGCCGCCGAGGCGCGTCGCGAGGAGGAGCGTCGTCTCTCTCTTGCCGCCGCCGCTGCGGAGGAGGCTGCGCGCGCCGCTGCCGCTGCCGCTGAGAAGGAGGCCCGCGAGCGCGCCGAGCGCGAGGCACGCGAGGCCGAGCTTGAGGCCAAGCGCCGCGCGGTTCCTGCGAGCGACTCCGGCCAGCGCTTCCGTTCGCTTCTTGATCAGATTGCTGCTCAGGAGGAGGTCCTGAAGGAGCGCAAGGAGACGGAGAGCGCCAAGAAGTCCGACGATGCCGAGCGCGGTGGTCGCCGTGGCGAGCGTCGCGGTGCCAAGCGCGAAAGTGCGCCGCGTGACTCCGCTCCGACCGCGCACCGTCGCAATGCGTCCGCTCCTTCTGTTCCCGCCGGTATGGACGTCCCCTCGCCGGATAAGGCCGGCAAGGGCAAGCGCCGCCGCGGTGGGCATGTTGCCGAGGAGGATCGCTACAGCCGTATGGCGCGTGAGGCGGAGGAGTACAGCCGCGAGCGCGTGCTCGAGGAGGCCCGTGCCGCCGTCGAGGAGGCCTCCCGCGAGTCCACCGGTCGCCGTAAGAAGCGCAAGGAGAAGCGTGAGCGCGAAGCCGCCCGCGCTGCTGAGGAGCAGAAGATCGAGCAGGCAAAGGCTCAGGGCATCTCTGTTGAGGAGCTCGACGCCGTGCGCGTCTCTGAGGGCGTTACGGTCGCGGAGCTTGCCGAGGCCCTCGATGTTCCGGCAAACGACATCATCAAGCGTCTGTTCCTGCTCGGTACGCCGCTCACGATGACCCAGTCCATGTCCAACGACCTCGTCGAGCTCGTTGCCGACGACCTTGGCCGTCAGATCAAGATCATCAGCCCGGAGGAGGAGAATTCCTTCACGTTCTACGATGATCCGGCAGACCTCAAGCCGCGTCCGCCCGTGGTCACCGTCATGGGCCACGTCGACCACGGTAAGACGAGCCTTCTCGACGCCATCCGCCACACCGGTGTCGCCGCGCACGAGGCAGGCGGCATCACCCAGCACATCGGCGCTTCCGAGATCATGATCGGCGGCCGTCAGATCACCTTCGTCGACACCCCGGGTCACGAGGCGTTCACTGCCATGCGTGCCCGCGGCGCTAAGGTGACCGACGTCGTCGTTCTCGTGGTCGCTGCCGACGACGGCGTCATGCCGCAGACGGTCGAGGCCATCAACCACTCCAAGGCTGCCGGTGTTCCCATCGTCGTTGCCGTCAACAAGTGCGATAAGCCCGATGCCAACCCCGACCGCGTGCGTCAGGAGCTCGTCGAGCATGGTGTCATCCCCGAGGAGTGGGGTGGCCAGAACATGTTCGTGAACGTCTCCGCCAAGACGCGCGAGGGTATTGATGACCTGCTTGAGACGATTTTGCTTCAGGCTGATGTTCTCGAGCTCAAGGCCAACCCGGATACGTTTGCCTCCGGCTATATCCTCGAGGGCAAGCTCGATCGCGGCCGCGGCCCGGTTGCGACGGTCATTGTCAACCGCGGCACGCTCCATGTGGGCGATGCCATCGTCGCTGGCATGTGCTTCGGCCGTGTCCGCGCTATGCTCGACCAACACGGTCAGAACAAGGACGAGGCGCGTCCCTCCGACGCAGTAGAGATCCTCGGTCTCGACTCCGTGCCCGTTGCCGGTGACGAGTTCCGCGTCTTCGAGGACGAGCGCGACGCCAAGAAGCTCGCCGACGAGCGCGCCCTCAAGGCCCGTATCGAGGAGCAGAACAAGGTCAAGCATGTCACGCTCGAGACCCTGTTCGACGAGATGAACCAGGGCGAGCTCAAGGAGCTCAACCTCGTCGTCAAGGCAGACGTGCAGGGCTCCATCGAGGCGCTCGCCGACGCGCTCGCCAAGATGGACCAGTCCGAGGTGCGCATCAACATCATCCACTCCGCCGTAGGCGCCATCTCCGAGACCGACGTCATCCTCGCCGCGGCTTCGAACGCGATCATCGTCGGCTTTGGCGTGCGTCCGCAGGCTAAGGCCCGCGACCTCGCCGAGCGCGAGAACGTGCAGATCAAGACCTACTCGATCATCTACAAGGCGATCGAGGACATCGATGCCGCTCGTATCGGTATGCTCAAGCCCACCGAGGAAGAGGTCCGTACGGGCGAGGCCGAGGTCCGTGAGACCTTCCGCGTTCCCAAGGCCGGCCTCATCGCCGGCTGCATGGTCACCGAGGGCGAGATCAGCCGCGACGACAAGGTCCGCGTCGTGCGCGACGGTGTCGTGGTCTTCGATGGTGTCTTTGGTTCCATGCGCCGTTTCAAGGACGACGTCAAGACCGTCAAGTCCGGCTACGAGTGCGGTTTGGGCATCGAGAAGTTCCAGGACATCAAGGTGGGCGACGTTCTCGAGGCTTACAAGGTCGTCGAGGTTGCCCGCACCGAGTAGGGGAGGCGACGCATCGTGAAGCAGAACAGCCTGACACGGCGCCTCTCTGCGCAGTTGCGCGAGAAGCTCGGCTATATCCTGCTCTTCGAGATTTCCGACCCGCGGCTCGACCTCATCACCCTGACCGGCGTCGAGGTTGCCCAGGATCGCTCGTTCGCGCGCATCTTCGTTTCTTGCGAAGGCGAGCGCTACGAGGAGGTCATGGAGGCACTCGACGCCGCCCGCGGGCGCATCAGGAGCCTGCTCGCGCGCTCGCTCGATTGGCGCGTAACGCCTGAGCTCGAGTTTCGTATCGACCGCTCTACCGACGAGGCGGAGCGCATCGCGCGCGCGCTTGAGAACGTGCCCGAGACGCTCGCCGTCGAGAAGGATGAGGAGGGCTATCCCATTGAGCCTGATACATCCGACGCTGAGGAGGACGATGATGCTCGCTGAACCTCCGCGTGAGGACGCGTGCGACCTTAGTGAGCCGTTTTCTCGTATATCCGAGCTTATTGACGGCTCTCACACCATTGCGATCTCGGGGCACACCTCGCCTGACGGTGATGCCCTGGGGTCGGTTTTGGGTTTAGGCCTTGCGCTGCGCTCGCGCTATCCCGAGAAGGAGATCGCCTTCCTTCTGGCGGATGACGCGCCCGTCCCGCGCATCTATCGGTTCCTCTCGGGCGCGGACGAGCTCAAGAGCGCAGTGTCCTATACGGTCGACCCCGATCTCTTCATTGCGGTCGACTGCCCGGTGCTCGATCGCTTGGCCGACGCCGCAAAGGTCGCCGAGCGCGCGCACCATGTTGTCGCGTTCGACCATCATCCGTGCCGTCGTGAATTTGCCGAGGTGGTGGCTAGGCACGTCAAGTGCGCGGCCACCGCGGTGCTAATCGATAAGTACCTCGCCTTCTGCGGGATTGAGGTTGACCCCGGTATGGCGACCGCGCTTCTGTGCGGCATCGTCACCGACACGGGGCGCTTCCAGTATCAGAACGCTGACCCCGCGGCGTTTGCCGTTGCGGCGCATCTCGTGTCTTGCGGGGCGGACCCCGCCAAGATCTCGCTCGAGGTCTACCAGAGCCAGCGCATTGAGTACCTTCGCCTTGAATCCCTCGTGATGGGGCGCATCAAGACGGTCGCAGACGGGCGCGTTGCCTACAGCTACGCGCGCGCCGAGGATATTGCGCGCCGCCGCGTGAGCCAAGATGAGTGCGATGGCCTCGTTGATGTTGTTCGCTCTGTCCAAGGTGTTGAGGTGTGCCTGTTTTTGAAGGAGTTCGAACCTGGTCGCATCCGCGGTAACCTGCGGTCAAAGGGCGATCTGGACGTCTCCGGTGTCGCCGCGAGCTTTGGCGGGGGAGGACATGCCGCTGCTGCCGGATTCACCTTTGAGGGCAGCGTGGAGGACGCGCTCAGCGTGGCTCTGCCCCAACTTGCCGCGCTCGTAGGCATGGACCCTTCATCTATTCAGATCAAGCTCTAAGGTGATCATGGCAAAACGTTCTCAAAGCAGGATTAACCTCCTGCTGGGTATCGACAAGCCTTCGGGCATGACCTCTCACGACGTCGTCGCGCGCGTTCGTCGCGCTCTCGGCGAGCGTCGTGTTGGCCACGCCGGCACGCTCGATCCCATGGCCACTGGCGTCATGGTGGTAGGTGTAGGGCAAGCGACGAGGCTCCTCGGCCTCATTACCCTTGACACGAAATCCTATATTGCAGAGATTTCCTTCGGCGCCGAGACAGATACCGACGATGCTGAGGGCAGGGTCGTGAAACAGGCTCTCGCGCGGCCGGAGCTGTTTGATCCAACCTTTGCGGCCAAGGCAGTCTCCGACGTTATCGGTGTGCAAGAGCAGGTGCCACCAGCATATTCCGCCATCTCGGTTAACGGCGTTCGCTCCTATAAGCGCGCGCGTTCCGGGGAAGATGTCGAGCTTCCCGCCCGTGCGATAGAGGTCATCGATGCGCTACTGCTCGGTGTTGAGGAGCGTGACGGAAACGCCGTTTGGACCGTTGCCTTCACGGTGAGCAAGGGAACCTATATTCGTGCTCTCGCGCGTGACCTTGGCCGCTCGCTTGGCAACGCTGCTCACCTGAGCGCGTTGCGGCGCACCGCTTCAGGCAACATCGGTATATCGTCATGCCTTGCGCTCGACGAAGTGAACGAGGCTTCTGTGCAAGCGTCGGCGCTCGATCCCGTTGCGGTACTCGGCGCGCTCGCCTGCCCGGTGGGGGAGGACGTTCTGGGCGATATCGCCAACGGCAGACGTCTTCCGGCGGCTTCCGTTCTTACCCGTGGCGATACATCTTCTGGTCGTTTGCTCGGTCTTACGCATCGTGATGCCCTTGTGGCGCTTGCGCGGCGCTCGGACGAGCTCGTCGTTCCCGAGATGGTGTTTCCGCAGCCGATTGGGGGCGTTTACCTATGATGCCCTCGAAAGACGAGCTTCGTCGCGACTTTTTGTGCACGGCAAATGAACGGCCGATCTTTACGCTCGAGGAGGCCCGGTCACAGGGCCCACTTGGCCCTGCGTCGATCGCTATCGGCGCGTTCGATGGCGTCCACGCTGGCCATCGCGAGCTCATCGACCGTACCGTCTCAGAGGCTCGTTCCCGTGGACGCGCCGCCTATGCGGTGACCTTCGATCCCGATCCCGATCAGGTGGTATCTCCCCATCCGGTGAAACACCTCCTTCCCATGGAAGACCGCCTGCGCCTGCTCTCAGCATCGGGTGTGGACGGCGTCATCGTCGTTCCCTTCACGCGCGAGCTTGCGGCGCTCGATCACGTTTCCTTTTTTGAAGACGTGCTCTTTGGTGCTTGCACGGTTGAGGCGATTCATGTGGGGAGCGACTTTCGCCTCGGAGCGGGCGGTGCGTCCGACGTCTCCGTCATTCGCGCCTGGGGTGTAGAGCGTGGTGTCACCGTCTACGGTCACGATCTTGTGACCGATGCCGGATCTCCTATTTCTGCGACGCGTATTAGGCGCTATCTTGCTTGTGGCGATGTGCGCTCGGCCGCTCAGGAACTCGGTCGTCGCTATGCGGTTTCCGGTATTGTCTGCGCGGGCAGGCACGAGGGAACGGGCTTTGGGTTTCCCACCGCCAACATTGAAGTGCCCTGTGGAATCCAGCTGCCGCTTGACGGCGTGTATGCGGGTCTAGCCGCGGTCGACGGCACGGCCTGGCCGGCGGCCATCAACGTTGGTCTGCCGCCGACGTTTTCCGACCACCCTGAATCCGCCCGGCTCGAGGCAAACCTCATCGGTTTTACGGGCGAGCTCTATGGTCGCGATTGCACCCTCGCTTTCGATCGGCGCATCCGACCGTCCATGCGCTTCGATTCAACCGAGGAACTCATCTCGACTGTTTTGGGTAATATCGAAGACATCCGTGCGACGTTTGGAGAGGGCGGGGTGAGGTTTGACCGATGATTTCGGATGAAGATCGCGAGCGCGTCCGTGCGGCGACCGACCTGGTCGCCCTGGTTCAGGAGACCGTCCCGCTGCAGCCCCGCAATAAGGAGTTCTGGGGCTGCTGCCCCTTCCATGGCGAGAAGACCCCTTCGTTTCACATCATCCCTGCCACCCAGGTGTGGCACTGCTTTGGTTGCGGTGAGGGCGGCGACTGCTTCACTTACATCATGAAACGGGAGAACCTGTCGTTTCCCGAGTCCATCCGCTATCTCGCCGACCGTGCGGGTATCGAGATTCACGATGACTTCGAGGGCAAGAAACGCGGCTCCAAACGCTCGCGGATCATCGAGGTCTGCGAGGCTTCCTCTGAGTTCTTCCACACCATGCTCATGCGCGGGCGCGACAATCGCCCGCGTGAATATTTTGCCTCGCGCGGTATGGGTGGCGCGGTGTGTAAGCGCTACCGCCTTGGTTTCGCACCGGGCAGAGGGTCCCTTGTCCAGCATCTAACAGGGCTCGGGTTCACGCCCCAAGAGATGATCGATGCGAACGTCGCCGTCCGTCGTGACCGTGGCAACCTCTCCGACCGGTTCTACGACCGCGTCATGTTCCCCATCTTCGATGAGCTCGGGCGCTGCATTGCCTTCGGCGGGCGCATCATGGGAGACGGCCAGCCTAAGTATTTAAACACTGCCGAGACAAGCCTCTTTCATAAGAAGAAGAACCTCTATGGCTTCAACTGGGCAAAGGACGAGATCGTCGCGCGCGCTGAGGCGATTGTGGTTGAGGGCTACACCGACGCTATCGCCTGCTATGAGGCGGGCATCAAAAACGTTGTCGCTACCCTCGGCACGGCGTTGACCGAGCACCATGTGAAGACGCTCACCCGTTTTGCCAAGAAGATCATCTACCTCTTCGACGGTGACGCCGCCGGCCAAAAAGCTGCTGAGCGCGCAATTCAATTCATCGAGAACGACGCCGTCGACCTGCGTTGTGTTGTGTTGCCCGAGGGCAACGACCCCATGGAGTTCATTACCGCGCACGGGGGCGACGCCCTCCGCGAGCGGCTGGATTCCTCTGAACCTCTGATGGACTTTGTGTTCCGCAAGCTCGGCGAACGAAGCGACGTCACAACGCCGGGTGGCCGCACGCGCGCGCTCGAGGACGCGCTGCGCCTCATCTTCCCTCTGCGTAAGAGCTACATGATTGATGCCTACTACCAGCAGGTAGCAGACCGTGTGGGTCTTGATGCCGAGAGCGTGCGCTTAAACGCCCCGCGAATCTTCCGGGAGGTCGAGCGCGAGGAGGCTGAGCGAGCTCGCCGAAGCGCCGATAGGGAGCGTTATCATTCCCAGCAGGGGAGGAGCGATGCCGCCTCCGCTGCTCCTCAAGCGACGCCTCGGGCAACGCCCGCTGCAACCTACGATGAGGTGCCCCTCGACGCTTACGACACCACTGCGCAACCTGCGCCTACGGTAGAGGCACCCGCTTCACCTGTGGTCTTGACCGAGCTCGAGCGTCGCGCGCTTACCAGTGAGCGCGAGCTTCTCACGCTTCTCACCGCACATCCGGATGCCTTCCGTGCCTACGCGGACCGTATCGTCGACATCGACTGGGTGGATGCGCGTCATGAGGCTATCGCCTGGGCAGTCCTTGCGACTCCTGAGGGCACCACGCCCGCAGCTGCCATGGATGCGGCTAGAGCGGTCTGCGAGGAGGCATCTTCGCTTGTTTCCGCCGGCAGGATCGGTGCGACAAGCGCGCACCCCACCGATGTCAACATCAAATTCCTGCTTGACACGCTTGAGCTATTCACTGTCCGCCGCCGCCTTAAGGCGGCTCAGGGCAAGCTCAGACAGGGGTCCGGTCTCACGAGTGAGGAGCGTCGTGAGCTCACGATCAGCGCCTCGCAAGGAGCCGCCCGCATGCGAGCGCTTGAGGCCGAGCTTGAGGGTGTGGCCGACCCCTTTGCGCAGGCGGTGTCACCGCTCGCATCGGGGGAGTCCCCAGAGATACCGGCGCGTGAAGACCCGGCGTAAGGGTTTTCGAATTGGAACCGCTTGGGTATAGAAAGCTGTGATAAAGTATTGAACCCTATGAACCATGAAGGGAGACTCTGTGGCAAAAGCGAATGAGAACACGGTAAACGATCTCGATTCGTACGTCGACAAGCTGCTCGAACGCGCTTCGACGACCGGCTCAGTCACCGAGGATGAGATTCAGATCGTCCTCAAGGACGTCGACGTCTCCGATACAGAACTCACCGGCATCTACAGCACGCTGCGCGACCGCGGCGTTGATATCGTCTCTCAGGGCGACGACGATGCCGAGGCGCCTCTCGATAGCGAAGACTCTGTTCTGGGTGACGACCTTGATGATGAGTTCGAGGACGAGGACATCCGCGCCGCCAAGAATGCGGATGCTGAGATGGCTTCCACCAAGCCCAAGCGCAAGTCCCGCGTCCGCACCTCGCGCTCCCGCTCTCGCGTGCGCGGTATCGACGCCTCGACGGTCATGCTTACGGGCGACCCGGTGCGCATGTATCTGAAGGAGATCGGTAAGGTCGATCTTCTGACCGCTTCCGACGAGGTCGACCTCGCTATGAAGATCGAGGCCGGTCTTGAGGCAACCGATAAGCTCGAGGCTGCGGAGCGCGGTGAGCTTGAGCTCACGCGTGCCGAGAAGCGCCGTCTCATGCGTATCGAGCAGGTGGGTCTCGATGCCAAGCAGGCGCTCATCTCCGCTAACCTTCGTCTCGTCGTCTCCATCGCCAAGCGCTACGTCGGCCGCGGCATGCTCTTCCTCGACCTCATCCAGGAGGGCAACCTCGGTCTTATTCGCGCCGTCGAGAAATTTGATTACGAGAAGGGCTTCAAGTTCTCCACGTATGCCACGTGGTGGATCCGTCAGGCCATCACGCGCGCCATCGCCGATCAGGCCCGCACCATCCGCATCCCCGTGCACATGGTGGAGACCATCAACAAGCTCATCCGCGTGCAGCGCCAGCTCCTGCAAGATCTTGGCCGCGACCCGACTCCCGAGGAGATCGGTGCCGAGATGGACATGTCGGCCGATCGCGTGCGCGAGATCCAGAAGATCAGCCAGGAGCCCGTCTCCCTCGAGACACCCATCGGCGAGGAGGAGGATTCGCAGCTCGGCGACTTCATCGAGGACTCCCATGCCGTCGTTCCGCCCGATGCTGCGACGTTCTCCATGCTTCAGGAGCAGCTCGGTCAGGTGCTCGATACTCTTGCCGATCGCGAGCGCAAGGTTATCGAACTTCGCTTTGGCCTTGTTGACGGGCATCCGCGCACGCTCGAGGAGGTCGGTCGTGAGTTTGGCGTGACGCGCGAGCGCATTCGCCAGATCGAGTCCAAGACGCTGGCGAAGCTCCGTCATCCGTCCCGCTCCACGCGCCTGCGTGATTACGTCGAGAACTAAGCGCGTCGCTCACATACTTTTGGCGTTTGAGACATCGCCCGCAGCAATCGTTGCGGGCGATGTTTTGGTATCTAGGAGGAGCATGTATCTCTACGCTGGCTATGTTGCAACGCTCGCAGTTCTCGTACTTTCGGGTGCGATCGACCTACATACGCGTCGGTTTCCTCATGCGCTGTTTTGCGTGCTTCTTCTTACATCATCGATATCCACCGTATTGTTCGGCGGGATTGAGACATTGGCACGTAACGCCTGCGCCTCTCTGCTCTTGGCCTCGGCAGTTCTGGTTTTCGAACTACTATGGCGGCGTTTTACCGGAAGGTCCGGGCAGGGCATGGGGGATATCAAAGCGCTGTTTGCCGTAGCGCTGTTCAACCCTGTGGTGGCGGGAATAAGCTATGTCTGCGCCATGACCGCACTTGCCGTCTCCGGGGTCGCATTGAAGAAAGAAGCACTCCCGCTACTTCCGTTTTTCGCCGGGGCTTATGCGCTTGTTTCGATGGCTATCCTATTCGGTATGTGAATCTGTCCGCGTGATATGCGAAGATGATGCAAAGAGGATTGAAGGGGAGGTTTCTATGGCTTCCTGTGAGAGTACTACAGATTTGGTGCGGGCTCGCATGGACCGCATCCAAGGTTCGCTGTCCAATGAGCTTATCGAACGCATTATCGAAGATCGGGCGCGTGGATGGGTGAACCCCTACCGTGCCGATGACCGCGATGTGATTCGTCGGGAGCGGCGCTCTGGTGACGAAGCAAGCATCTGGCGTCCCGCCTACGTGCGGGATGTGGAGAAAATCATCCACACGCCCGCCTATAACCGGTATGCCGGCAAGACCCAGGTGTTCAGTTTCCGCAGCAACGACGACCTCTCGCGTCGCGGCCTCCATGTCCAGCTCGTTGCGCGCATCGCGCGAGACATCGGATTCGCCCTCGGCCTCAACTGCGACCTCATCGAGGCGATTGGTCTTGGGCATGACCTCGGCCACACGCCCTTTGGTCATGCGGGCGAGCGCTGTCTGAACGATGTGTACCATGCGCGTACCGGACGCTGGTTCTTCCATAACGTGCACTCGGTTCGTGTGCTTGACACCCTGTACGGACGCAACTTGTCGCTTCAGACGCTCGACGGCGCGCTCACGCATAACGGCGAGTACGAGCAGCAGGTTTTCGAGCTCTCCGGGCTTTCTGGGTTCGACGAGTTCGACATGGTGCGTGAGCGTTGCTATACCGAGGGTAATCTTGCTATCGGCCACTTGAGGCCCATGACGCTCGAGGGCTGCGTGGTACGTATTTCCGACATCATTGCCTACGTTGGGCGCGACCGTCAGGACGCCATTGCGGCGGGTCTTCTTCACGAGGATGCTTTTGAGGACGGCCTCGGAGGCGGTTACAACTCGTGGATCTTGACGCACGCCTCGGCCGACATCATCGAGCACAGCTACGGCAAGGACCGCATCGAGATGAGCGAGGACCTCTTTGCAGAGATTCGCCGTGCCAAGGCGGAGAACTATGCCAAGATCTACCGTTCAAGCGGAATAGAAGGGGAGCGCGCCGAGGAGCTCGCCCGCGCCTTCGAGCTCGTGTACGATCGCTGCCTTTCCGACCTCGCAAAAGAGGATGAGTCGAGCTATTTATTCCGCCACCACATAGCGCGTATTGAGCAGGCGCTTTCCTACTACGGCAGGCATTACAACTGGAAAGATGACCCAGACCAAACGGTCGTGGACTATATCGCTAGCATGACCGACGGATACTTTACCGAGCTCGCCACGCGTTACTTCCCCGAAATTCGCTTCCCCCAGCGGACCTATATCAACGAATAGGACGATGAATGGAAACGCTTTTCAGCCAAGGTGAGACGGAGCGGACCCTTAAGAACGCCCCGCTTGCGGTGCGCATGAGGCCAAAGACGCTTGACGACTATGTTGGCCAGACAAAGGCGGCGGGGCCGGGGTCGTGGCTGCGTTCCGCCATAGAACACGACGTGCTCTCAAGCGTGATTCTCTACGGACCGGCAGGTACGGGCAAGACTACGCTCGCGCATATTATCGCGGCGCATACGCGTAGCGAGTTTGTCGAGGTGTCTGCCGTTACCGGTACGGTGAAGGACCTGCGGCATGAGATTGATGAGGCAAAACGCCGCCTCATGGCATATGACCGGCGGACCATCCTCTTTATCGATGAGATTCACCGCTTCAACCGCTCGCAGCAAGATGCCCTTCTGCATGCGGTCGAGAATCGTACGGTCATCATGATCGGCGCTACGACGGAAAACCCGTATTTCGAGGTCAACTCGGCTCTGTTGTCGCGAGCGCGCGTCGTTGAGCTCGAACATCTGAGTAACGACGATATCGCTTCTTTGATACGGCGCGCGCTTACGGCGCCGCAAGGTCTCGCTGGTGCCTACAGCGCTTCAGATGAGGTTGTTGATGCGATCTGCATGCTTGCCGCCGGTGATGCCCGCTCTGCGCTCACTACGCTTGAGCTTGCGAGCGAGATGGCGCTCGTCCGTTCGGATTCCGATGATAACGCTGGCCGAGAGGCCGGAGACACAGCGCCGATAGAGATAACGCTTGAAGATGTCCGTATGGCGAACCCGCGTCGTGGCCTTTCCTACGACAAAGCGGGCGATATGCACTACGACATCATCTCCGCCTTCATCAAGTCCATGCGCGGCAGTGATCCCGATGCGGCAGTGTATTGGCTTGCACGCATGATCGATGCGGGGGAGGACCCCAAGTTCATCGCCCGACGCATCCTCATCGCCGCGTCGGAGGATATCGGCAATGCCGACCCGCAGGCCATCTTGGTCGCGGAAGCGGCGTTCAAGGCGGCTGAAGTTATCGGCTACCCGGAATGTCGCATAAACCTCGCCCAAGCAGCCATCTATAACGCTCTTGCGCCTAAGTCTAACGCCTGTGAAGCGGCGATTGACGCCGCACTTGCCGACGTGCACACAAGCGGGCAGCGAGAGGTCCCCAATCATCTTCGCGATCGGCACCGTCCGGGTTCTGATGAATACGGCCCTTACCTGTATCCGCACGATTACCCTGAAGGCTGGGTTGAGCAGCGTTATCTGCCCGAGGGCCTTGAGCGTGGCGCCTTTTGGAAGCCAGCCGGTCGCGGCTGGGAGGAATGGCGCGTGGAACAGAGCGCTCGCGATCGTTCGGGACGAGCCCCAGAAACTTCTGCGTAGTCTTTCGATAGCGTCGCTTGTCCGTTTGGTCTGATTGCGCGACGTGACGACGCGGTTTTCAAATAAAGGGTAGTATTAGAGTTTGTACGTACCGCGCGGCTTTAAGGTCGCCCCGAGATGCTGGGAGGCATCATGGACCCCCTCCAAATCGTTCTCATCGTCGTGTGCGTTGCGGCTGTTTGGGCGCTTATTGAGATCGCGCTTCTTGCCCGCAAGGGACGCGCATCCGTCCAGACGCTCGATTCTGCTGTGAGCGAGATCAACGAGACGCTGGCAGAGGCCAAGCCCGTCATCGCTAAGCTCGATGACACGCTCGAGGAGCTTCAGCCTGCCGTTCAGCGCGTTGAGCCGCTTCTTGCAAGCGCTAACGTGGCGGTCGACGCCCTTTCCGCTAACCTCGTTGAGGTTGAGGCCGTCGTGCGCGACGTCTCCTCGTTTACCGGTACCGCCGTTAACGCCAAGCATGCTGCCCGCGGCGTGGCGAATTCCGCGACCGGCGCTGTGCAGCGCTTCTTGAGCAAGCGCAAGGGTGAGGAGGGCGATACAGACCGCGCCCTTACCGAGGGTCCTGCCGAGCCGGCCGTCCAGCCCGAGGAGGAAAAGCCCGTCGAGCGCCAGTACTTCACCTACGGTGCCGATGAGTCCTCTGCGCCCGCCGGGGAGGCAGCTCATGAGTAACAGCAGCACCGTTAAACTCGAGGTCGCGTCTTCACCGGAGCTCGCCCGCCTCGTCCGAATGACTGCCGCGAACGTCGCCGCGCTCTCTGGCATGTCGGTCGATCGTATCGAGGATATGCGCATGGTCGCCGAGGAGGCTTTTATCTTTGCCTCATCCATCGACCCGGACGGCGTGCTCTCCATCGCCTTTGACGTGGATTCTGACGGTGTCTCCATGGTGTTCACCACCGGAGTCGACTCGATCCCCACGCTTGAAGAGGGGGATCCCGCAGCTTACGCTGACCTCATCTTGGGTGCGGTCTGCGATTCCTATGAAAAGCTCGCCTCGCCTGTGAGGCTTTCACTTGAAGTCAGGACGGATGCCTGATATGCCCCAGAGATCTTCTTCGGGAAAGACCGCTTGGGATAAGGAGAAAACGCACGAGCTCTTCCGCCGCTATAAGGAGGAGGGTGATCGCGATGCTCGCGAGAAGCTCGTCATGTCCCATCTCAATCTGGTCAGATTCCTTGCCAATAAATTCAAGAACCGAGGCGAGCCCATCGACGACCTTATGCAGGTCGGGTACTTGGGTCTCCTTAAGGCCATCGATGGCTTCGACCCCTCGCGCGGCCTTGAGTTCACCACCTACGCCACGCCGACGATCCTCGGTGAGATCAAACGACATTTCCGCGACAAGGGTTGGTCCGTACGCGTGCCGAGGCGCCTGCAGGAGCTTTCTGCCAAGGTTAACCAGGCTACCGACGTCCTGACCGTCCAGCTTCAGCGCTCGCCTAAAATCGAAGAGGTCGCCGAGTACCTTGACGCTTCGGTGGACGAGGTGCTCGAGGCCATGGAATCTTCCTCTGCGTATAGCTCAGTCCCCCTTGAGGGAACCGGTTCCTCGGAAAGCGACGACGCACCGTCGATCATTGACCGCTACGCATCAGACGATGCCGATCTTGAGCTCACCGACGATAGGATCATGATCGAGGACGCTCTGGACGACCTGTCGCCCCGCGAGCGCGAGGTCATCGAGCTCAGGTTCAAAGAAGGGCTCACGCAGATAGAGATGGCCGAACGTCTCGGTATCTCGCAGGTTCAGGTATCGCGTCTTTTGCGCCGCACCCTGAAAAAGATCCAGGACAGGATCGATCCGTCGGGAAGTCTGGTGCGTTCATGATTGAGCAGGGTCCTATGCGCCGCGAGCGCAGCATCAACCTCGGCCGTCATGACTTTGCCTTTGGCATCGGGCTTCGCGTTTGGATTGTGGTCGGTGCCATCATCATCGGCACCGCCGCTTTGAACGTTCTTGACGTGCTTGCGCCGGTCATTGAGTTCTTTGCCGTCGGATCGCTCGTCGCCTTTGTGGCCGCTCCCATCGTAAATGGCTTGGAGGCGCGCGGCGTATCGCGCAGCGCGGGCGGACTCGTTGGTCTTGCCGTGGTGATCGCGGTCATCGTGCTCATCTTGATGATCGTCGCGCCGCTTATCTTCTCGCAGCTGCTCGAGCTCTTCTCCCGTGTGCCGCAGCAGCTTCGCGACCTCGGAGATTGGCTGGGCACGCTTGCCGGTGATTTCAAGTTTCTAGCCGAGTATTCCTGGGCTTCCCAGCTGAGCACCGTCTTCGATACGGTCGCCGACAACGCCGCCCGCTACGCCGCAACAGTCGCCGGGGATCTCGGCCGCGGCGTGATTCCGTTCATCTCATCCGTCGGGTCGCAGCTCTTCATCGTCTTTCTCGGACTTGTTCTTGCGTATTGGCTTGTCTGCGATTATCCGCGCATCCATCGCGAGATCGGCACCATCGTGGGCGAGGGGCACGAGATGAGCTATCGCTTCATGGTGGCCATTCTTTCACGGTCGGTCGGCGGGTACATGCGTGGCACCATCATCACCTCAGCGATCGACGGCGCCCTCTCTTTTGTCGGCTTTCTTTTGATCGGCCACCCGTATGCTCTGCTTATGGGCGTACTCACCGCCCTTTTCCACCTCATTCCAGTGGTCGGCCCTGTGATTTCTTCGGCCTTTGCCACGCTCGTCGCCTTGTTTTACAGCCCGGCGCTTGCCATCTGGACGCTTGTCGTATGCATGGTTGCGCAGAACATCACCGACAACGTGCTGTCCCCGCGCATCATGCAGTCCGCTGTATCGGTCCATCCTGCCATGAGCCTCGTCGCCATCGTTGTGGGGTCTGCCCTCATGGGCCCGCTCGGCATGGTCGTCGCCATTCCGCTTTGCGCCGCTCTCAAGGGTCTGTTCATCTTCTATTTCGAGAAGCAGACCAAGCGACAGATCGTCTCTTGGGACGGTGCCGTGTTCCAGGGCCAGCCGTTTCATGATGAGGCGGGCGATCCGGTTCCCGCCTATGACGCGCTTGGCAACGACTCCTTCGTGAGCGATTCGCAACTTATCTCCGATGAGGCGGCACCTTCTGCCGAGGCCGAGCCTAAACCCCCAGAGCTCGAGAATCCCTGGGCAAACCTTATGGCGCTCAACAACCTCCAGGCGCGGGGTACCGGCGTGTTTCGCAACCCCTTCGCCTCCGAGAATGACGACTCCGCGGGAGATGGGACAAAGACGTCCTAGCGGACCTCGGTTTTCGTTATAATTCATTCGTTTGACAGCATTTTCGTTACCAGGAAGAGGCTTTCCATGGCTGCAGCCGATTTTCCCACGATGACCACGGCAGAGATTCGCTCCGCATTCCTCAAATTCTTTGAGGACCGCGGGTGCAAGCTCTTCCCGAGCTCGTCGCTCATCCCCGACGATCCCTCGCTTCTTCTCGCGAACGCCGGCATGAACCAGTTCAAAGCGTATTACCAGGGCAGTAAGACCATGCGCGAGATCGGCGCCACGTCCTGCCAGAAGTGCGTCCGCACCAACGACATCGACATCATCGGTTCCGACGGCCGCCACGCCTCGTTCTTTGAGATGCTCGGTAACTTCTCGTTTGGCGGCGTCTCAAAGGAGCAGGCCTGCTCTTGGGCTCTCGAGCTTTCCACCGAGGTTTTCCACCTTCCCATCGAGCGCCTGTACTTCACCGTCTTTACCGACGATGACGAGACGTTTGAGATCTGGCGCAAGCTCGGCGTGGAGGAGAGCCACATCTCGCGTCTTGGCGAGGATGACAATTTCTGGGCTGCCGGCCCCACCGGTCCTTGTGGCCCCTGTTCAGAAATCTATTACGATCAGGGCGAGGATGTGGGCTGCGGTCGTCCTGACTGCGCGCCCGGTTGCGACTGCGATCGCTTCCTCGAGTACTGGAACCTCGTGTTCACCCAGTTCGACCGCCAGGAGGACGGCTCCATGCCGGAGCTGCCGCACCGCAACCTCGATACCGGCATGGGTCTCGAGCGCATGAGCGCCATCATGCAGCACAAGAGCTCTTTCTACGACAGCGACATCATGCAGGGGCTCATTCGTCTGGGTGAGGAGATTTCGGGCGTCACGTATGTGGGTGACGATTACACCGGTCCGAGCCGTAGCCTCCGCATCATCGCCGACCATGCTCGCTCCGTCGACTTCATGATCTCCGACGGCATCCTGCCCGGCAACGAGGGGCGCGGTTACGTGCTCCGTCGCCTGCTGCGCCGCGCCGTGTTCCATGGTCGTCTCATTGGCATCGAGGGCGCCTTCCTCACGCGCTTCATCGATCGCGTAAACGAGCTCATGGGAGATGCGTACCCCGAGCTCATCAAGAACGCGTCGCTCGTCAAGGGCATCGTCTCGGCCGAGGAGGAGCGCTTCTCCAATACGCTCGGCAACGGCCGCGTTTACCTGGACGAGGCTCTCGCTAAGCTCGGCGACGGCGAGACGCTCGACGGCGCGTCCGCCTTCATGCTTCACGACACCTTCGGTTTCCCCATTGACCTTACCGTCGAGATTGCCGAGGGTGCGGGACATGCGGTCGACATCGACGGTTTCAACCGCGAGATGGAGGCTCAGCGCGAGCGCGCCCGTGCCAATGTGAAGGGCGATGCCTGGGGCTCGTTCAACAACATTTGGTCCGAGCTTGCCGACACCCTTCCCGCGACTGAGTTCTGCGGCTACGACGCTGATGCCCTTGAAGGTGCCCGCGTGCTTGCGATTGTGCGTGGCGGTGAGCGCGTCAACGCAGCGTATGCCGGTGAGGACGTCGAGGTCGTTCTTGACCGCACTTCCTTCTACGCCGAGATGGGCGGTCAGGTGGGCGATACCGGAGCGCTTCATGCCGACGGTGTCGAGGTTTCGATCTCTGACACCAAGGGCAAGGGCGGTCTCTACGCTCATGTCGCCCACGTTGAGACGGGCGAGCTTCATGAGGGTGATGTCGTTACCACGTGCGTCGACCATCACCGCCGTGAGCTGCTGCGTCGCAACCACACTGCGACCCACCTGCTCGACGCTGCCCTTAAAGAGGTGCTCGGCGACCACGTGAACCAGGCCGGTTCGCTCGTGACTCCCGACCACCTGCGCTTTGACTTTACGCATTTCGACGCTCTCTCCGCCGAGCAGCTCCATGCCGTCGAGGACCTTGTCAACCGTGAGATCTTTGCCGCCAAACCCGTGGTGACGGTCGAGATGGGCATCGACGAGGCCAAGGCCGCCGGTGCCGTTGCCCTCTTTGGTGAGAAGTACGGCGAGCGCGTGCGCGTCGTCTCGGTGGGCGAGGAGGAGCAGCCCTTCTCCCGCGAGCTCTGCGGCGGCACGCATGCGCGCAACACCGCCGAGATCGGTCTGTTCCGCATTACTTCTGAGTCGTCGACGGGTTCCAACGTGCGTCGCATCGAGGCTGTAGCTAGTGAGGGCGCCATTGCCTATCTCGATGAGCGCGCTCGCATCCTTGCGGATACCGCGCTTGAGCTCAAGTGTCGCGTCGACGAGGTTCCCGCACGTCTCTCCTCCCTTCAGGATACGCTGCGCGCCACCGAGCAGAAGCTCAAGGCGGCGCTTACCGGCGGTTCCTCTGATGCGATCTCGCAGGCAATCGACAGCGCTGCGGATATGGGCGCTTACAAGCTCGTCATCGCTGAGCTCAAGGGGCTCGAGGCGGCAGATCTCCGCAACGTCTGGGATACCATCCGCCAGAAGGTCACGGGTCCTGTCGCGTGCGTGCTTGCTACGGTGACGAGCAAGGGTCAGCCTGCGCTTCTTGCCGGCGCAACCGATGAGGCCGTTTCCGCGGGCTTCAAGGCGGGCGACGTCATCAAGAAGATCGCACCGCTTGTTGGTGGCGGTGGCGGTGGCAGGCCCACGATGGCGCAGGCCGGCGGCAAGAACCCCGCGGGTATTGCCGACGCACTTGCCGCGGCGCGTGCCGAGCTTGGCGCGTAACAGGGTGTAACGGGGCGGTCCGGTGGGCCGCCCTCTTCTTCTCGAAAGGTTCAGGTGCGATTATGGTCGCCATGGCGCTCGATATTGGCGAGAAGCGTGTAGGGATCGCGGTCTCGGACTCCTCGGGTCGCATCGCCTCGCCGGTCAAAGTGCTGCCCGCCTCGGAGGTTCTTTCCTTCGCCCGGACCTTCAGGCTTCTTATCGAGGACTATGAGCCCGATGTCTTGGTTTGCGGGAGGCCCATGACTCTGGCGGGGGAGAAGGGCCCTCAAGCTGCGCGTATTGAGGAGCAGGCTCTCGCTATCGGTCGAGCGGCTCAGCTTCCCGTCGAGTTTGTAGACGAGAGGCTCTCTTCATCGGAAGCCAAACGTATCTTGCGAGAGCAGGGTTTGAACGAGAAGGCCATGCGCGGCAAGGTCGATATGGTAGCGGCGAGCCTCTTCCTGCAGACCTGGCTCGATGTCCGCTCTGCAAAGTAAGACTTCTTGGATTAGCTCGCTTTTCATCTTGCAGTCCTTGACCTTTGTTGAAACCCTCAAGGTTCGATGAAAGGTTTAAGGTTATTCCGGATATACGCTACACTGGTCGTTGGAAAAACGTGTATGTATCCGATTCGACCAAAAGGGGAGACCGTGCCCATCGATAACCAGAACACCCCCCGCCACGCCCGACCTGCGGCAAGCCGTCCTCAGGGCACGCGCTTCCGCAGCACTCAGAGCGCTTCGCCGAGCTCCAGCTATCGCCCCTCATCGTATTCCCGTACGGGTGGGACCCATTCCTCCTCGCGCGTTCAGCCCGCCTATGCGCGTCGTTCCGCTGCGCCTAAGAAGACCTCGCCCGTGCCGGTGGGCATCGCCGTTGTTGTCGCAATCGCCATCGTCGCGGCCTTCCTCCTGTTCGCTCTCCCCGCTATCACTAACCTGTTTATGGGCGGGTCTGACGAGCCCCAGGTCGAGGCCGGCATTGAGGTCCAGGTCAACATTCCTGAGGGCGCCTCTGGCGACCAGATCGCGAGCATCCTCTCCGAAGCTGGTGTCATCCCCGATCCAAAGACATATTACGCTGAGGTGAAGGCTCAAAACGCAGACACCTCACTCAAGCCCGGCGACTATCTCTTCACCACGCTCGAGGACCCTGCGGATGTCGTCGCCCAGCTGGTCGCGGGCCCTAACGTCGAGGGTACTTCCGTTACTATCGCCGAGGGCCTGACGACCGCGCAAACCGCCGCGCGCGTCGAGGAGGCCTACGGCATCTCTTCTGACGACTTCCTCGCTCAGGCAAAGGCCTCCAACTACGTTGCGGATTACCCGTTCCTCGAGGGCGTGGCCGACGATTCGCTCGAGGGCTACCTCTATCCCAAGACCTATTCGTTCACTTCTACGCCTACGGCCGATCAGGTTATCCGCGCTATGCTCGATCAGTTCGAGCTTGAGGTCGCTTCCCTTGACTTCGACTCCGCTCGCGCGACCATCCAGGAGCGCTACGGGGTGGAGATGAGCGATTACGACTTCATCAACCTTGCCTCTATCGTCGAGCGCGAGGGTCTTACCGCCGAGCAGCGCGGCAAGGTAGCCTCTACGTTCTACAACCGTTTCGAGGCGGGTATGCCGCTTCAGAGCGACGCAACGATGATGTATGTCACCGGTGGTGCCGTAACGGCGGACGACCTTGACCAGGAGAGCCCGTACAACTCCTATAAGAACCATGGGCTCCCGCCGACGCCCATCTGCTCGCCCTCGCTCGAGTCCATTGAGGCGACGTTTAATCCGCCTGAGACGGATTACCTCTACTTCTTCATCACGACCGAAGACGAATGGTTCTCGGAGACCTATGACGGGCACCTTGCCGCCATCGAGGAGAACCGCTGATATGTCCCTGTTCGCACCCGATCGTTACGTCGCGCGCGTTGAGCTCATCGACCTCGATGAGCTCTGGCGTTCTGGCAAGCGTGCCATTCTGCTCGATCGCGACAACACGCTGGTTCCTCGCGACCGCCACGATGCATCGGAGTCGGTGGCCGCTTGGCTCGATGCCGCTCGTAAGCGCGGATTTTCGCTCTACATGGTCTCCAACAACTGGCATAAGGACCAGGTAGAGCGTTCCGCACGTGAGCTCGGCCTTAAGGCCATCTGCTTTGCCTGCAAGCCGCTTCCCTTTGCGCTCGACCGTGCACTCAAGCACCTTGGAGTTGCGCGTGATGAGGCCGTCATGGTCGGCGACCAGCTCTACACCGATGTGTGGGCGGGTAACTTTGCCGGCATCGACAGCATCCTCGTGAAGCCGCAGACGACGGTCGACCTCTGGTACACGCATATCTTCCGCATCTTTGAGCGGCGCGCGCTGAAAAACGTTCCCTGCGAGGAGTAGGGGATGTGCGCGGAGGTCGAGCGAGCACCTGAGGGACGCGAGGGCTCGTTCGTCAAACATGGTTGCGACCATATCTTCTTTATCGGCTTCTTGGGAGCCGGTAAGTCCACCTTGGCCCGTAACTTGGGCGATATGTTCCATCGCCCCTTTGTTGATACCGACCGACTCGTTGAACGTCGCTGTGGCAGGTCTATCGCGCGAATCTTTCGCGAAGAGGGCGAGGCATCGTTTCGCAAGCGTGAGACTGCGGCGCTGAGAAGTCTCAAGAGCGAGCAGAGTCTGCTTGTGTCCTGTGGCGGTGGCATCGTCGAGACGCCGGAGAATATCGATCTCATGCATGCCATGGGTACGGTGGTCTACCTTGAGGGAGACTTTTCCGACTCCTTGCGGCAGATTCGTTCGATCGCCGCTCGTCCCGATTTCAAGTCGCGCGCCCATGCGGCGAGGCTCTTCGACCATCGCCGTCCGCTATATGTGGGGGCTGCCGACCTGACACTCGACATTCGGGGTAAAACGTTCGAAGATGTTTCGTACTTGTGTGCAGAGATGCTTTTGGAGCGTGGTCTTATATGACGGTAAAACGACTCGTGCTGAACTTCGGCGGTCGAAGTGTTGACTTTCGCATCGGGCCTGACGCGCTGAGTGAGTTCAGCCGTATCTCGCGAGGCGTTGTCGGGCGCCCCGTCCGCGCCTTTGTGGTAGAAGATCCCTCGCTTCCCCAAGAGGTTTCCACCCGGATCGCGCATGAGCTCATCGATGCCGGCTTCAAGATCGAACGCTGGCAGGCCCCTGCAGCCGAATCGATCACGTTTGAGGTCATCAGCGAGGTGCTGGCGCTGCTCGGCTCAGTTCAGATCACGGCAGACGATGTTATTGTGGCGGCGGGTGGTGTCCGCGTGACGTCGCTTGGTGCGTATGTTGCACGCCTTTGGTGCGGGTCCACCCCCTGCGTGCTTGTTCCCACCGAACTTGAGGGCATGGTTTGCGCTGCCACCGCATCCGAGCCGATCGATGTGGCGGGCACCGACGGACACGTGCTGCTCCGACCGGAGCCATCGATGGTGTTCTGCGACGTCTCGCTGCTGAGCGGTGACCCAGAGCCTGCCGGCAACGTCTTGCTCCTGGGCGCCGCGCTCGCCGACAGTAAGCGCTCCTGGGACCGCCTCAAAGATCACGCCGCAAAGATAGGGGAGGGCGACCCTGTCGCCATCGTCGATGCCGTCTGCAATGCGCAGACCTGCCGACGCAGCGTCGTTGCATCTGCAAATCCGTCGGCACGCCACGCCCTCTCCTTTGGCGTCTCAACCGCCCGCGCGCTTCGCGCGTGTCTTGCGCGCAGAAACGTCTTCGTCCCCTGGTGGCAGCTTCTCGCCGAGGGCATGCGCTTTGAGGCGCGTCTCGCCACCGAGGCGGGCAAGTTTTCCGTCGAGGAGGTTTTTGCGCTCGATGACGCGCTCGAGGACCTTGGAGTCGAGGAGCTTGCATTCGATATCGATGTGGAGGAATTCCTAAAGGCTCTGGAGGAGGAGAATGCGCGCTGGTCCAACCGACTGTTCTTCGCGCTCCCCAAGGGCTTTGGCTCCATTCGTCTCGTCAACGTGGACGACGAGGTGCTGCGTCGTCACGCGGAGGCGTACCTCGCATCCCGCGCCGAGCTGTTAGAAGATGCTGGGCAATAACTTGCAACCTAGACGATAATCTGGAGGAGATCATATGACTGAAATCATGAACGGGCCCGCTGGTCGCGTTGCTCGCGTGCGCACTCTTATGGAGGAGCGCGGCTACGACGCCGTGATCATTCGCGACGAGGCTAATCTCCGCTGGCTCACGGGTGCCGAGGGCGTTTTTGACTTTACCGGTGAGCTCCCGCACTGCGCCCTCATCTCTCGCACGAGCGCTTACCTGCACACTGACTCCCGCTATTTCAATAGCTTCGAGGAGCATATGCCCGAGGGTCATGAGTGGAAGCTCGATATGGATGGTTTCGACATCCCCAAATGGGTTGCCGACCATGCGTGCCTTGAGCACTGCCGCGTCATTGCGGTCGAGGACACCATGGAGCTCGCCTTCTATAACGGGCTTACGCGCGCGATCGAGGACGCGTCTCTTTGCTGCGGTATTGCTTTGATGCACGGTGACCTCCGTCAGATGCGCGCCATCAAGGACGCCGAGGAGATTGAGCTTATGCGCCGCGCTCAGGCTATTACTGACGCCGCGTTTGCCCATATGCTCGAGTTCATCAAGCCGGGTCTGACCGAGAAGGAAATCAAGCTCGAGCTTGAGAACTACATGTACGCCCAGGGCGCTGACGGGCTCGCCTTCGGCACCATCGTCGCCTCCGGTCCCAACACCGCCAATCCACATGCCATTCCTTCGGACCGCGTGGTCGAGAAGGGCGATTTTGTCCTCATGGATTACGGCGCGCGCCTTAGTGATTACGATTCCGATATGACGCGTACCGTCGTTCTGGGCGAGCCGACCGAGGAGCAGCGCAAGATCTACGACCTCGTCCAGCGTACGCACGAGGAGTGCGTCCGTGCTATCCATGGCGGCGTCGATGGCAAGGACATTCACGAGCTCTCGGTCAAGATCATCTCCGACGCGGGCTACGGCGACTATTACGGACATGGCCTTGGCCACGGCGTCGGTATCGATATCCATGAGCTGCCCAATTTCGGTCGTCGCAGCAACAGGGTGGAGGCAGGCGCCGTCATCACCGTCGAGCCGGGCGTTTACCTTCCCGGTGTGGGCGGCGTGCGCCTTGAGGACTACGGCGTGGTCACCGAGGACGGCTTTGAGCCTTTCACCACGAGCCCGCATGATCTGCAGATCATCGACTGCTAGCGCGTCTTCAGTGTCAAGGGGGGTATGACCGTGTTCTGCATGAAATGCGGTGCCGAGCTGGACGAGGGCGCGAAGTTCTGCAACGTCTGCGGTGCGCGCGTCAATCGTGCTTCTGACTCGAGGTATCGAGATTCCAATGGTTTGAGCGGTGATACGGCGCCCAATATGGCGCCTCTGCCTCCCTCGATGCCGCAGGACTACATTCGCTACGATGGCTCCCATGCGCGAACGGGGGCTGGTAAGGTCGTCGCAATCGTTTGCGGTGTCGCGC
This sequence comes from uncultured Collinsella sp., assembly GCA_949288855.1. GTDB lineage: Bacteria > Actinomycetota > Coriobacteriia > Coriobacteriales > Coriobacteriaceae > Coprousia. Next base: position 70,641 of record CASELS010000003.1, on the reverse strand, counting down.
TTGTTGCCGTGCTTGCCGCCGGAGGTACCTGGTTCGCACTCAACTCTGCCTCTTCGGGTTCCTTAGATTCTGCGCCAACAGACGGAGTTTCCACGGTGCCTGGTGGTGTAGGTGAGGTCTCCTCCGTAGATGAGGAGGGAGAGGACAATCCCTCGGCAATACGTGCGACTGGACGACAAGACGGCCTCGATGAACGTGAAGATGTCGCGACCGATGACGAAGCTTCCTCGCCGGGCCCCGGTGCGGAGGGCTTTATTCTTCCCGATTCCGATACGCATCTCTATAGCACCTCTGAACTTGAGGGTCTTTCTGATTGGGAGCTCTCTATCGCTCGCAACGAGATCTATGCCCGTCATGGTCGAACGTTTCAAAACGAGGATCTTCAGGGTTACTTTGAGGCACAAGATTGGTATACGCCGCTTTACGATCCTGAGGAGTTCGACGACGAGGTGGAGCTCTCGTCTACCGAGATTGCTAACGCCGAGACCATTCGCGCCCTCGAAAATGCCGAGTAGCTTGGCTCGGCATGCTTGTCTATCTCCTCTTTTGTGCTAGCGAGAATGGACTTCACTCGTAATCTTTCGCTTATGTAATCGCTTGTCGAGGCAGCGAGGATTCCTGCGAGGTTGTATACTACGTCTGTATGCAACGTTGGCGCCCCCGGGCGCTCTGATATGGAAAGGCGTTTCATGGCATCCATCACCACTGCTGATTTCAAGAACGGCATCGGCCTGCGCATTAAGGACAAGGTTTGCACCATTGTCGAGTTCCAGCATGTCAAGCCTGGTAAGGGCGGTGCGTTCGTGCGCTACAAGACCAAGGACCTTAAGACGGGCCGCGTGGTCGAGCAGACCTGCAACGCCGGTACCAAGTTTGAGAGTGTCACCCTTACCACCACGGAGATGCAGTATCTCTACAACGACGGTGACCACTATTACTTCATGAACATGGAGACCTACGATCAGGTGCCCGTCCCCGTCGACTTCATCGGTGACAATGCCAAGTGGCTGAAGGAGAACGACATTTGCCAGCTCCTCTACGCCGATGATGAGCTCATGGGCGTGAACCCGCCGATGTTCATCGAGGTCGAGATCACCCAGACCGACCCCGGCTTCAAGGGCGATACCGTTCAGGGTTCCACTAAGCCGGCCACCATTGAGACCGGTGCCGTCATCCAGGTTCCTATGTATCTCAACCAGGGTGAGATCATCAAGGTCGACACGCGTGACGGTAAGTTCGTCAGCCGCGTCTAGCACGTCTCAGACCGTCCCTACCCAAAGATTGGGGGAGTCCATGTCTCACGAGATTATCGTTTCCGGCATCGGCATCGCGCCCGAGGTGCTTGCCACCATTGTTTCTCGCGCTGTCGAGGAAGTCGAGGGTGTTGCATCGGTGGGTGACAAGAACCTCGCCAGCAACCTCGTCTCCATGTTCTCTACGCGCAGCGTCTCCACGGCGCCTGCGGTCGAGGCCACGGTTACGGCCGACGACGAGCTCGCCCTTACGGTTCACCTCGTCGTCTTCTTTGGCTACCCCTTCAAGAAGCTTGCCGAGGTGGTTCGTGAGGCGGTCGTGCACGCTATCGACGCCCAGGTTGGCGTCGGTGTGGCGCGCGTGGACGTCTGCATCGACGGCCTTGTCTTCCCCAAGGAGTAACGCGTGAGCTTAAAAGTCGATCGCGGGCGCACACGCGCCCGCAGCCAGGCTGTCCAGCTGCTCTTTCAGGCTGAAGCGAAAGACGTGCCCCTTGAGGAGGTCCTTGGGGGCGATTATCTTCTGTCCAAGGGTCCCCTTGAGGACTATGCGCGCACACTCGCTGAGGGCTGCTATCGCTACCTCGACACCATTGACGAGGTCCTCGATCAGGCCCTTAAGAACTGGAGCATGCCGCGCCTTCCGCGGACCGACCGCAACCTTATGCGCATCGCCATCTACGAGATGCGCTATGCCGATGAGCTTACTCGTACGGACGAGAGCGAGCTTCCCAGCGCTAACGGTACCGATGCGGACGATTCTGCCTTGTCCGGCAGTGATGACGAGACTGCCGTTGCATCCGATGCGGCAGCTGAGACCGATAAGGCGGAGGCGTAGACCCTATGGCAGAGTCGACCGTCCATACCTTTGAGGACATCACCACACGCCTTGATGAGATCATCGCGACCGTGCGTTCCAAGGACACGTCCCTCGAGCGCAGCCTTGATCTGTTTGACGAGGCCATCAAGCTCGGATCCAAGGCCGTCGAGCTTGTCGACAGCTTCGATATGAGCCCCACAGAGGCCGCTATGCTCGAGGAGGCCCAGGATAGTCCTGTGGACGCCGACTCGGACGCACCCGCAGAGGCTTCTGACAATTCCGCTGAGGGCACGGGGGCTTGATGCCGGGCATGAAGAAGGTCCGGCTTGATGATGAGATGATCTCGCAGGGCATCTGTGCCGACCGCGCAGATGCCCTTCGGCTCTTGATGGCCGGTCTCGTCTCATCCGGGGGCGAACGCCTCTCTTCGCCCGGTCAGAAGGTCCTGCCCGGACTTGCTCTTCATGTTAAAGGTCACAGTGCCTACGTTGGTCGCGGCGGTCTTAAGCTCGAGGGCGCGCTCGACGCTTTCGGGGTCGATCCTGCCGGCCTTACTTGTCTGGATGTGGGCTGCTCCACAGGTGGCTTTACCGACTGCCTTCTTAAACGGGGCGCCGAGCGCGTCATCTCCGTTGACGTGGGCCATGCGCAATTCGACTGGTCGCTCAGAAACGATTCTCGGGTGACGCTTCTTGAGCGAACGAATATCGTTGATGTTCCTGATTTGGGCTATCGCGGCGTAGCCGATCTTGCCGTTTGCGATGTATCCTTCACGAGGATCTCCCGAATCTTGCCTGCGGTGCTTGAGGTGCTCGCGGACTGCGGCTCCTTCGTGACGCTCGTAAAGCCACAATTCGAAGCCGAGGCGCATGAGGTGGGCGAAGGCGGAATCGTCCGTGATCCCCTTGTCAGACGACGTACCCTTGCCGATGTTGTTCGGCTATTTGCGGCAAACGGGCTCGTTCCCCAAGACGTCTGCGTCTCGCCCATAAAAGGCGCCAAGGGAAACGTCGAGTATTTCCTTTGGGGCAAACGGGGTATCCTAGACGCCAAGGGCTCCGGGTCATGCGCGGAGCAGGTTGATGCCGTTTTGGGGAAGGTGGAGCGTCTATGAAGATCCTGCTCGTTCCCAACTATGATAAAGCTGAGGCTGTAGAGAGCGGCCTCATGCTCGAGCTGTGGCTTTCCCGTCAGGGACTGGACGTTGTCTGGGCGCCGGATACGCGCTCAGGCATTGCCGTTGAGCCCGATATAGAGGGTTGCGGCCTTGTCATCTCCCTCGGTGGCGACGGGACGCTTCTTCGCGCGGCGCGCATCGTAGCCTATCGTGAGATTCCCATTCTTGGTCTCTCGTACGGCCACGTTGGGTTCCTTACTGCAGCGAGCCCCGATGACACCGATATTCTCAAGGTGGTGGGCGATGCCCTCGCGGGCGAGCTCCATGTAAGCAGGCGAGCGACGCTCTCCTGTCGCATCTTCTCGTCGCAAGATTCAGATGCCGAGCCCGTTCTCGAGTCCTTTGCCCTAAACGACCTCGCCCTCACACGCGGGCCGCTCTCGGATATGGTTTCGTTCGACATCACCGTTTCCGGCCACCACATCGACCGCTTGCGCGGAGATGGCGTGGTCATCTCGACGGCCACCGGATCCACCGGGTACGCGCTTTCGGCCGGAGGCCCTATCGTGAGCCCCGACTACGCCGGCATGGTCTGCGTTCCCATCGCCCCGCACACCATTCAGGCGCGCGCGTTTCTCACGTCGCCCTCCGATGTTATCGAGATCGCCATGTCGCATGACAGGCCCTCCATTCCTGCGGTTTCCGTCGACGGTCAGTTTTACAAGGGGGAAGAGGCCGTTGAGCGGGTAGAGGTGAGTCGAGGGCCCGGTGATGTCCTTTTGCTTGATTACGGTCCCGAGAGCTTCTACAACTCGGTAAGCCGCGTGTTCTACGGGGTGCGCCATGATCGATGAGATTCGCGTTTCCAACTTAGCCCTCATTCGCGAGGCCGAGCTCTCGCTATCAAGCGGTCTTACGGTGCTTACCGGTGAGACTGGCGCCGGAAAGACTGCCCTCCTTTCTGCGCTCAAATTGCTTATGGGCGAGCGCGCCGATGCGTCTCAGGTACGCGAGGGCGAGCCGTATGCTGAGGTAGAGGGCCGAATCTTCACTGACGCCAAGGACACTGAGGGTTTTACCGTCTCGCGTCGCCTCTCTGCTGACGGTCGTTCCCGTGTGAGGATCGACGGATCGCTCGGGAGCGTGCGTGAGCTGTCTGAACGCGTAGCGCCTTTGATGGACCTCTGCGGGCAGCATGAGCACCAACGCCTCCTCGACGCCTCTACGCATGTGGGCATGGTCGACGCTTGGGCGCAGGGAAGCATCGCCACGCCACTCAAGGCTTATCGATCCGACCTTTTAGCAGCCCGCGAGGCCGCTCGTGAGCTCGAGCGCGTGGAGGCGGCAGCACGAACCGAGGGGTTCCGGTTAGAGGATGCACGGTTTGCTATCGATCGTATTGACGAGGTTGACCCTCACGAGGGCGAGCTTGAGGAGCTTGAGGAGACGCTGCCCCGCGCAGAGCATGCCGAGGCGCTTGCAGCGTGCGCTCATGAAGCGGCCGAGGCGCTCTCAGGCGAGGGAGGAGCGCTCGACCCGCTGAACAGCGCCATCGCTGAGCTCTCCCGCATGGGCGGCGTCGACGGTAAGCTCTCTGAATTCGCCGATATGCTTGCAGGTGCCGCCATCACGCTTGAGGACGTTGCGCAGGACCTACGTCGGTATCGCGATGGAGTCGACTTCGATCCCGCGGAACTTGCGCGCCTCCAGGAGCGCTATGCGGCGCTCAAAGGGCTGCTTCGTCAGTTCGGTCCTCATATGGAGGACGTATTTCAACGCCGTGCGGAAGCTCAAGAGCTTCTTTCGCTTGTATCCGATAGCGATGCGCGCATTGCGCGCGCCCGCCGCGCCCTGGAGGAAGCCGAGTCTAAACTTGCCCAATCCGCAAAGGAGCTGCGCCGCGCGCGCAACGTTGCGGGTCCTCGCTTCTGCCGTGAGGTCACGCGCCAGATGGCGCGTCTTGAGATGGGGCGCGCCGAGCTCGTCTGGGAGTCCCGCAAGCTTCCCCGTGAGCGCTGGACCGATGCGGGCCCTGATTCCTATGAGCTCCTCTATCGCAGCGGTCCGGGCCTTACGCCAAGGCCTCTTCGCCGTATCGCTTCCGGCGGCGAGCTCTCGCGCGTCATGCTTGCCTCTATGGTGGTTCTCGGCGAGGCTGACGGTGTGGACACGCTTGTGTTCGACGAGGTCGACGCCGGTGTGGGCGGTGCCGTCGCGCGGTCTCTCGCCGTGGTGCTCGCCGACCTTGCGCGCACCCACCAGGTTATCGTCGTCACGCATGTGGCGCAGGTGGCTGTCGTCGCGACTGAGCACTACGTCGTCTCTAAGTCCGATGGCGATATCCCCGAGACCCGTCTGAGCAAGGTGACCGGGGATGAGCGCGTCCGTGAGGTGGCTCGCATGCTCTCCGGCGATACCGGTGAAGCCTCAATCGCGCATGCGCGCGAGATGCTTCTGGAGGCCGGTACGCTCTAGCACGCGTTCCGCAACCATGTACGTGTGCGTTTCATGCATATACGCAGCTTGTGGTAGTATATCGAGCTGTTGGATTACCCGTTCCTAGCGGTTCGCTCCACCGGCGGCCCCTCGGATCGGGCGGATTGCAGGGGAGACCCTGCCAAGAGAAAGGTGAAACATGACTGTTTCCAAGGAGCGCAAGGCCGAGCTCACCGCTGAGTTCGGCAAGAACGCGCAGGACACCGGCAACCCCAAGGTTCAGGTCGCCATCGCCACCGAGCGCATCCGTGAGCTCACCGAGCACATGAAGACCCACCCGAAGGACTTCCACACCCGCCGCGGTCTGCTCATGATCGTCGGTCGCCGTCGTCGTCTTCTTTCCTACATCAAGAAGAACGACATCGTCGAGTACCGTGAACTCATCGCGAAGCTCGGCATCCGCGACAACATCCAGTAAGTTGTGCATGCGGGAGCCCCTTCGGGGGCTCCTTTTCATGTAGGGACCGAAAGGTCGGTCCTACACCGCCGGGTGAATCCCGGCACGAGAGGTCCCGGCAGAAGGGCTGCCGGGGGATGAAAGAGGAAAAATGGCACTTGTATCCAAAACCTTCGAACTGTACGGCAAGACCTACACCCTCGAGAGCGGCGAGCTCGCCAAGCAGGCCACCGGCGCCGTGCTCGTCAAGCAGGGTGACACGACCGCGCTGGTGACCGTCGTGGTCTCCAAGGAGCGCAAGAACTACGACTTCTTCCCGCTCACGGTTGACTTCAACGAGAAGCTCTACGCCGCGGGCCGCATCCCGGGCGGCTACCTCAAGCGTGAGGGGCGTCCCACCGAGAAGGCGACGCTCACCGCGCGCATGATCGACCGTCCCATCCGTCCGAGCTTCCCCGATGGCTTCCGCAACGAGGTCCAGATTGTCGCGACGTCCCTCGTCGCCGATCAGAAGAACCCCATCGATGTGATCTGCACCATGGCCGCGTCGCTCGGCCTCACGCTCGGTGGCGTGCCGTTCGAAGGTCCGCTCGCCTGTGTGCGCATCGGCCGCAACACCGAGACCGGCGAGTTCATCGTCAACCCCACCTATGAGGAGCGCGAGGCGTCCGACCTCGACCTCGAGCTTGCCGGCACCGCTGACTTCATCTCCATGGTGGAGGCCGGCGCCGACGAGGTCACCGAGGACGACATGCTTGCCGCCATGCAGTTTGGCCAGGAGGCCATCGGCGCCTTCTGCCAGGCCCAGCGCGAGTTCGTCGAGGAGTGGGAGCGCGTCAACGGCGCCATCCAGCAGAAGGAGTACATCCTCGACCAGCCGGTCCCCGAGGTGGAGGAGCGCATCTTCGCCCATTACGACGAGATGGCCGCCGCCCTCGCGGACGCCGACAAGCTCTCGCGCATCGCCAAGGTTGAGGATCTGAAGGAGCGCATCCGCGCCGAGTTCTCCGAGGAGGAGCAGCTCGCTTGGGAGCGTGAGATTCCCGTCAATCTCAAGAAGCTCGAGAAGAAGGCCATGCGCACCATGGTCGTCGAGACCGGTGAACGCGTTGACGGCCGTCGTGCGGACGAGATTCGTCCGATCATGGTGAAGGGCAGCTATCTGCCGCTCGTTCACGGTTCCGGCCTCTTCCAGCGCGGTCAGACGCAGGTTCTCTCGGTGCTCTCCCTCGGTATGCTCAACGAGGGTCAGCGCCTCGACACCATCGAGCCCGTCGAGGGCAAGCGCTACATGCACCAGTACAACTTCCCGCCGTTCTGCACCGGTGAGACCGGTCGTATCGGCAGCCCCAAGCGTCGCGAGATCGGCCACGGCAACCTTGCCGAGCGCGCCCTTCTGCCCGTCCTTCCCGACGAGAAGGAGTTCCCCTACGCCATCCGCGTCGTCTCCGAGGTCATGGAGTCCAACGGCTCCTCGTCCATGGCGTCGACCTGCGCGAGCTGCCTCGCCCTTATGGACGGCGGCGTGCCTATCGCCCGCCCGGTCTCCGGCATCGCCATGGGTCTTATCCAGGAGGAGGGCAAGACCGTCGTCCTTTCCGACATCCAGGGTATCGAGGACTTCCTCGGCGACATGGACTTCAAGGTGACCGGTACCGAGCGCGGCATCACCGCCCTTCAGATGGATAACAAGGCAACCGGCCTTACCTTCGAGATCCTTAAGGCTGCGCTCCAGCAGGCCAAGGAGGGTCGTGCGTTCATCCTCGACAAGATGCTCGAGGTCGTTCCCGGCCCGCGCGAGGAGACCCGTCCGACCGCGCCGCGCATCACCTCCATCACCGTCCCGACCGACAAAATCCGTGAGGTCATCGGTAAGGGCGGCGAGACCATCCGCGGCATCCAGGACGAAACCGGCGCTTCCGTCGATATCCAGGAGGACGGCACCGTCTACGTTGGCGGCGTGGGCACCTCGGTTGATGAGGCCATCGAGCGCATCAAGCTCATCGTGCACGAGCCCGAGGTGGGCGAGGAGTTCTGCGGCCGCGTTGTTTCGATTCAGCCGTTCGGCGCCTTCGTCTCGCTTACGCCCTCCAAGGACGGCCTGCTGCACATCAGCCGCGTCGCCCAGGGCCGCGTCGAGAAGGTCGAGGATGTCCTCAACATCGGCGATGAGGTAAAGGTCAAGGTTATCGAGGTTGACGAGCGTGGCAAGATCTCGCTCGACCGCCTCGATAAGCCCGAGGCTCCCGCCGGTTCCGGCAACGGTGCCTCTCACGACGACGGCCGTGGTTTCGGTGGCCGTCCGCGTCGTGATTCCAAGGATCGCGAGCGCCGCGGTCACGGCGATCGTCCTCGCCGTCCCGGTGACAACGGCGGCAACGGTCGTGTTCCGCGCCGCCATCACGAGGCGTAAGAACACCTCGATACTTGTAGGTAGTTAGAACGGAGGGTCGGTTCCCATCGAGCCGACCCTCCGGTTTTTTTAAAGTCACAGTAATCTTGTCGCGTACAAGTACCACATTCCCGTGCAATCAAGTTGTTCTAATCGCACATGAAGCGTGCTACATGCACATGCGCGAGGCTATAACGTGAGGCGATCCGCAAGAAGCTTTAGCGCGTGTCGATATCCCTCAAGGCCTTCTCCCGATACCCGTGCAAAGCAGGCCATACCGGCATACGAGATCTGACGGAAGTCCTCTCGCGAATCAACGTCAGAGATATGGACCTCAACGGCAGGTATGCTCACCGCTTTGAGCGCATCGAGGATGCCCACGCTCGTGTGCGTATAGGCGGCAGGATTGATGACGATGCCGTCGAAGGCGCCATATGCCTCTTGGATCTTATCGATGATGGCGCCCTCATGATTCGATTGAAACACCTCGACCTGCTCAAAACCAAGTTCTGCTCCAGCCGTCTCGCATAGGGCAACAAGGTCGTCATAGGAATCGTTCCCGTAGATTCCCGGCTCACGTATGCCGAGCATGTTGAGGTTGGGACCGTTGATGACTAGTGCGCGCATAGCTCCTCCTTCAGCGCATGGGCGGTGGCTGCGGCGCTCTCACGGGAACGGATAACGATGTCGGCCCAGGCACGATAGCGATCCATACGTTGGGCTGCAAGCGCCTCTACACCGTCACGAGCGGAAATCGGGCGACCCTTGCTAGAGAGCTCTTCCAATCGTCGGTCAAGCATGACGATGCGGGAGTTCTGGTGCAGAAGCGCGTAGTTCTCCTCACGCGTCACAACGCCTCCGCCGCAGGAGATGACTAGTCCGCTGCGACCGGCTATACGGCGCAGCGCCTTTGTCTCCTCACGCCGAAATGCTTCCTCACCCTGAGACGTGATGAAAACGGAGCAGGACATTCCAAGGGCATTCTCAAGATTTGCGTCGATGTCGATATGCTCACGACCAAAAAGTGCGGCGAGCTCAGATCCCACCCGGGTCTTGCCGGCGCCGGGCATTCCAATAAGAGCGATGTTTTCCTCCGCCGCATCAAGTGCCGCGGTGACTTCACGGATGCGCTCGATGGTAACGGTGTTTCCCGTGTACCGCTCCACAGCGGCCGCGGCTTGGGCGACGAGCATAAGAAGGCCGCCGATGGTGGGGATGCCGCGACGTTCCGCCTCCATCATAAGACCTGTTCGCGCGGGGTTGTACACGATGTCGACCACGGCCAGAAGGGAGGGAAATGCATCGAGAGGCCAGATGGTTTCCGGACAGTTGGGATACATCCCAACGGGTGTCGCGTTCACTACGAGAGCAGCATCGCGATATGCATCGAGCTCTTCATACGTGATGCTCGGAAACGCCGAGGCGGCTCCAGCCTGCTCGGCGCTTTCTGCGGTGCGGCATACCGCGACAGGCTCCATACCCAGATCTCCGAGTACGACCATGCACGTGGAGCCGGCGCCTCCATGGCCACCGAAAACGAGTGCGCGCTTGCCGGCAAGCTCGAGCCCGAGTGCTTCCGCAAGCATCTTGAAGCCAAAGTAGTCGGTGTTGTCACCCTTCAGATGGCCGTCCGCAAGGCGCGTAATCGTATTCACGTTTCCCAGGCGCTGCGCGATGGGGGAGAGCTCATCCACTATCTCGGCAGCGAGCTTCTTGTAGGGAATGGTGACGTTCACGCCCTCCCATTCGCCACCGCGCAGAAAAGCCTCAACGTCTTCTGGCTCCCGTTCGAAGCGAACGTAGTCAAGGCCTGCGAGCTCGCGATAGATGGTGGGGGTGTAGCTGTGACCGAGCACACGACCGAGAACACCGTAAGGCCGGCTTCCGGCAACATCGTGGTTCTGCTGGTGGGACGTCATCTAGAGCACCTCCGTATAGCTGCCAAAGTACCAATAGCGCTCGCATACATCCCCCAGTGAATCGAGGAGCTCGATAAAGGAGGGGGCGCTCACCGGACAGTCGAGGTCGAAGTAGAAGATGAACTCAAAATCACGACCCGGGATCGGGCGGCTCTCGAGTTTCACGAGATTGATACCGAGGGCATAAAAGCGCTCGAGCACGCGATAGAGCGAACCGGGCTCGTGACTTACGGTCAGCATGAGGGAGGCGCGCGTTGCGCCAGCGTAGATTTCGGGCTCAGCGGATATCACGACGAACCGCGTGTAGTTGTTGTCCGAGTCCTGGACGTCTTCGTCGAGGAGATCGAGCCCGTACAGGTCGGCGCAGACGCGAGAGGAAAGGGCTGCGACATCGGTGCGCGAAGAAGATGCGACGGCCTCCGCTGCCTGAGCCGTGTTCTCGCATACATGAACGCGTACACTGAGAGATTCGAGGTAGCCAGCGCACTGAGCGATTGCCTGCTCATGGGACCAGACCTCGCGAATGCCCTCGATACGCGTTCCGGGTTTGGCGAGCAGATTGTGATCGATCTTAAGGCGGATGGAGCGCACGATATGGAACCGATACTCGGCCAGCAGGTCGTATACGGCGTTTACCGAGCCGGCCGTTGAGTTCTCAATGGGAAGGACACCGTAACGCACGAGGCCGTCCTTGACCGCGCGGCAGACACCATCAAAGGAGGCGAAGAACGTGATGCTCGGCAGCCTGAAGAGGCGGCTCGCGGCGATCTGGCTGTACGCTCCCTCCACACCCTGGCAGGCAATGGATGCGCGTGCGGGGAAGGGGACATCGGCGGGCTTGAGGGCGGATTTGGTCATCTCGGCGATGCTGTGCGGGTCGCCGGCAGAGAGGATGCGGGACTGCTCCGCCTTATTCATGCTCATCAAGAGCGAGAACAGTGCCACCGCTTGAGGTACGAGCTCTTCCGGTACCTGTTCGGCGACACGGGAGAGCTTCTCGCGCTCGCGTGCGGGGTCGAATACGGCCTTACCGGACTTCTTCTTCGATGCGGCTACCTCGGCTGCAAGCTTCATGCGTTCGCAGAACAGGTCGAGAAGCTGAGCATCAATGGTATCGAGCCTATCGCGAATTTCGGTGAGCTCCATATCTCTCCTAACGGTCCGCAATGACCTGAGGGTCCGGCTGGGGAAAACGCCCATCTTCCAGAAGGGCATCGAGGAGCGCAAGCGCGCATACCGCCTCGGCAACCGGCACGGCGCGCGGAACGATGCAGGGGTCGTGCCGCCCGCGGACAACGAGCTCGGCAACCTGCATAGCGTCCATATCGACGCTCTTCTGGGGTGCTGCAATCGAGGGCGTGGGCTTGACCGCCATTTGCCAAATGAGCGGCATGCCAGTGGAGATACCACCGAGAATACCGCCGGCATTGTTTGATTCAGTAGAAATCGCACCATCGATGATGCGGTACGGGTCGTTGTTCTCGCTGCCCTTGAGGTAAGCTGCCGCAAACCCAGCGCCAAAGTCAACGCCTTTCACGGCAGGGATGCCAAAGGCCAAACGCGCTATGCGATTCTCGAGCCCGTCGAACATGGGGTCTCCGATGCCGGCGGGCACGCCGTATGCGGCGCATTCGATGATGCCGCCGATGCTGTCTTTTGATGCGCGCGCATCGAGTATGGCTTGTGTCATACGCTCCTCGGCATCAGAGGAGATGGTGGGGAAGGCCCGCACTCGAAGCCGCGCAAGCTGTGACTCGTCAAGCGCGAGTTCGTCCAGTCCTTCGTCCGCAATTCCGTCTGGCCCAAGAGAGGCGATGTGGGCGGCTACCGTGATACCAAGAGAGGCGAGCGCCTGCAGGGCGATGCCGCCGGCGATGCAGAGAGGCGCTGTGAGACGTCCGGAGAAGTGGCCGCCGCCCGCGACATCGTGCCAGTTACCAAACTTGATGCGTGCGGGATAGTCCGCATGCCCGGGCCTCGGTACGGACCTCAGGCCCTCATAGTCTTTGCTGCGCGCGTTGGCATTGCGGATGATCGCGGCAAAGGGCGCACCATCGGTGACGCCCTCATGTATACCGGACAGAATCTCGGGTTTATCCGCCTCATTCCGTTCTGTCGCCGTCTTGGACCTGCCCGGAGCACGGCGCTCGAGAAAGGCTTGCAGCGCGTCCATATCGATGGGGATGCCGGCAGGCAACCCGTCAAGCGAGCAGCCGATGGCAGGGGAGTGAGACTCGCCAAAGATTGAGAGCTTGAGGACGTTGCCGATGGTGGAAGACATGGTTAGATCGCCTCCTGGGTGCGTACGTCGCCGCCAAGCTTTCGATAGTCGTCAAAGAAGGCCGGGTAGGACTTTGCTACCGCCTCTGCACCTTCAATTATGACGGGCCCTTCCGCACGAACGGCTGCGACGGCAGCGGTCATGGCGATGCGATGATCGTTATGCGCCTGCACCGTTCCGCCTGTAAGTGAGGGCTTGCCGTCAATGACGAGCGAGTCTCCCTCGATACGGATATCGGCACCAAGGGCGCGCAGCATCTCAGTCGTCGTGGCCATGCGGTCAGATTCCTTTATGCGCAGGCGCGCGCAATCCTCGATGACCGTACGTCCCTCGGCGCATGCGGCAACGGCGGATATCACGGGAACAAGGTCGGGGATGTCTTTTGCCGAAAGCTTGATGCCGTGCAGCCTGTCCGGCCTTACCGTAACCGAATCAGCCCCGCGAACGATTTTCGCCCCAAACAAGACGAGCGCCGCGGTGATGTTTCGATCTCCTTGAACTGAGCGAGGCGACAGACCGCGAACCGTGAGGGGATCCTTTCCCAGGGCGCCCGCGCAGAGCCAGAAGGCGGCATTTGACCAGTCGCCATCGACGGCGACCGTTCCGGGGGTCCGGTATCCTTCTCCCTGTACGGTGTAAAGGGTCTGCGGCTCCTCTGCAGTGGCGCCGACGAGCTTCCTCGTTCTCACGGACACGCCGAATGATTCGAGCGCCTGCACGGTTAAGGACACATATGGCTTGCTCTCGATGCGTCCCCGTACCAGAATCTCGACCTCGCCCGGCAGAAGCGGCGCGGCAAGAAGGAGGCCCGAGATGTACTGCGAGCTCACATCTCCCGGTAGAATGAACCTGCCAGGGCGCATTCTACCTGAGGTTCCGAGCGGGAAGGAGCCAAGTCCCGTGATATCGCAGCCGGCTGCAACAATCTCTCCGGCGAGCTCGCCAAGGGGGCGCTGCCCCAGGCGCTCGGAACCGGTAAAGACCGCGTCGGCGCCGAGCGCACAGGCAACGGGAAGCATAAAGCGTAGCGTGGAACCGGATTCACTGCAGTCGAGCTCACGGGCCTTAAGTGCGGAGAGAATGCCCTGTTCGCGACTTTTGGGAATGGGGGAGACGATATAGCCCGTATCCGTTCTATCGATATGAGCTCCGAGCGCAGTGAGGCAACGCACTGTCGCGTCAATGTCGTCGCAGGTGGTCGCACAGGCAAGCTCGGTCTTTCCGTTCGCGAGCGCTGCGGCGATGATCAGTCGATGCGCCACCGATTTGGATGAGATGGCGCCGACCTCGCCAGCAAGGTCGCGGGGTTCGATGGTTGCAAGCACGCTAGTTCAGCTCCTCTTCGGAAAGGCCGATTCTCATGAGTTCGAAAAACTGGTCGAGGTCGACTGTCTGAATAGTGCAAGAGGCAACTCCCAAGGGGAGCACCAGATCAATCGCGTCGCCTCGGCGCTTCTTGTCGTGAAGAGCGGATGCTACAAGCTCTTCTGCCTCATACGGACAGGTCGTTGTAAGGCCATGCGCCTCGCAAACCTTGGCGATACGATGGGCGAGCTCGTCGAGCTGCACTGGGTCATCGGCCACGGAGGCCGTGGCGCGCGTGATAGCGACCATACCCATGGCGACAGAGGTGCCGTGGCCGAGCGCAAAGTGAGACCTTGCTTCTATGGCGTGACCAATACTGTGGCCAAAGTTCAGCAGTTTCCTCACTCCGGATTCACGCTCGTCTTGAACAACGACATTGCGCTTGATCTCAACGTTGCGTGCCACAATAGCGGCGATAAGGGGCAGATTCTCGAAGAGGGACGCGAGGGTGATCGGATGCGCCTCCAGAATGTCGAGAAGATTTGCGTCAGCGATGACCGCATGCTTGATAACCTCGCCGCAGCCGTCAGCCAGCTGCTCGGCAGAAAGCGTGCCCAGACACCCCACGTCGGCAATCACCGTCTTGGGTTGCCAGAAGGCTCCCACGAGGTTTTTCCCTTGGGGGAGATCGACGGCGCACTTCCCTCCAACAGAGGAGTCCACCATGGCAAGCAGGCTTGTCGGCACCTGAACGTATGCGATGCCACGCAGATACGTTGCGGCGGCAAAGCCTGCCATGTCGCCCGTAACGCCACCGCCGAGAGCTATGACAACGTCGCCGCGGTCAAGATGGTTGTCAGCGAGGTGGGCGAGTATCTCCTCATAGGTTGCGAGCGTCTTGTTAGATTCACCCGCAGCAAAGACGAAGGTCGTTGTCTTAAAGCCGGCCTGAGCCAAGCTCTCCTCAACGATAGGGCCGTACAGGGGTGCCACATTGGAATCGGTGACAATGGCCGCGCGTGCGCCTGCAACGAGCGGACGAACGATCTCGCCGACTTGCTCTAGAAGGCGCGTACCCACATGTACGCGATAAGGGCGAGAGACATTCACGTCAACGGTGAGCGTGTCCATACAATCATGCCTCCGAATCGTCATCGAGCGCGCGCTTGATGCGGTCACCCTCGGCAAGGAGCGCCTTGAGTCGAGGCGTATCGCGCGAAACGAGGGCGTCGCGGTACGCGCCAAGTGAATCCATGAGCTGAGAGATCTCTTCCGTAAGATTGTCGGCGTTATCAATCATGAGCTCGGACCACATGGAAGGGTTTAGATGGGCGACGCGCGTAAGGTCGCGATAACTACCGGCGGAAAACCCGTGGTGCTCCTGCGCCGTGGGGCTTTTGACGTAGGCATTCGATACCACATGTGCGAGTTGGCTCGTGTAGGAGATGACCCTGTCGTGAGCCTCCGGAGTGGTGACGCTGAAGCTGCCAAAACCGACCGGCAGGAGCAGGTCATGCGCTCGGTCGAGAAGAAGAAGGCGCGAGATGTCGTCGAGCTCGGGTGGGACGAGGACCATGGGAGCACCTACGAACAGGTCGGCGCGAGAGAAGGCAAAGCCGGACATCTCGGTTCCCGCCATGGGGTGTGTTCCCAGGAACGGGAAGCGCGCTGCCTGGGCGATGGCGAACGCCTGCGTGCAGATTGCCCCTTTGACACCCGCGACATCGATAACCAAAGGCCCGGCCTGACACTCGTGAAGCGTCGGGTCTGCGTCACGCGAGAGCTCGGCCGCTTTGGATAAGGCGCCAGCGTGAGTTTCGAGCCATGCGATGCACGCATCAGGATAGGCGGCGAGTATGATGAGCTTGCACTCACCTAGAGAACGGTCATCAAGTGCTCCCTGGATGGTCTCGATGCGCGCCGCGTCCATCACATTGGGGTCGATATCACTCGCAAGCACGCGCCAGCCGGCCTTAGCATAGGCCTTGGCAAAGCTTCCACCTATGAGACCGAGGCCGACGATGCCGACCGTGGGACAACGTTTCCCGCCGCCATCATCGATGCTTGTCGCCTGCAAAGCGTCTACCTCGTCCATTATCTCTCCTGGCCGGTGTCGGCAGTGATCGCCTCGCGGATGATGCGGATGCGCGCCATAAGATCATCGAACATCTCGGGCGTAAGGGCCTGGGCGCCGTCAGACCAGGCGTGTGCCGGGTCGTCGTGGACCTCGACCTCAAGACCGTCGGCTCCGGCAGCCACGGCGGCAAGCGCCATGGGCTCGACGTAGCGCGTGTAGCCCGTCGCATGGCTCGGGTCGGCAACAGCGGGTAGATGGGAGAGCTCGTGGAGCACCGGTACCGCGTTGAGATCGAAGGTGTTCCTCGTGCGTGTCTCAAACGTTCGGATGCCGCGTTCACAGAGGATGACGTTGTCGTTGCCCTCGCTCATGATGTACTCGGCAGCCATCAGGAGCTCATCGATTGTGCCTGCGAGACCGCGCTTGAGAAGGACGGGCACGCGGGTCTTTCCGACCTCCTTTAGGAGGGGGAAGTTCTGGGCGTTACGCGCGCCGATCTGCATGACGTCGATGCCGCGCGAAAGAAACTCGTCAATATCACGCGGATCCATAATCTCGGTGACGATGGGAAGTCCGGTCTCGGCGCGCGCTTCCAGCAGAAGGTCGAGGCCGCGGGGACCCATGCCCTGATAGGCGTACGGGGATGTGCGGGGCTTGTAGGCGCCGCCTCGGAGCATCGTGGCGCCCGCTTCCTTCACGCGACGGGCGATACGGAGGAGATTATCGCCTTCAACCGAGCAAGGACCGGCGATAACCTGGAAGTTGCCGCCGCCGATGGGAACGCCGCCGCAGTCAATGACCGAGTCTGCGGGATGGAACTTGCGATTCGCCTTTTTGAACGGTTCGGACACACGCTGAACGCGCTGAACGATATCCATAGATTCCAGGAGGAACGGGTCAATCTTGGTGGTATCGCCCACAAGGCCTATGATCGTCTCATTCTCTCCATGGCTCACGTGCGCCGTGAGGCCCTTCTTCTCGATCCATGAAACAAGGTGGGCGACCGCATTTGAGTCAGCGTTCTTCTTCAAAATAGCAATCATCTGGGCTCCTCGGGCTCAGCGTATAACCGTCAACGTTGGTACATAGTAACGCGAAGTATCTCGCGTACATAGAGAATTAACTCTGTCATCAGCAGCCCCTCCCGGCAGACTGGCGCGCGCAGACGATTTGGGTATAATGGCTTGCGTCATGTCCCGTTAGCTCAGCTGGATAGAGCGTCTGCCTCCGGAGCAGAAGGCCACAGGTTCGAATCCTGCACGGGACACCCTCAACCACACAGGGCCCGTTAGCACTCTTGCTAACGGGCCCTTTGCCGTTTGATCTCCTACGGTCTAGGCAACCGTGTCAGCGTCGTTGGCGTCGTGGATCTCTGCGGGATTTCTGCGAACAATCCACCATCGGGTATCGCGCTCGTTTCCTTCTAAAACGAGCAGCTGTGTGATTCCCGGACGATTGTCGAGCATGCGGAGGATACCGTCTGAGGTGAATGCAGCGACGACATTTCCCTTAAAGGGAAGCCCTCGCCGCATGTGTCCAAACTTAATACCCTGGTCTTTAAACTGCTTGAAGAACGCGTCAACATCAACGCCTGACTCGAACCCGATCATACGCTGGATGACTTCACGGGAATCAGCCGCCACGGTGCCGCCACCTTGCGCTATCAGCCAATCGATGCCGCGCTGTAGGCTCTCCGGAGCGTTAGCACCTGCGTTTCGCAAAACATAGCGTTCCATAGAACTCCTGTTGCCTCATGTATCAATACGTGATTGATGTTACCGCATGCATGACCGTCGCAGACGGCCCGATCTCCTAATACCCCTGTGATGTGCTTTAATGTCGTAGATTCGTATGATCACCGGAACCGGATCCGCTTTGCGGGGGCGGTTGGGTATATCACGGTCTAGCCTACCCGAGGAGCCTGCATGCCCCAAGACCATACCGAGCCCTTAACGGGACTCACCGCAGCCGAGGTTGCCGAACGCGTTGAACGCGGTCAGGTCAACCTTAACATGGAGCTCAAGACCAAAAGCGTTCGCCAGCTCGTTATCGAGAACCTGTGCACGCTGTTCAACCTTATTAATATCGTACTCGCCGTCCTCGTGATCGCGGCGGGCTCATGGAAGAACCTCACCTTCCTTGCCATCGTCGTCTTAAACACCGGAATCGGCATCGTCCAGGCGCTGCGCTCTAAGCGCATGGTGGACAAGCTCACACTACTTGCCACCAAGAAAGCGCGTGTTATGCGCGATGGGGAAGAGGTCGAGCTCGATCTTGAGGAAATCGTTCTCGATGACATCGTAAAGATCGGTCGTGGCGACCAGATTCCGGCTGATGCGGTCGTGATTGACGGCACGGCGCAAGTGAACGAGAGCCTGCTCACCGGCGAGAGCGACCTTATTCGCAAAGACCCCGGTTCGACCCTTATGAGCGGCAGCTTCTTGGACTCCGGCCTCGTATATGCCCGCGTCATTCATGTGGGTGCTGACAATTACGTAGCTCGCATCAACAACGAAGCCAAGTACGTTAAAAAGGTAAACTCCGAGATCATGCGCGCTCTTAACGCCATCGTGCGCTTTGCGAGCATCATCATGGTCCCCTTGGGGCTTGCTTTGTTCTACGCGAGCGTGCACGAGGGCTATGAGGCTTGGGCGGCTCTTACCCCGGATTCCTCGGCTGGATTCATCGATTGGGTGTTCTCTGGCGGCGATTCGTGGTCCCATGTCAGCGTGGCCATCCTCTCAACGGTCGGTGCGCTTCTCGGCATGATTCCGCAGGGACTCGTTCTTCTCACCTCTTCGGTGCTTGCCATCGCCACGGTGAGGCTCGCGCGCCGCAAGGTGCTCGCCCAGCAGCTCTACTGCATCGAGACGTTGGCGCGTGTAGACGTACTTTGCCTCGATAAGACGGGCACCATCACCTCTGGACGTATGGAGGTCGAAGGAACCTATCCCATAGCCGTAGCCGCATCCTTTGGGGAGGCGCTGTCCGGGGTCCCGGAGGGAGTCACCGCTCTGGACTATGCTCTCGCCAACATCGCACGTGCATCTGCCGAGGATGCTAACGAGACCGCAAAAGCCCTTCTCGATTACTATGCACGTCCTGAGAACGATGTTCCTCAGGCGGAGCTCGTGCGAGCCATCCCGTTCTCTTCTGCAAAGAAGTGGAGCGGCGCTGCGTTCAGCTGCGGGTCGTTCGTTATGGGCGCGGCCCAGTTTGTGCTCCCGCCCGACGCGTACGCGGAGGTCGCCGCCGAGGTGTCACGCCTTGCGTCAACCTGTCGTGTCCTTGTGGTGGCCGCTGTGGACGGTTTTGATGAGGACGGCGATATGGTTGGACGCGTAACGCCCATCGGCCTTGTCACCATTCGTGACGAGATTCGCTCCTCGGCTGCGGAGACCATCGGATACTTTGTTGAACAGGGCGTGACCTTAAACGTTATCTCGGGCGACGACCCCCGAACGGTCTCCTCGATTGCCCAGGTGGTGGGCATCCCCGGGGCGAGCGCCTACGTTGATGCGACCACACTCGATACGCCGGCAAAGGTTGACGCCGCTGTTGATAGATATCATGTCTTTGGACGCGTGACGCCCATTCAAAAGCGCGAGCTGGTGCAGGCGCTTCAGCGCCGCGGCCACACGGTCGCCATGACGGGGGACGGCGTCAACGACGTGCTCGCCCTCAAGGAAGCGGATTGCTCGGTCGCGATGGCCGCTGGTTCCGATGCCGCGCGCAACGTTGCCGAGATTGTTCTTGTGGACAACGACTTCGCCGCCATGCCTGCCGTCGTGGCGGAGGGCAGACGTTCGATCAACAACCTTCAGCGCTCGGCGGCGCTCTTCTTGACTAAGACCCTATTCTCTATGGGCCTTGCCGCCATCTGCATCGCGTTTCCGCCCTATCCCTTCCAGCCCATCCAGATGACGCTTATCAATTTCTTCTGCATCGGCTTCCCGGGCTTTGTGCTCGGACTGGAGGCCAACCGTGCGCGCGTCGAGGGAGTATTCCTCACCAACGTAGTGAAGCGCGCTCTCCCTGCATCCTGCGCGGTTCTCGTAGCAGCCTGCCTCAATATGGCGGTGTGCTCCTTTGCGGAACTTGACGGTACAACCCTGTCCACCATGTGTCTTGTAACCACGAGCGCCGTGGGATGTTGCCTCATCGCGCGCATCTCTTGGCCGTTCACGCCGCTTCGCGCTGTGCTACTCGGTGTTATCGTTGCCGGCCTTGCTGTTGGAATCATCGGTTTTTCGGACTTCTTCTCCATCGCGCGCCTCACCCTCGGTGTCGCCATCACGCTTCTGGTGATAAGCCTTGTCGCCGCATTCATCTTCTTCGCCCTTGCAGGGATTATGGACAGACGCCAGCCTCGGCATTCGTTTGCGGCAACCGGCTTCGGGCGTGGCGTCCAAGTGAAGATGAGCCGTTCCGGTAGGCGAAGCGTTCGGTCCACACGTTCGTCGCTCCGTCGCTTTGTCTGGCGCTCGTGTGACCGCATCAACCGCTATCTCGCAGACAAAAAGCATGCCGAGGAGATGCGAGCCGCCGATACCGCCCTTCGTTCCGAGATCCCCAACGAGGCTCCCGCTCCCGGTGTTCCCGATCGGCGAGCGAAGTCCTCTGGCGCCTCAGGCAAGCGCGTTTCAACCAGTGAGGTCGCGAGTCCAAACAAGAAGAGAAAACGTACTGTTACAAAATCAGCGCAGGGAATACGCGTGTCTATGCCATCTCGTAAATCAAGTAGGATGAGAGACCACGACTGACCCTTGTTGAGGAGGCGTCCATGAACCCTTCGCATGTAGAGCACGATGTTTCCGGATTCTCCGAAAAATTGCCTCTCGAGCGCACCATAGAAGTACGCGGCGGGACGTATAGGATAAGCAGCCTCTCCGCTATCGACGGTATCGATAAGGTCCCCTTCTGTCTTAGGGTGCTGATCGAAAACGTCGTGAGAAGGTCTACGGATAACGAGGCCGCGCGGGCTGCCGCTGCCAACATCGTGGATGCTGCGCTTTCTGGCTCAACGACATCCGAGATCGAGTTCATGCCAGCGCGCGTGCTTTTCCAAGACTTCACCGGCGTGCCTGTCTTCACCGATTTTGCCGCCATGCGCGACGAGGCGGCGGCTCGCGGAAAAGACCCCGCGAGCGTGAATCCGCTCATCCCTTGCACGCTCGTGATCGATCATTCCGTTACGGCCGATGTCACCTCATGCGCTTGTGCAGCAACGGAGAATGCGCGCATCGAGGCAGAGCGCAATGCCGAGCGATTCTCGTTTCTCAAATGGGCGGCATCGAGTTTTGACAACGTCAACATCGTTCCGCCGGGGGTCGGCATCTGCCACCAGCTCAACGTTGAGCGGTTTTGCCGCGTAGTATGGACTGATGGAGACGTTGCCTATTTCGATACTCTCGTAGGAACGGACTCCCATACGCCCACCGCCAACGGTCTTGGCGTACTCGGTTGGGGTGTTGGCGGAATCGAGGCCGAGGCTGCGGCTCTGGGGCAGCCCATCACCATGAGCGTGCCCCCGGTGGTCGGTGTTCATCTCACCGGTAAACTTGCTAGCGGAGTGAGCGGCATGGACGTTGCGCTCTCCTTTGCCGAGAGGCTGCGTGCAGAGGGCGTCGTGGGCTGCCTCGTTGAGTGCTTTGGCCCTGGCGTTGAGGCGCTCAGTGTTACCCAGCGTACGACCATCGCCAACATGACGCCGGAATACGGCGCCACTGCCACCTATTTCCCGGCAGACGAGGCGACCCTGGCAGAGCTTACGCGTTTTGGAAGAAGTGATGATGAGGTCGCACTCGCCCGCGCCTACCTTATCGCCCAGGGCATGTTTGGTCATGCGAGCGACGTCGTCTACAACCGTGTTATAGACATCGATCTCTCCGGTATCGAGCCGTCTCTGGCGGGACCCTCGCGCCCCCATGATCGCTTGCCGGTGCGCGAGCTCCGCTCACGCTTCCGTGCGACGCTTGCAAAGCAGGGGAGAGAGAAGGAAGAATCCTTTACCATCGATGCTGGGGGTCAAGAGGAAACGCTGCATCACGGTACCATCGCTATTGCGGCGGTTACGAGCTGCACTACGGCGACCGACCCCGCCATGATGATTGCGGCCGGACTTACGGCTAAGCGCGCGGTTGAACTCGGGTGCAAGGTTCCCGCTTGGGTGAAGTGCGTGCTTGCACCCGGCTCGCACGCCAACACCGAGATGCTTGAACGCGCCGGGCTTCTTGAACCGCTCTCGGAGCTTGGGTTTGCCGTTTGTGGATGGGGTTGCATGAGCTGTATCGGCAACTCGGGCCCCATTTTAGACATGCTGAAGCCTATTGCCTCCTCTTGCGAGCTCACGAGCGTGCTTTCCGGAAACCGCAATTTCGAAGGCCGCATCTCGCCGGATGTCAGCCAGAACTATCTCTGTGCTCCCGCACTCGTCATCGCGCTTGCACTCGCGGGTACCGTCGACATCGACCCGTCATGCGAGCCGCTTTGCGCCGGTTCGCATGGTCCCGTGTACCTTTCCGACCTCTTGCCGAGCGACGAGGAGATCGCGGCGGCGCTTGTTGCCGTTGACCTCTCAGACGTGTATGCAAAGGTCTCTCACGGCGAGCTTACGGGAAGCGCTGCTTGGCAAGCTCTCCCGGTTGCCCAGGGAACGACTTACACCTGGGATGAGGTCTCGACCTATGTCCGTCGCCCGACGTTTGTCGACGATGTCTCCGCCTCGGATGTTTTCTCTATTGAAGGCGGCCGCGCCCTCGCGGTGCTCGGAGACTTTGTGACCACCGATCATATCTCTCCGGCAGGCTCCATTGCTCCCGATTCCCCTGCGGCTTCCTATTTGAAGGATAGAGGCGTATCCCAAGGCGATTTCAATTCTTACGGATCTAGACGTGGCAACCACGAGGTCATGATGCGCGGTACGTTCGCTAATGTGCGCCTTGTGAACCAGATGGCTCCCGATCTTCGCGGCGGTTGGACAAAAGACCCGCTGACCGGCGAGACCGTGCGCATCTTCGATGCCTCGCAGACGGCGCGCGACCACAAGATTCCCCTTGTGGTCTTTGCCGGCAAGATGTACGGATCGGGCTCCTCGCGCGACTGGGCCGCAAAGGGCCCGATGCTTCTCGGCGTGCGCGCCGTCGTTGCCGAGAGCTTCGAGCGTATCCACCGTTCCAACCTTATTGGCATGGGAATCATCCCGCTGCAGTTCCGCGAGGGAGAGTCGGTTGCATCCCTTGGCATCACCGGTAATGAGGACATAGAGATCTCTCCCATCGATTTCTCCACATGGGGTGCTCTCCCGGTTGAGACCAGCGTTGTCCTCCGCCGCCCAAACGGAGATACCTCGGCGTTTTCCGTTATCGTCCGCGTTGATACGCCAACTGAGGCCCGCTATCTCGCGTCCGGTGGTATCCTGCCATTTGTACTGAATCAGGTTCTTGAGCGCGCGTAGCGCTAGCTGGCCGAGTGAGGAGTCGCTTCCGTGATTTGTCCGCATTGCAACACAACCGTTCCCGACGGATCTACGGTATGCCCGCATTGCAGCGCGCTCATCGGTACTTCGGGGGGCGCCTCCACACATGACTTCATTTTCTGCGAGGGCTGCGGCGCGCGCCTCACTCCCAAGGACCGCACCTGCCCCAAATGCGGACGACCTGCGCCGGGAATCCTCTCTACCGAGGCGTCCGCAGCAGATCTTGCGGCCGGCAAGACCGCGAGTTTTCCCAAGTTGACCGACAAGGACGTTCGCACGCGTCCGTCTGCGGCGGAGGTGCTCGATGTAAGTCTCGACCCATCGTCCACCAACGTCCTCAAGTTCACCGACGATGCTCCGGCTGCCTCCTCCCATGACGAGGATCCCTATCATGCGCACCGCCGTCCCGTGGGCAAAATCGTCGCCGCGATTGCCGTCGTTGCGCTTATCGGCGCCTGCGCCTTCTTTGTGGTGGCGGATCCCTTCGGCGTCATGCCCGGCGTCTATTCCGAGATCGAACGTCAGGCGGCGGAGATGTTCCCCTCGCGCCAGGGCGCTGCGACCCAAGAGCAGGAGAATGGTGAAGCCGAAGAAGAGGAGACTTCGCCTGAAGAGGATGAGATCGAGCTTACCGACGAGGCCCTGCTCACCGATGACGAGGCCTACGATACGCTTACGCGCATCTATGAGGAGATCGGCGGCTACCAGGACCCGCTGGGCGATGTCATCTACGACTATAACGGGGGCTTCCTCCTGTCCAACCTCGAGCGCCGCCGTGAGGCCTCGGCGAGCGCCTACGCCTTGCGCGACCAGGTCCAAGCAACCCTCGACGAGCTCGCCGAGATTCACCTTGAGGACGGTTCCCCCTACACAGAGGACCTCGATCACCTGGTCCAGCTCGCAACTTGGATGTATAACCGAGTTGATGTGCTGTGCGATTCCTGGGATATCTCTTTGAGCTACCCCGATGGCGAAAGCCTTTCTGCCCACAAGTCCGAGATATCCCAGCCCCTCCGCGACGCACTGGATGGGTCTGGCCAAAACCAGAACCTCACCTTATTTGAGGAAAACTACTATCAGTGGAAACCCGTACAGCATTAGGTGTGCGCTCTGGGCATCTTGCATGCTCACTTGGTGAAATTGCGAGGTTATTGCTAGAATAGCGAGCGTATACGTATCGTTTTCGGGGAGGACCTTGCATGTTTGGGTTTATTCCAGACCTATATACGCCCGCCTATCAGCTTGAGGGCGACGAGGAGGCTGTCATCGAGACGAGCCGCGGCACCATCCGCGTTCACCTTGACGGTGATGGCGCGCCGATTCACGTTGCTAATTTCTGCGAACTTGCTTCGAGCGGTTTCTACGATGGGTTGAAGTTCCATCGCTATGTTCCTGGCTTTGTTATCCAGGGCGGCTGCCCCAACACGCGGGATATGACTCCCGAGGACGTTGCCGCGGGCAAGCCCGGTCCCGATGGCATGCCTGGCACGGGCGGTCCCGGTTACTGCATCAAGGCGGAGTTTGGCACCAACCCGCGCAACAGCCACGTCGACGGTGCGCTCGCCATGGCGCGTTCGCAGCGTCCGGATTCCGCCGGTTCCCAGTTCTATTTCTGCCTCGGTCCGCAGCATAACCTTGATTCCGGGTACACCGTTTTCGGCACCACCGTGGAGGGTATCGAGGTCGAGCGCGAGCTTCGCGCCGGTGATGTGATCGAGCATATTGAGATCGTACATTCCAGCAAGGGGGAGTAACCGTATGAACAACCAGTATCTCGAGCAGGCGCGCAGCGCCTATCGTGCCGGCGATTTCTCTGCCGCTGCCCAGATGTTCGCCGCTGCCAAGGATGCCAACGAAGTTGCAGGCGAGGTGGATCACCTTCGTGGCAACTCGCTCATGAAGCTCGGGCTTTGGCGTGACGCCGCGTCCGCGTACGAGCAGGCTCTCTCCGACGCTGCCTATGGTAAGCGGGGAGCCCTTCATACGAACCTCGGTAAGGCTTACGCTGCGGCGGGGGAGTACGATCGCGCCGCCGACAGCTTCCGCGAGGCCGTGAAGGACGCCACCTACGCTACGCCCTATAAGGCCTATCTCGGCCTTGGCAACGCCCTTCTCGCGCAGGATAACGTCGTGGAGGCAGGTACCGCTTTCCGTCAGGCGGCGATCGATGCGGCTAACCCCGCTCCTTCGAGCGCGCTTGCCGATCTTGCCTCCTGCTTCATTAAGCTCGGTCGTCCCGGAGACGCTGTCGAGACCTACCGCACGGCACTCGACTTTGCGACCCCGCGCGATGACACCCGCGCGATCAACGCCGGTCTCGGCCAGGCGCTCATTGCGCAGAATCGTCCGGCCGACGCCGTCGATGCCTTTACTGCCGCCACGGCAGATGGTATCTACCAGCTCACGCGCGAGCAGCAGGATGATTTTGCCCGCGCGCAGGATGCGCTCGACGCGCTCAATGCTCAGCGTGCCATGGCGCCCACGGGTACGGCTCCGTCCGCTCCCGTCGACCCGCTCGATCCGCTCGGCAAGTCCGGTGCGTTCATGCCCGACCCCTCCGACACCGGCTTCTTTACGATGAGCGAGTCCGAGCTCATCCAGCAGGATCGCGAGTCCATGAAGGTGCGTCGCAAGAAGCGCCACACCGGCCTCAAGGTTTTCATTGTCCTTCTGCTGCTCCTCCTCATCGCCGCCGGCGGCCTTGGCTTCGCCTATTCGCGCGGCCTTGGCTTCCCCTCCCAGCAGGATGCGCTGACGGGTCTTTTCAACGCCGTCACCGAGGGCGAGGACACGAGCTCCTACCTCGCTCCGGGTCTTGACGAGGCTTCTCGCTCGCTCATCACCTCTACCATCCCCGAGGGCGCCACTCCCACCATCACCGCCATGGATCAGAACATGACCTCCTCCAAGGCTGAGGTTGAGGTGGAGCTCTCGCTCGGCGGCACCCAGACTTATACTGTCGACTTCGTCCGCACGGCCAACCACATCGGCTGGGCGGTCGCGTCCATCGATATCGACTTCAGCGGATCCAACACTGTGTCCACGTCCGATGATTCTGGTGAGGGCACGACTGATGAGGCCCCTGCTGACACCACGGCCGAAGAGACTGCTGGGGCGGACGGTTCTGCAGCCTAGTATGGGTATTTTGATGTGAGGCCGCATGCGCTCTGCCGGTATGCGGCCTTTGCTCTACACTAGCCGAAGGGGCTCGTGCATTCTTCGAGCTCCGCTTCATGATGTTCGAACGATCGGGGAGCTGCGTTGTTTTCTCTGACGGATATGTTATTTGGACAGTACGCTGGTGACCTCGCCATCGACCTCGGCACGGCAAACACCCTTGTTTCCGTGCGCGGTAAGGGCATTGTCATCCGCGAGCCCTCTGTTGTTGCCATCGATAAGAACGATGAGCGCATCTTGGCCGTGGGTATCGAGGCTAAGCGCATGCTCGGCCGCACGCCCGGCAACATCGTTGCTGTGCGCCCTCTAAAGGATGGTGTTATCGCCGACTTTGATGTTACCGAGGCCATGCTTCGCTACTTCATCGACAAGGCGAGCGAGAAGCGCTACCCCTGGACGCCGCGTCCTCGCGTGGTCGTCTGCGTGCCTTCTGGCGTGACGTCGGTCGAGAAGCGCGCGGTCTTTGAAGCCACCATTTCCGCCGGCGCCCGCCAGGCCTACCTTATCGAGGAGCCTATGGCAGCCGCCATCGGTGCCGACCTGCCTGTTGAGGAGCCTACCGGTTCGATGGTTATCGATATCGGAGGCGGCACCACCGAGGTTGCCGTCATCGCCATGGGCGGCATCGTCGTCTCGCGTTCCATCCGTGTCGCCGGCGACGAGTTTGACCAGTCGATCCTCTCCCATGTCCGCGATGCCTACAACCTCGCCATCGGTGAGCGTACGGCTGAGGACATCAAGATCAAGGTCGGCTCTGCCGTTCCGCTGAAAGACGAGCTCGACGTCGAGGTGAACGGTCGCGACGTCATCACTGGTCTGCCCAAGACCGTGCGCATCGAGAGCGAGGAGATCCGCCGCGCTCTGCAGAAGCCGCTTGACGAGATGACCAAGGCGGTAAAGGACGCGCTTGACGCAACTCCGCCCGACCTTGCCTCCGACCTCATGTACTACGGCATCCTGCTCACCGGCGGCGGCGCGCTTCTGCGCGGTCTCGATGTGCGCCTGCGCGATGAGACCGGCGTGGCCGTCAACGTGAGCCCCACCGCGCTCGACAATGTCGTTAACGGCTGCGCGCGCGTGCTGGAAGCCAACGCCTTCGACGGCGGCTTCGTCCAGAGCAATGCTTAAAGGAGGGCTATAGCTCTTGCCTAAGTATCAGAGCTACTCGACCAACCTGAATCAAAGACGGCAATCAACGGGTTTGCGCCCGTTGATTGTCTTATGTGTGGTATCGATTCTCGTCCTCACGTTCTACCTTCGTGAGGGGGAGTCCGGTCCCATCCATACCCTGCGCGCCGGCGTCACGACAATCACCACGCCTGCGCGCATGGCCGGTAATCTCGTCTCGGCTCCCTTCAACGCTGTCGGGAATATCTTTGGCAACCTCACTGCCTCGCGTGCCACACTTGACGAGCTCGAGGCAGAGAATGCCGAGCTTACCGCACGCGTGGCCGAGCTCGCTGAGTATCAGGCAACATCCGAGCGGCTCGAGAAGTTGCTCGATTTGCAGTCTACCTATAACCTCCAGTCGACAGCCGCCCGCATCATCGGCCAGTCCTCGGACGCCTGGTCTGACACGGTCACCATCGACAAAGGGTCTCTCGACGGCATTTCCGTGAACATGCCCGTCACTAACTCCACGGGTGTTATCGGCCAGGTTATCGAGGTTGCTCCCAATGCCTCCACGGTTCGCCTTCTAACGGACGAGGGGTCTGGCGTCTCGGCAATGATCCAGGATACGCGCGCACAGGGCATGGTCCAGGGTCAGCCTGACGGCACGCTGCGCATGGATTACGTCTCCGTCGATGCAGACGTCAAAGAGGGGGACATCATCATCACCTCAGGCATTGGCGGCGTGTATCCCAAGGGCCTTCCCATAGGTACGGTTGCCTCCGTTACCAAGAACTCCAACGATGTCTACTACACGATTATTGTGAGCTCTGCATCGAGAACCGAGAGCAACGAGGAGGTTTTGGTAATAACCTCTCTTTCCGAGGAGCAGACCGCCACTGACCAAGACGTTGCTTCGGCAAACAATACGCCCGCCGGCGGAGAGCGCAGCCAGGGTGACACATCTGGCGAAGGCTCGACTGAATCAACCGACACAACCGAGGGGAGTGAGTGACGATGCCTTTTGATTACCGCGATACGGGACGCGGCAACCGCGCCATCATCATTGCGGGCGCCATCGCTTTCATT
Organism: uncultured Collinsella sp.; assembly: GCA_949288855.1. GTDB lineage: Bacteria > Actinomycetota > Coriobacteriia > Coriobacteriales > Coriobacteriaceae > Coprousia. The sequence continues at coordinate 41,731 of CASELS010000003.1, read as the reverse complement.
CTCCAAGTGGCCTTGGGTCCGCAAATCTCTGTCTTCGGTGGCCGCATTAACTTCATGGCCGCATTCGCCTGCGCCATCGCTCTTCAGGGCGATGCGGGTCTTGCGGCCATTGTCGGCTTTATCGCAGGCCTCAGCTACGACCTATCTGCACCAGTTCCCGTCGGTCTTATGGCCCTCATCCTCACCGTCGGCTCGTTCTCACTTGCCACAGCCAGCGCTGGCGTGGGCGGTGCGCTTTCATCCCGCTCCTTCCAGTTCCTTGCCATCACGCTCATTGCCGAGAATCTCGTTTACGGCCTTGTTCTTGTCATCATGGGCATCGAGGGAAGTATCCTCACCGCGCTGCTTGGGCATGGTCTTGCGAGCGGTATACTCTCCTCGATCATCGGAGCACTCTTTATGATGGGGCTTTCCCAAGCCTCTGGTTCAAGCCGAAGCTTCAGCGCTCGCGGCAAGGGAACGCGCTTTAAGGGCATCCGTTAGGAGTAGCGCATGGATGCTCAGATCATCGTTCTCGTAGCCGGTTTGGTGCTGCTTCTCGTCATCATCGCATCGCTCATCTTTTTGAGGGGCTACTCGGGGAAGTACACCTACGACACGGCCAACGGCACGCGCCCACGCGCGTCGGAAGGGGAGGGCAACACCCTCGGCGTCACCTTTAAGGGGCGTTTCCGTTTCCTCATGGCAGGCGTAGGTGCGATGTTTGCCGCTCTTACGGCAAAGCTCTGGAGCATGCAGATGGTCAGCTCCGACTATTACGACACGCTCTCGCAGCAAAACCAGACGCGTACCGTCCGCACCTCGGCCCCGCGCGGTCGTATTCTCGACCGTAACGGCAACGCGCTCGTCACCAACCGTCCCTCTCTTGCGGTGACGGCTTACCGAGACCTTGCCGAGGACACGGTCCTCGTGCGTCACCTCTCCAATGTGCTCGGCATTCCGTATGTCGCCGCGCTCCGCAACATTCAGGACAACACCGAGGGCGCGCAGGCTCGCCACACCATCGCCACCGACGTGCGCCGCTCCACCGTTGCCTACATTCAGGAGCACGCCGCTGATTTTACCGGCGTTGTGGTGGACGAGCGCACCGAGCGCCAGTACCCCTACGGCTCGCTCGCGGCACACGTTCTTGGGTATACCGGCACCGTCACCCAAGAGCAGCTTGACGCCCAAAAGGAAGTGGGCTCCGGCGACGCCAGCCAGATCACCTACAGCTCGGGCGATGTCGTTGGCCAGGCCGGCGTCGAATACGAGTACGAGTCGCTGTTGCAGGGCATCAAGGGCGAACAGATCGTGACCGTCGATGCCTCGGGCAACGTAACCGGTCAGAGCTCCTCGGTTGAGGCGCGCGCCGGTTCGGACATCAAACTCACCATTGACGTCAAGATCCAGCAGGCATGCGAGGACGGCCTTAAGCATGCCATCGACGTTGCCAAGCAGTCCGGCTACGAAAACGCGGGCGCCGGTGCCTGCGTGTGCCTCGATTGCACCAATGGCGAGATTCTTGGCCTCGCGAGCCTGCCTACCTTCGACCCGAGCGTCTTTGTGGGCGGCGTGTCCACCGAGGTGTGGAACGAACTTAACAGCGAGGAGAGCGGAACCCCCATGCTCGACCGTGCCATTAACGGTCAGTACATGTCCGCATCCACCATCAAGGTCCTCTCGGCTCTCGCCGGTCTTGAGTACGGTATCTACTCATCGTCCCGCACAACGGAGTGCACCGGTTTCTGGACGGGCAACGGCGAAGCGGACGGCAAGAAGTGCTGGCTCGAATCCGGCCATGGCACCATGAATCTGCAATCCGGCATCGCCAACTCCTGCGACCCGGTGTTCTACGATATCGGCCGTGACTTCTTCTACTACGACAAGGCGCCCGAAGGCCTCCAGGAGATGTTCCGCCGGTGGGGCCTGGGCTCGCGGACGGGAGTCGACCTCCCTAGTGAGGCTGAAGGACGCGTCCCCGATGCCAAGTGGAAAGAGGAGTATTTCTCGGACTGGCCCGCCGACCAACGTACGTGGAACCCGGGTGACATGACCAACATCGTCATCGGTCAGGGCGACATCTTGGTCACGCCGCTTCAGATGGCTTGCGTCTACGCCGGTATTGCCATGAACGGCGTCGAGTACACGCCGCATGTCTTTCATTCCGCGGTCTCCCGAGAAGGGGAGGGGGACGCCTATCTCTACAACGAATCCGGTAAGAAGGTACGTCTCGAGGCAAAGATCAACTCAGAGGATGACCTCGCGCTCGTGAAGCGTGGCATTCATGACGTTATCTACTCCACGGACCGGTCCCTTGCCTCGCACTTCAACAACCTCCCCGCCGAGGTCGCCGGTAAGTCGGGAACGGGTCAGAAGAACAACGAGGACGACTACGCGTGGTTCTGCGCCTATGCGCCGGCCGACGATCCCAAGTACGTGGTCGCTGCCGTGCTCGAGCAGGGTGGCGGCGGATCCGCTACGGCATCGCGCGCCATCCGCGATGTCCTCGGCGTTATCTACGATGCGCCCGATACCTCGTCCGACTCCGGCAACAGCGCGGTCCGTTAAGGGAGGTTGACCATATGCCGCTTCAAGCACAGTCGCGCTCTCAGAGCAGCCTCCGCCGCGTAAACCGCTCTCGTTCGCAAGCTAAGGGTAGCTGGCGCTCCACGTTGCAGGTTGGCGTGCTGGCCGCATGGGTCGGCCTTATGGCGTTTGGCTCCCTGGTGATCTGGTCCGCATCGCTCACCATCGCCGACGCCTCCTTCTCGCGCCACTTGCTCGGCATCGCGCTCGGCATCATCTGCGCGACCGCCGTTTGGCGCTCGGACCTCCGCAACCTCGCCAATATCTCGACCGCACTCCTTGTGGCCGACATCGTCTGCATCTTCCTGCCGTTCGTGCCCGGCCTTTCCCATAACGCGCAGGGCATGACGGGCTGGATTCGCTTTCCGCTCATCGGACTCACCTTCCAGCCGGTAGAGATTGCAAAGCTTCTCACGGTCTTTTTCATGGCTTCGCTCGGCGCGCAGTACAACGGACGCATCGACACCGTGCGCGACTACATGAAGCTCTGCGGCATGCTCGCCATCCCGTTCGTATGCATCATCATCCAAGGTGACCTGGGCAGCTCGCTCGTGGTGTTTTTTGCCGGAGCAGTGATCATCATGATGAGCGGAGCGCGCAAGGAGTGGGTGCTCTCAACCATCGCTCTCATTATCGGCCTTGTGTCCCTCATCTTGGCAACCGATTCGGTCATTGACGGCCTCTTTGGAGACAGCGCCTCGCTTATCAAGCAGTATCAGATGAACCGCCTGCTCGTCTTCATCGACCCCTCTGCCGATACGTCGAGCGACGGCTACAACCTCCTGCAGTCGCTGATTGCCGTGGGCTCCGGCGGATTCTTTGGCAAGGGCATCGGAAACGCCACCCAGTCCGGGTCTGGCTTCTTGCCCGAGGCGCATACCGACTTTGTGTTCGCGCTTCTATCCGAGACGTTCGGCTTCGCCGGCGCCATGCTCGTCCTCATCCTCTTTGCCACCCTCATGCTCTCGACTATCCATGTGGCGGTAAAGAGCGACAACCTGTTTTTGCGTCTTGTATGCGTGGGCATTGTGGGCATGTGGATGTTCCAGATCTTTGAGAACATCGGCATGTGCATTGGCCTCATGCCCATCACGGGCATCCCGCTGCCTTTCATAAGCTTTGGTTCATCTTCCATGATCGCGCAGTGCACGGCCGTGGGCATCGTACAATCAATCTGGAGATGTCGCGCTAAGGCAGCGTGACAAAGACCTCTGACGAAGGGCTCATCATGAAGATCCCCTGGGAGCAGCTTCCCCTAAGCGGCGTCATGAACGCTTTCAAGCTCGGCATGGACGCTACGCTTGAATCGGATACGCCGGTTCGCGTGGCTGTTTACGTTGACGCCACCGCTCCACGCGCAACCGTCGAGGCGGTTCGCGACGCCTTCATACCGCAGACCACCTCTGCACTCGTGCGTGTGGAGCGTCTCGTGGCCGAACCTGTCGTACCCAAGGCGGATACGGACGTGGTGCTCGTACTCACCTCGGGCTCTCCCTACCTTGAAGATGCCGTGCAGAAGCTCGTGATCGGCGGTGCGCCTGTCTGCGTAATCGCCGACTCAAGCGTCGAGGTGCCGTTCATCGAGGCCGATACGCCGCTCCTTGGCCTCATCGCGGCTTCTGACCCCGCTCATCTTAAAGATGCGCTGTCTCGCTGGATTCTCGACCGCACCGAGAAGGACGCGGCCTTTGCCGCCAACTTCCCGTTCATGCGCGAGGCGGCGGCGAACCGCATCGTCACCACCACCGCACTTGCGAACCTCGCCACCGGCGTCCTCGTGTTCATGCCTGGTTCTAATTTCCCGGTCATGACCTTCGCTGAGGTGGGTATGGCGCTCAAGCTGGCCTCTACCTACGGCTACCGCCTGCGTCCTGAGCGCGGCTATGAGATTGCTGGCGTGGTGCTTTCGGGGCTTGTGCTCCGCACCCTGTCGCGCGCCGCCTGCGCTCAGGTGCCGCGTCTTTCCTTTGCTGTAAAAGGCCTCATCGGCGGATTCGGCACCTACGGAATGGGCATGGCCCTTGCCGCCCTCTACGCGCACGGCCTTGAGTACGACCGGCTGAACGAACGGGTGAGAACGGCTGCCGGCGTCGCGCGCGAAGCGATATCACGCGGTAACGACCTCGTGAACCAAGTTAGGGCCGGCGCCTCTCAGCCCCAGGCCTCTCAGGAGGTGATCTAGAGCGTGCGCACACCGTACGAGAACCGATTCGCTGACATTGAGCCGCTCCTCGCCCATGTAGAGAAGCCGAGCCGCTATATCAACCACGAGTGGGGCACGCTCTCCGAGCAGGATGCCTCATACCGCGCCTGCCTCATCTACCCGGATGTGTATGACGTCGGCCTGCCTAACCAGGGCATCGCCATCCTCTACGCGGCGCTCAACCAGGCGCCCGGCATCTCATGCGAGCGCGGCTACATCCCCTGGGTCGATATGGCCGATGCGATGCGCGCGGCCGGCATCCCGCTCCTTTCGCTCGAGGGTGCCGCCCCGGTCGCATCCTTTGACGTTGTTGGGTTCCATATCCCGCACGAGATGGCTGTCACCAATGTGTTGGAGGGGCTCGACCTCGCTGGAATCCCCAAGCTTGCCGCCGATCGCGGGGAGGATGACCCGCTCGTCATCGCCGGCGGACCTTCCATCTACAACCCCGAGCCCTACTGCGACTTCTTCGACGCCATCCTCATCGGCGAGGGGGAGGAGCAGATTGTCGAGTTCTGCGAGGCTCATCGTCGTCTGCGCGATGAGGGGCGCTCGCGGGCCGAGATGTTGCTCGAACTCGCCAAGGTAGGTGGCGTTTACGTTCCTTCGCTCTATGAGGTCCGCCATGATGGGCCGTGCACGCGCTGGGGCTATACCGTACCAGTTAGCGACGACCAGGTGCCTTCTGTCGTTTACAAGCGCGTGGTGCGTGACTTTGGTGCGACCGACCCCTTGGCGCAGTCCATCGTTCCCTATACCGAGCTTGTCCACGACCGCTTGTCGGTCGAGGTGCTGCGCGGCTGCGCGCGCGGCTGCCGCTTCTGTCAGGCGGGCATCACCTACCGCCCCGTACGCGAGCGCACCGCCGACCAGGTGGTTTCCTCCGTCATGCGCGGTCTCGAGAAGACCGGGTACGACGAGGTCTCGCTCACCTCGCTCTCCACAACCGACCATTCCTGCGTGAAAGAGATCCTCACAAGGCTGAACCATCGACTGGAAGGGACCGGCGTCTCTGTTTCGGTGCCCTCCCAGCGCCTTGACTCCTTTGGCGTGGAGATGGCTCTTGCCGTTGCAGGCGAGAAGAAGGGCGGTCTCACCTTTGCGCCGGAGGCGGGAAGCCAGCGCCTGCGCGACATTATCAACAAGAATGTGACGGAAGAGGATCTTGAGCGCGCTGTCCGTGCGGCCTTTGAGGCGGGATGGCGCCGCTGCAAGCTCTACTTTATGATGGGCCTTCCCGGCGAGACCGACGAGGACATCGTCGCTATTGCCGAGCTCGCCGACCACGTCCTCGACATCGCGCGCGAGGTCGTTCCCAAAGGCCGGCGCGGAGGCCTTTCCGTCTCCATCTCGGTCGCCGTATTTATCCCCAAGGCATGGACGCCCTTCCAGTGGTGCGCGCAGTTAGATGATGATGAGGTCAAGCGGCGTCAGCAGCTCCTGCTCAAAAGCGTGCGCAACAAGGCTGTGCGCGTGCACTACCATGACGCTGAGACATCCCTTATCGAGGCCGTCCTGTCGCGCGGCGGACGCGCCCTCGCGCCGGTCATCCTCGGTGCCTGGGAGCGCGGGCAGCGCTTTGACGCGTGGTCCGAGCACTTTGAGCTCAGTCGCTGGCTCGACGCGGCCGCCGCATGCGGCTTCGATCTTCGCGAGGTGGCGCATGAGGAGTTCCCGTTCGACGCGCGCCTTCCCTGGGAGCACACGAGCCCCGGTGTATCGCGCGGTTTTCTCGAGCGGGAATGGCGGCGCGCGCTTGCAGGCAAGACCACGGCCGATTGCACGAGGGAAAGCTGCACCGGTTGCGGTGTGTGCCCCACGCTCGGCGCAGAAAACGTTCTGATGGGGGAGAGGTCATGACGGTAGCGGAACCCATGCTCTTCTGCCTGCGCGTCCGTTACGTCAAGCAGGGGAGACTCAGACACCTGGGACATCTGGAGGTTGCGCGCACCGTCGAGCGGTCCGTGCGCCGCGCGGGGCTGCTTTATGCCGTCACGCAGGGCTTCTCGCCGCATATGCGCATCGCGTTCTCATCGGCTTTGCCGGTAGCCACCTCGTCTGCCTGCGAATGGTACGACCTTGTTCTCAAAAGCTACGTCCCCGCCGCAGAAGCGCTTGAGAAGCTCACCGCCGCAACACCAAAGGACCTGGCACCGGTGCAGGCCGGCTACATCGATATGCGCGCGCCCACCCTCGGTCTTCTAATCACGCGTCAGGACTACCGCATCTACCTCGCCACGTCGCATGCGGCGGAGGAGATTGACCGCTCACTCGGTTCCGTGGCGGCAAAGGGCAAGGTGAACTACCTGCGCGGAAAGAAGGAAAAGGTGCTCGATCTTGCCACCACGCTCGCAACGTGGTCGGTGGAGCCAGCCGACGGGGGCGTGAGCATCACGCTCAAAACCCGTTCCAGCAACGAGGGCTCCCTTCGCCCGGAGATCCTCCTCACGGCAATCGACCGTGTGCTCACCGGCACGCTGGAGACAGAGCCTATCACCTCGACCGGAACACCTGAGCTCGCATGCTTCACACGTATCGAGGTTGAGCGCGCAGATCAATACGGAGAAGACGATGAGGGCGGTCGCATCGACCCCCTGTAGGCGTCCCGCACCGATAAGGTGTCAAAAACTTGTGTACGAGCTGGGAATTTTCATTGACGTGCACCTCAGAGGCTGCTATAGTTCTCGGCTGTTGCACTAACAGATGCATGAAGGGTCTAGAGAATGTACGCAATCGTTTCCACCGGCGGCAAGCAGTACAAAGTCGCCACCGACGACGTCATCACCGTCGAGAAGCTCGAGGGCAACGTCGGCGATAAGGTCGAGCTCCCCGTCATCTTCCTGAATGACGGCAAGAAGATCGTCACCGACGCCACCAAGCTCGCTAAGGCTAAGGTCACGGCTGAGATCGTCGATCAGTTCAAGGGCGAGAAGCAGATCGTCTTCAAGTTCAAGAAGCGCAAGCGCTATCGTCGCCTCAAGGGTCACCGTCAGCAGCTCACCAAGCTGAAGGTCACCAAGGTCCAGGCCACCTCGCGTGCCGCCAAGAAGACGGCCACCGCTGAGGCTGAGGCTCCGGCTGCCGAGTAGCACAGGCACTCCGCACGTAGTTTGAAAGAGCAGGTAAAGACATGGCACACAAAAAAGGACTCGGTTCCTCCCGCAACGGCCGTGACTCCCACGCCCAGCGACTTGGTTGCAAGCGTTTCGGCGGTCAGGTTGTGAAGGCGGGCAACATCCTCGTTCGCCAGCGCGGCACGCATATCCACCCCGGCGCCAACGTCGGTCGTGGCAAGGACGACACGCTGTTCGCTCTCGTTGACGGTACCGTTCAGTACCACAAGGGCGTCAAGCACCGCGTGAGCGTCATTCCCGCTGCCGAGGCTGTCGAGGCGTAGCAGCTCACCCTTCATAGAAGCATGATTGTCGGGAGACCCTCGCGCGTGTCGGGGGTCTCCTGTCGTATGAAAGCGAGTCACTCGTGTCCCAGTTTACCGATCTGTCCCGCATCAACGTAAAAGGTGGCGACGGCGGCGCAGGCTGCATGTCCTTCCGTCGCGAGGCGCACGTTCCCAAGGGTGGCCCCGACGGCGGCGACGGTGGGCGCGGCGGCGATGTCATCATCGAGGCCTCCGCTCAGCTCTCGTCGCTTATCGATTACCGCTACAAGCACCATTTCCGCGCCGAGCGCGGGACCCACGGCAGGGGAGCGCGTAAGGACGGTCGTGACGGTGAGGACCTTATCCTCAAGGTTCCCGTGGGCACCGTTGTGCGCGAGCTCGACCCCGAGACCCAGGAGCCGCTCTTTGAGATCGCCGACCTCACACGCGATAAGGAGCGGGTCATCGTCGCTCCGGGCGGCGCCGGTGGTTTGGGGAACACCCATTTTGTGACCTCGGTACGCCGTGCCCCTGCCTTCGCCCAGCTCGGTGAGCCCGCACAGGAGCATTGGATCGAGCTTGAGATGAAACTCATGGCCGATGCAGCCCTCGTTGGATTCCCAAGCGTTGGCAAAAGCTCGCTTATCGCCCGCATGAGCGCGGCGCGCCCCAAGATCGCAGACTATCCCTTCACCACCCTCATTCCCAACCTCGGTGTGGTTCGCGCCGGTGAGTACTCCTATGTAGTTGCCGATGTTCCAGGTCTTATCGAGGGCGCAAGCGAGGGTAAGGGCCTGGGGCACCAGTTCCTGCGCCACATCGAGCGCACCGCCCTCATCATGCACGTCGTCGATATCACCGGCGGCTTTGAGGGGCGCGATCCGGTAGAGGATTACCGGATTATCAACGAGGAGCTTAGACGCTACGCCTCCGAGCTTGCCGATCGCCCGCAGATCGTTGTCGCCAACAAGTGCGACGTCTCCGGCATGGAGAACCGCGTGGCTGCGCTCAAGCACGCCGCGATTGAGGACGGTCACCGCTTCTTCGCCGTATCGGCGGTGACGGGTGCGGGCCTCAACACGCTCATGCTCGCATGCGGCGAGCAGGTCGCCGAGCTCAGGCGTGCGCTTGAGGCCGAAGCACCCGCCGAGGCGCTCGACGATCACTGGGAGCAGCGTCGCCGCGCGCGCGAGAGGCGTTTCCAGGTTGTATGCGAGGAACCGGGCGCCTTCCGTGTCATCGGTACGCAGGTGGAGCGTCTCGTGGTCCAAACCGACTGGGAGAACGAGGAGGCGCTCATCTACCTCCAGCACCGCTTCGCACGTATGGGTGTCGACGACGCGCTCGAGAAGGCCGGATGCCGCCCCGGCGATGAGGTGCGCATCGTAGGCCGTGCCTTCATCTTCGAGGGCGCCGAGGAGATGGACGAGGACAGCGACGATGGTATCCTAGAGGAGGACGCCTCGACGGAGGAGTCTGTCGACTAGCCGAAAGGGGAGCGCGTGGACCGCAGTGCCTCTCAACTTCCCGAGCTCGGGCAGGATCCTGGCCGTGAGTACCGCCTCGGCATCATGGGCGGCACCTTCGACCCCATCCACTACGGGCACCTCGTTACTGCCGAGCAGGCGCGCGAGGCGCTCGCGCTCGACCTTGTCCTGTTCATGCCGGCGGGAAGCCCTGCTTTCAAGCAGGACCGAGAGGTCACGAGCCCGGAGGATCGCTATGCGATGACCGTGCTCGCAACCGCTGCGAACCCGTCGTTTTACGCAAGCCGCTTTGAGATCGACCGCCTCGGCGTGACGTACACGGTGGATACGCTCAAGGCGCTCAGGAGCGCCTATCCTGAGAACGTGCACCTCTACTTCATCACCGGTGCCGATGCAATCATCGATATCGTCACCTGGCATGATGCGGCAGAGATCGCAAGCCTCGCCACGCTCATCGCCGCAACGCGTCCGGGCTACGATATTCGTCAGGCTCAGGCGCGCATCGCGGCGTCGGGCATCGACTTCGACGTCCGTTATATCCAGATTCCCGCGCTCGCCATAAGCTCGACCAACATCCGTGACCGTGTTCGGCTCGGCAAGAGCGTTCGCTACCTCACGAGCGAGTCGGTCATGGGCTATATCAACAAGAACCGTCTCTACCACATGTAGGGACGCCGTAAGGAGGGGCGCTTTGGGCCGCAACTGGATGCTAGAAGACGACGCCATATCCTTTGACAAGGAGAAGGATGCGACCATTCGTCGTATGCGCGATTTACTGGCGGTCCGCATGAAGGATGCGGCAAAGCGCCATCGCCATTCGCTCGGCGTCGCCAGGGCCTCAGCCTCGCTTGCATTGGTATACGACGTCGATGTGTTTTCGGCGTACGCTGCAGGCCTTATCCACGATTGGGATAAAGTGATTCCCGATGACGAGGTGCTTGCCCGTGCGCTTCGCTACCATATCCCCATTGAGGGCGATCCCGCGCAGGCGTCCCCGCTTCTGCACGGACCGGTTGCCGCGCGCGAGCTCGTCGAGCTCTTTGGAGAGCTTCCCTCTGAGGTGTTCCAAGCGGTTGCACGCCACACCCTTGCTGCGCCGGATATGACGCCGCTTGATATGGTTGTGTTCGTCGCAGACGGCATCGAGCCCAACCGCCACGGTGCTTACGCCGAGCACCAGAGGGACCTTGTGGGCGACGTGACGCTTGAGGAGCTCTTCTTAACGAGCTTCATCGGCGGCATCTCCTACGTACTCGAGACGAGGCGCTACCTCTATCCTGGCACCGTGTCCATCTATAACGACTATATGACCAAGAAGGGCTGAACATGACCGATACCACCATCGAGAACCAGATCGAGGACATTCAAAACGAAGAGGACGTCGAGCTCGGCTACGCGCACAGCGCTGAGCGCACGGCCGCCTCGCTATCCTCCTCCGGCGTCGACGCGCGTGAGGTAGCCCTCACCGCCGCCCGCGCGGGCGACGACAAGAAGGCCGACGACGTCACGGTCCTCGACCTTACCGCGCTCTCGGACGTATGCGACTACTTCGTGATCATGTCCGCCTCCAACTCGCGCCTCGTCGACGCCGTCGTGGACGAGATCGAGGAGCGCGTTGCAAAGACCTGCAACGAGCACCCGTTTTCCATCGAAGGCCGTGACCAGCGAAACTGGATCCTTATGGACTACGGCACGGTCATCGTTCACGTCTTCACCCCCGAGACGCGCGATTACTATCGTCTCGAGAAGCTCTGGGGCGACGCGCCGCGCATTGAGATCGCGTAGACCTCGCAGAACCGGTCGTGACATGGGCCCTGTCGTCTTTGGCGGCAGGGCCTATTCTGTTGGCTTGTTTTGCGTGAGAAACTTGTCTTCTCGCACGAGATCGCGCTCAAAACGAGCCGCGCGCCCGAAGCTTACCGCCCCGCTGCCAAAGCGCTCCCTCACCTGATCGACGGCAACGGAGAGGCCCCTTCGATCGCTCGAGACCGCACCGCGTTCATCCACATCGCAGAACAGATCGGTCTGCACGCCCTCGTCGGCTTCGAAGTCGCTTACGCCTATTCCAAGGAGACGCACGGGCATACCGGGCTGCCAAATCGTATCGACGAGCTCGCGAGCCACGGAGACAAACAGGTTCTCGTCATCGGTCGGGTGGGGGAGTTTACGCTGCGCGGTGTGTCCGCTTCCGTAGGTGTAGCGGACCTTAACCGTAACCGTTCTACCGACGAGGCCTTTTCTTCTCAGCCGGCGTCCGACCGACTCGCCCAACAGGGCGAGCGCCGCGTACACGTCTTCGCGCAGCGTGAGGTCATGTGCGAAGGTGCGCTCGTTGCTGACCGATTTAACCTCGTCGGGAGCGTCCTGGGTCTTAACCGAGCTTTGCTCGCGCCCAAGGGCGCGCAGTTTCATCATCTCCGCAGCGGACCCAAAGATGGGGGCGAGCTTTGCCACCGGTGCGTCAGCAAGCGCGCCGAGGGTCCGGATGCCGGCTTTCGCCAGCGCCGCATCGGCAGCCTTGCCGATACCGCTCATAGCACGCACCGGTAAGGGGGCAAGAAACGCCGCCTCGGTACCGGGAAGAACCACGGTGAGACCCCGGGGCTTATCGCGCTCGCTTGCGATCTTGGCAACCGTCTTGTTGGGACCGAGACCGATGGAGCAGGTAATACCGAGCTCCGACACGCGCCGCGAGATGCGCTGGGCGATCTCAACAGGGCTCTCGCGCGAGAAGCGGCCCGGCGTGATGTCAAAAAACGCCTCGTCGATGGACACCTGATCGATATAGGGCGTCTCGTCTGCGATGATGGCCATCACCTTGGCGCTCATCTCGCGGTACCGGTCAAAATGGCCGCGGGTCCAGATGGCGTCCGGGCAAAGCCGCTTGGCCTGCGCCGAGGGCATGGCCGAGTGCACGCCATAGGGCCGCGCCTCATAGGACGCGGTGGATACGACGCCGCGCTCCTCGGGGCTGCCTCCCACGATGACGGGCTTGCCGCGCCATTCGGGATGGTCGAGCTGCTCGACGCTCGCAAAGAACGCATCGAGGTCCATAAGGCCGATGGCCGGACCCCTCCACCCGCCAAACAGGCCAGCGGTGACGTCGGCAAGATCGCTCTTGTTAGCGTATGTATGTTCGCTATCGTACATAATCGCAGTATAGCATCTTGTGCGCTGCGTGCGCATTCGACGCAATGGGGCCTTGCAATATTGCAAGAAGTGCGTATTATATGGAACCGCCTGCGGAAATACCGAAGTTCCTGCGCGTTGGCAGGACGCACGCCCCTCCGTTGGCGTATCATACCCATTTGTTTGTCTGTCGTCGCAGCCATACCGGCTGCCTGGTTGGAGGAGTTTTCATTGGCAGTCAAGATTCGTCTCGCCCGTCACGGCTCTAAGAAGCGTCCGTACTACCGTGTCGTGGTCGCCGATTCCCGTTCGCCCCGCGATGGTCGTCTGATCGAGGAGGTGGGCCGCTACAACCCGCTCACCAACCCCAAGACCATCGATCTCGACATCGAGAAGATCAACGACTGGCAGTCCAAGGGCGCCCAGCTGACCGACGCCGTCAAGGCGCTCGTCAAGGCCGCCGAGGAGGGCCCCAAGGCCGAGACCGCTGTCAAGAAGTCCAAGAAGCAGCTCGCCAAGGAGGCGGAGGCCGCTAAGGCGGCTGAGGCCGAGGCTGCCGAGGGCGCCGAGGAGTAAGCGGTGTCTGAGGAGCTTAGCGGCATGCTCGAAGGTGAGGAGCTCCTCTCGGATCGTATCGCCGATCTGGTGGAGTACCTCGTCGTGAGCATCGTCGACGAGCCGGATGCCGTGAGTCTCGAGGTCATCGACCGCGAGGACGCCTCCACCATCGAGGTTTCCGTCGCGGATTCCGACGTTGCCAAGGTCATCGGTCGCCACGGCCGTACGATCAAGGCGATTCGCACGCTCGCTCGTGCACTCGCAGCCCGTCTTGGGACGGCTGTCGAGGTCGAGGTCCTGGGCTAGGCATCTTGCCCGTACGGTATCGAAATATCGCCCGTGTGGTTAAGCCGCACGGCAAAGCAGGGGAGGTCGTCGTGCAACCGGTGCGCGGCCTCCCTCTCGTTTTGAGCGAGGGGCTCTCCGTGGCCTTGACGCCCCCTGCCCTCAAGCGAGATCGGTGGTGCACGGTCGAGCACCTCTCAACAGGCGGAGATGGGGCCCTCGTCTCCTTCTCCGGTATCGACTCCATGACCGACGCCGAGGCGATCTCGGGTTGCTACGTCCTCGCACGCGAGGACGACCTCGAACTCGACCCCCTCGACGCCTCCGTGGAGGAGCTCTCGGGCCGCACGGTCGTGGATGAGCGCTTTGGTGTGCTCGGCGTCGTGCGCGACATCCTCGAGCTTCCCGCCAACGACGTCTGGGTGGTCGATGGTGGGTCTTATGGCGAGGTGCTCATACCCGTAGTTGAGGATGTCATCCCCCAAATCCCCGAGTCTGGCGATATTGCCGTCCACATCATGGACGGCCTCATTGAGATGAACGATAGCGAGGAGTCATGATGCGCATCGAGGCGCTCTCCGTCTTTCCCGAGATGTTCGATGCCGTCATGACGACCTCTATCTTGGGTCGCGCTCAACGAGCAGGCCTCTTTGAGTTTTGTGCACATGACCTAAGGGATTGGACCCACGACCGCCATCGCACCGTTGACGACGCGCCCTTTGGGGGCGGTCAGGGCATGCTCATGAAGGTCGAACCCATCGCAGAGGCGCTTGACGACCTCATCGCCCAAGGCCCTCGTCCCCACATCGTCTTCTTCACACCGTGCGGGGAACCGTTCACGCAGGCGACCGCCGAGCGCCTCTCCACTAAGGAGCGCATCCTTTTCGTTTGCGGGCGCTATGAGGGAATCGACGAGCGCGCCTACGACTACGCGGACGAGCGCATCTCCATCGGTGACTATGTGCTCACCGGCGGCGAGCTCGCCGCTATGGTGGTGACCGACGCCGTGGTACGCCTCATACCGGGTGCCCTCGGAGATGATATGAGCAATGTAGACGAGTCCTTCGCGACCGGTGCCGGTGGTGGGCTTCTCGAGTACGCGCAGTATACCCGCCCCGCTGAGTTCCGCGGTGCTGGCGTCCCCAAGGTTCTTCTCTCGGGGGACCATGCGAAGGTCGACGCATGGCGCCGCGCCAATGCCATCGAGCGTACCGTTCGCTGGCGACCGGACCTTATCGAGACCGCGGACCTCACCGATGAGGAGCGCGCATTCGCCCGCGACCTGCTCGCCTCGGCCGACGAATCTGCCGACGGTTCAGTAGAGGGGGAGTGATTATGGAGCGAACTCGGTCCTTTTTCTACAGCCTGCTCGAATGGGTTGCGGTTTTTGCCCTCGCCTGTCTCTTCATGATCATCGTGCGCACCTTCGTAGTTGAACCTTACTACGTCCCAACGGCCTCTATGGAGCCCACGATCATGATCGGGGATCAGCTGCTCGGCCAAAAGGTGACGCTCGAGCTCGGTCAGGACGTTTCAGCGGGCGATATCGTGGTCTTCCGTAACCCCACGAGCGCCGGGGACCATGACGTCCTCGTCAAGCGCGTCATCGCCATCGGCGGGCAGACCGTCGATATTCGCTCGGGTAAGGTTTACGTGGACGGCCAGGAGCTCGACGAACCGTACGCCGCAGGCCTCAGCTATGAGCTCGCCCAGCAGGCTCCGGGCGTCTCGGTGAGTTTTCCCTATACGGTTCCCGAGGGTTCGGTCTGGGTTATGGGAGACAACCGCGAGAACTCCGCCGACTCACGCTATTTTGGCGCGGTACCGACCGAGAACCTCGTTGCCGTCGCATTCGTGCGCTACTGGCCGCTCGACCGTATCGGCGCCATCGAGTAAAGACGGGTGTTTTTAGCTATTGGCCTTGTCAGGTCCCCTCAACGGCGGCCTTCGGCTACCATATCCTATGTTTTGCACGCGACGAAGAAGGGAAGATAGGGGCGTATGAACGCATCTGCACTCACCTTCCAGGACATCATCTTGAAACTCCAGCAGTACTGGGGCTCCCAGGGTTGCGTCATCATGCAGCCCTACGACTCGGAGGTCGGCGCCGGCACCTTCCATACCGCCACGACGCTCCGCTCGCTCGGGCCCGGCGCCTGGCGCACCTGCTACGCGCAGCCCTGCCGCCGTCCCGCCGACGGCCGCTACGGCGAGAACCCCAACCGCCTGCAGCACTACTATCAGTTCCAGGTGCTCATCAAGCCCTCTCCGGTGAACTCTCAGGAGCTTTACCTTGACTCTCTTAAGGCTATCGGGATCGACCCGGCAGACCACGACGTCCGCTTTGTCGAGGACGACTGGGAAAGCCCGACGCTTGGCGCTTGGGGACTTGGCTGGGAGGTCTGGCTGAACGGCATGGAGGTCACCCAGTTCACCTACTTCCAGCAGGTGGGCGGTATCGAGGTTGACCCCGTCCCGGTCGAGATCACCTATGGTCTCGAGCGCCTTGCCATGTACGTGCAGGGGGTCGACTCGGTCTACGACCTCATTTGGAGCTATCTGCCGGATGGCACCGCGATCACCTACGGCGACGTCTTCCTCGAGAACGAGCGTGAGTTCTCTGCATACAACTTTGAGGTCGCTGATGTGCCTATGATGCGTCAGAAGTTCGATGACTACGAGCGCGAGTGCCACTCCTGCCTTGAGGCCAAGCTGCCGCTTCCCGCCTACGACTGCGTCATGAAGTGCAGCCATGCGTTCAACATCCTCGACGCGCGTGGCGCCCTCTCGGCGGTCGAGCGCGCCAACTACATCCTGCGCGTCCGCACCGTCGCCAAGGCATGCTGCGAGGCCTACCTTGTCGAGGTGGCGTCCAAAACCGATGGCAACGAATCCGAAGGGGAGGTGGCCTAAATGAGCGACACCCGTGATTTCCTGTTCGAGATCGGCTGTGAGGAGATGCCCTCCGCGCCGCTCATGAATGCCGTAAGGCAGCTGCCCAAGCTCGTCGCTGACGGTCTTGATGCGGCAGGTCTTGCTCACGGCGATATCCGCGTGCTCTCCACCCCGCGTCGTCTGGCCGTTCTCTCGACGGTGGCGACCGAAACCGAGGCCGTACACGAGGTGAAGCGCGGCCCCGCCGCCAACATTGCCTTCGATGCTGAGGGAAATCCCACCAAAGCGGCCGAGGGTTTCGCCCGTAAGTGCGGCATCAACGCCACCGAGCTCGTGCGCCGCGAGGACACCGACGGCCGCGAGTACGTCTTCGCCGAGCGCAGCGTGCCTGCAGCGCCCGCCCTTCCGATCCTCTCCGACCTTTGCGAGAAGACCATCGCCGCCCTCGAGTGGCCAAACTACCGCAGCCAGCGCTGGGGTACGACTCACGAGACCTTTGTGCGTCCGATTCGCTGGATCTGCTCGCTTCTGGGCGATGAGGTCGTTCCCGTTCGCTATGCCGACGTAGTCTCCGGCAACACCACCCGCGGCCACCGTGTACTCGGTCCGGGTGAGCACGTCGTTGCCGAGCCTGCGCGGTACGAGGCTGTGCTCGAGGCGGCGGGCGTTCTTGGCGACGAGCGCCGCCGCCAGGTGATCGCCGAGGGTATCGCAAAGATCGAACGCGAACTTCAGGGCGCTCACGTCGACACGCCCAAGAAGGTGCTCGACGAGGTCGTTAACCTCTGCGAGTGGCCAAGCGTTCTCGTAGGACGCTTCGATGAGGAGTTCCTCAAGGTCCCGCACGAGATCATCTGTGAGTCCATGCTCTCCAACCAGCGCTATTTCCCCATCTACGATGCGGACGGCAAGCTTATGCGCGAGTTCGTGGTCGTGGCAAACGGTCGCCCCGAGTGCGCCGACACCATCATCGACGGCAACGAGCGCGTGGTCCGCGCCCGTCTCTACGATGCCAAGTTCTTCTACGACGAGGACCTCAAGATTCCGCTCGAGGAGTTCCGCTCCCGACTCGCCGATGTCGCCTTCCAGGAGAAGCTCGGTACGGTCCTGCAGAAGTCCGAGCGTATCGAGGACCTCGCGCTTGCCATCGCGCATGAGGCGCGCGTGGGCGCACATGCCGCTTCCGACGCGCAGCGCGCTGCCCACTTTGCCAAGGCTGACCTCGTGAGCTCCGCCGTCATCGAGTTCACGAGCCAGCAGGGCGTTATGGGCGGCTACTACGCGCTGGCGGCAGGGGAGAGCCCTGAGGTCGCTTCGGCCATCCGCGACCACTATCGTCCGCGTTTCGCCGGCGACGAGCTGCCCGAGAACATCGAGGGCTGCATCGTCGCGGTTGCAGACAAGCTCGATACCATCGCGGGCATGTTTGCCATCGGCGAGCCGCCGACCGGGTCCAAGGACCCCTATGCGCTTCGCCGCTCCGCCATCGGTGTCATCAACATTCTGCGCGAGCGTCTCGGGTGCGCGTTTGAGCCTCTGGTCAAAGCTGCTCTCGAGCTCTTCGCCGAGCAGGGGATCGCCTTCGACCTTGAGGCCACATCTGACGCGGTCTGCGCCTTCCTGAAGGGCCGCATGGAGCAGATGGCGCGCGACGCCAAGATCCCCGTCGATGTGGTCGCCGCGGTCTCTGCCGGTTCCGTCTCTGCCCCCGCAGACTTCTTCGCACTGGCGCAAGCGCTGCGTGACGCACGCGAGAGCGATCCTGAGACGTTCGAGAACCTCGCTACCGCCTATGCGCGCGCAAGCCATCTTGCGGACGGCAAGCTCGGCTGCGATGTGGACGAGGCTCTTCTCGGTGATGCCGAGCGCGAGCTTGCAGAGGCCTCCGACGCCGCCGCGGCGTCCGTCTCCCAGGCACTTGCCGAGCGCGACTTCGCCTCGGTCATCTCCGCGCTCGCCGGCCTCCGTGCCCCCATCGACCGCTTCTTTGAGGACGTCATGGTTATGGACGAGGACCTTCGCCTGCGTGAGAACCGCCTGCGCCTGCTCAACCGCTTCGAGGCGGTCTTTGCCGATGTGGCCGACATGGGGGCGCTTGCCAAGAAGAAGTAAGGCATACTCGTTTGGGGACGGGGTCGTTTCGTGCAATCCACGTCACGACCCCCTGCGCACCTTCCCCAAATCTCCACTTGCCTTACCGGGCGCTTTGCGTATACTTATTTCGTTTGTCAAACCCATGTGCCGGCTTACGGGTGCGGCACCTCTGGACAAGAGTAAGGATCAGAAATGGACTACATCCGCGCTATTGAGCGTCAGCAGATCCGCGAGGACATCCCGCAGGTCCGCGTCGGCGACAACGTCAAGGTGCACTACCGCATCAAGGAAGGCGACCGCGAGCGCATCCAGGTCTTCCAGGGCGACGTCATCCGCATGAGCGGTGCCGGTGCTCGTGAGACCTTCACCGTTCGTAAGATCTCCTTCGGTGTGGGCGTCGAGCGTACCTTCCCGCTTCACAGCCCCAAGATTGGCAAGCTCGAGGTCGTGCGTCACGGTCGCGTGCGTCGCGCCAAGCTCTACTATCTCCGTGATCGCGTCGGCAAGGCCGCTCGCATCCCCGAGAAGCGCTAAGAGCATTTCATATGCACCAAAGGGCCGCCTCAGGGCGGCCCTTTTCGTAAAGGGACAGACAGGCTATGGCAAACCAACACCTCTCTCAATCCGCATCCCAGATCGCAGGCGAACTTGCAAGCGCGTCTTTTGAGGACATTACCGCACTTATTGAGCGTTACGCCGAGGATCCGCGTGCGCAGGTGGTAAAGGCATGCGAGCGTGCAAAAAGAAAAAACGATAAGGAGCGCGCGGAGCGCGACCGCGTCATATCTATGTATGCACGCATGCACGAGGTCGGTGGCGATGGAGTGATCGTGGGCGTAGACGAGGTAGGTCGAGGCTCTGTCGCCGGTCCCCTGATGGTGGCCGCCGTCGCGCTTCCCGATGAGCCGATCATCTGGGGTATCAACGACTCCAAGAAGCTTTCTGCCGCCCGCCGCGAGGTGCTTGCCGAAAAGATTGCCGAGCTCGCCGTAGCAATCGGCTTTGGCCAGATACCCGCAGCCGATATCGACCGCATGGGCATGGCCGCCGCCCTCAGGGAGGCTGTGCGCCGCGCCGTGGCAGACACCGGCATCACGCCCGACTGCGTGCTTATGGACGGCAACCCGCTGCACGCCGTCGAGAACGAGCGTGATGTTGTCCACGGCGATGCGACCATCGCCTGCATAGCCGCCGCCTCCATCGTTGCCAAAGTCACGCGTGACGAGCTTATGGTCGAGCTTGACGCGGAGTACCCCGGCTATCATTTCGCCGACTCCAAAGGCTACGCCTCACCGGAGCACATCGCAGCCATCAAGGCGATGGGACTCTCTGAGGTTCACCGCGTGAGCTTCTGTGGAAACTTTCTGGAGACAGAATCGCTCTTCTAATCGGCAACGACCTTATCCCGGCAGGTTTTCCACCAAGCTACCTGCGAGGTTGGAAACCTTTCAAAGTCCCTTCAGCGCATGGTGACCCCTGTGCAAGAGTCAGCGTGAAATCTGTAAGAAGTGCCGTGGAACATGTCCTCACCTTCGACGAGAGGAGAGGACATGTTGGGACAGAGAACCGTATCCGAGAAATGGGACCTTGGCGACATAAGCCCGGAACTTACCGATGCACTTGCCGAAGACATCGGTTTTCCCGCAGACGTCGCTGTCGAGAACCTCACACCGCACGAGCTCGGCATCCTCGGTGAAGCTCTAGCTGGGGCCTTTCTCATCAGCAACGGCTATGAGATCTTAGAGCACGGGTATCGCTGCCGCGAGGGCGAGGCAGACTATGTAGCCTATGATCCGGCGGACGAATGCATCGTGCTCGTCGAGGTCAAGACGCGGCGCAAGCGCAGCCTTTCTCAAGGGGCCTACCCCGAGGAGGCGGTCGATGTCCGCAAGCGTAAGCGCTACCGCAGAATCGCCGCTTCCTACCTCATGGATAACTTCCCGGTGCCGTCGCTTCGCTTCGACACCATTGGGGTCGTTGTAGACGGTGACGACCAGGTGGGGATCGTTCAAGCGTGCGGTGCGTTCGATTGGGAGTGTGAGATGTGAGCGGCGTCGTCTCTGTACGCGGCGCCTGCTTAAGGGGAGTCGAGGCATTTCCGGTAACGGTCGAGGTCGCCTTATCGGGAGGAATCCCCGGTATCCACCTCATAGGCATGCCCGACTCCTCCGTGCTCGAGGCACGCCAGCGCATCAGAAACGCGCTGCGCGCCTCAGGCTATACGTTACCGAGGCAAAGCGTCACCGTGAACCTCGCCCCGGGCGATGTCCGAAAGACTGGCACCGGTCTCGATCTTCCTATCGCGGTGGGCATACTCGCGGCGTCGGGACAGATTCCCCTAAATGGGCTCGAAGATGTGCTGCTTGTAGGCGAGCTCACCTTGGACGGAGACGTCAGTCCGGTTAAAGGCGAGGTAGCCTATCAGCTTCTCGCACGAGAGTTCAACGCTGTCATTGTCGGTGGGTGGAGTGAAGGTCATGTTCCGCTGGAGGGCATCCGATCGGCGAGAATCGTAAACCTGGCAAATCTAAACCACGGCATTGCCCACGGCATGTATGCCTACGATGACGCTCCCGCGTCCGCTCATGGGCTGGCTCCGCTTCTTGACTATGCAGACGTGGTAGGGCAGGAGTTTGCCAAAAGAGCCTGCGCCATCGCCGCAACGGGGGAACTCGGACTTCTCATGGTGGGTCCACCAGGTGCGGGTAAGACCATGCTCGCCCAGAGACTCCCTACGATACTTCCGCCCATTGACGATAAAACCAAACAGGAAGCGCTTCGCATCCATTCGGTCGTGGGGGAGCCGATTGAGGACATCCTAGCGGGAAGAAGACCGTTCAGAAGCCCGCATCACAGTGCTTCCTCGGCAGGTCTTTTGGGTGGAGGTCGTCCCGTTCGACCAGGCGAGATCAGCCTTGCGCACGGAGGCGTGCTCTTCTTGGACGAACTTGCGGAGTTTCCCGCGAATATCCTCGATATGCTCCGCCAGCCCACTGAGGAGGGCGTGGTACGAATCGTCCGCGTCGATGGCGTGTACACCTTCGCCTGCCGCTTTCAGCTTGTTGCCGCAAGCAACCCCTGCCCTTGCGGATATCTAGGGGACCCAGAGATTGGCTGCAAGTGCACCACCTCCGCCATAGAACGATACCGAGCGCGGCTCTCGGGCCCCTTCATGGACCGCATCGATCTTGTAATTGACGTATCGAGACCCGATCCAGAGGTCGTACTTCGTGGCAGCGAAGGCCTCTCAAGCAGTGAAATCTCACAAAGCGTCGTTCGCGGACGTGCCTTTCGAGCTTGGCGTGAGCAGAGGCGCGAGGATGAAGGGAGTGAGAGTCACACGCTATCAGCCGAGGCAGAAGAGACCGCCATCGCTCTCGCAAAGAGGACACATCTGAGTGGTCGAGGGTTGGACAGACTCTGCCGCGTGGCGCGTGCGCTTGCCGATATGGATGAGTCCATGTTCGTGCGAGAGTCACACGTGAAGGAAGCTTCAATGTACCGCGGGGATAGGAGACTTTGATGGGATACGGTGCCTTCGGCGACGGATGGGAGATCAAACGAGGGGGGTGCGCTTATCCCGATCGTTTAGAGGACCTCGCATCGCCACCTGAGATCATATACGGAAGGGGAGACCCGTCGGTGTTAGCTGAGGATGCGCTCGCCATCATCGGTACGCGGCAGATGACCCCCTATGGCGAAGCCATCTGCACCCTGGCCGCGCGCATGGCCGTCTCCTTTGGCATTGCCGTGGTGAGTGGAGGCGCCATCGGGTGTGACTCAGCCGCGGCGCGGTCCACTTTAGACGAACACGGAACAAATATCATCGTGCTTGGAACCGGTGCGGACGTTATCTACCCACAGCGCAGCGAGCCCCTCGTTGAGCAAACCATCGCCCAGGGAGGCGCGGTTATCTCCATCGAGCGCTGGGGTACGCAGCCGCGGCGCTATGCCTTTCCCAAGCGAAATCGCATCATAGCAGCGCTTAGCCGTGCGGTGTTCGTGGCAGAAGCGGGCATGCCCTCGGGCACGTTCTCAACCGCCGAGGCGGCAACCGAGATTGACCGCGAGGTGCTCGCCGTGCCCGGGTCCATCTTCTCACCGGCATCCAGAGGATCAAATTACCTTATCGAATCTGGCGCCTGCATCATCGCCGATGAGGAGGCTCTCTCCTGTGCTCTATCACGCATCTTCTGCTGCCTTCGATCTGAAGCTGCCCCTGGCGCACGCACACCTACTCTGGACCAGTGCGGGAGCATGATGCTCGAGGCGCTTGTGGCAACTCCGCTGCGCGTGGATGCCATCGCCCGCGCAGCGCATATCGACACTCGCACCTGTCTCGAGCGTCTCTCGGAGCTGACCTTGGCCGGTCTTGTGGAGCGGATGGTTGATGGTCGTTACGCGGCGACCGCGGCGGCCCTCGTCAACAGAACCTCCTTTGGGGCACAATAGGATGCGTACCGAACACACAAGAAAGGTTTCTGTATGACCCTTCCCACGGTTACCGTCGTCGGCGGCGGTCTTGCCGGCTCAGAATGCGCCCTCGATCTCGCGCGCCGCGGCGTGCCCGTCCGCCTTATCGAGATGCGCCCGGAGACGACGTCTGCGGCGCACCACACGGCCCATCTTGCTGAGCTCGTCTGCTCGAACTCCCTAAAGGCCACCAGGCGAGACTCCGCTGCGGGACTTCTCAAAGAGGAGCTTCGCCGGATGGGGTGCTCTCTGCTGGCGTGCGCGGAGGAGACCGCTGTGCCGGCCGGAGGGGCCCTTGCTGTCGACCGTGAGGCCTTTTCCGCCGCAGTGGAGAAGCGCATCGAAGATGAGCCCCTTATCGAGGTGGTTCGCAAGGAGGTCCGTGATATCCCTGCCGGTCACGTCGTCATAGCCGCAGGCCCGCTCTGCTCAGACGCGCTCGCCGAACGTATTCGCGAGAAACTCGGTGCCGAGTCGCTCGCCTTCTTCGATGCTGCCGCACCCATCGTGGACGCCGCGTCCCTCGACCGTTCCGTCCTCTTCACCCAGTCGCGCTACGACGACCAGGGCACCGGCGACTACCTCAACGCGCCGTTCAACCGGGAGGAGTACGAGCGCTTCATAGACGAGCTCCTCGCAGCCGACCGTGTGGTGCAGAAGGAGTTCGAGGCACGTGACCTTTTCCAGGCGTGCCAGCCGGTGGAGGAGATCGCGCGCACCGGGCGCGATGCGCTTCGCTTCGGCGCGCTCAAGCCCGTCGGACTCACCGATCCCCGGACCGGGCACCGCCCCTGGGCTGCCGTGCAGCTCCGTGCCGAGAACACCGAGGGCACGGCGTACAACCTCGTCGGTTTCCAGACGAACCTCACCTGGCCCGAGCAGAAGCGGGTGTTCCGCATGATCCCCGGACTCGAGAACGCAGAGTTTTTCCGTTACGGCGTCATGCATCGCAACACCTTCGTCGATGCGCCGCACGTACTCGACAAAACCTTCGCGATTCCCGGCACAACGGTGCGCCTTGCCGGACAAATCTGCGGCACGGAGGGATACGTCGAGGCGATGGCGTCGGGGCTTCTCGCCTCGGCAAACACCTATGCGGACCTCATCGGGGCCGATCCGGTCTCGCTTCCCGTAACCGGCGCGCTCGGATCGCTCGTTGCCTACGCAACCGACCCTGTAACCGAGAACTACCAGCCCATGCACGTGAACTTCGGACTCGTACCGCCTCTCGACGACGGTCGTCGCCGCTCCAAACGTGATCGCTACGCCGCTTACGCCGAGCGCGCTCTCGCAGACCTCGACGCCTATCTCTCGAGTAGAGGCGACCTCTTCAACGATGGCGGACAGAACTAGTCTTCCTGCCGAGGACTTTCTCGAGGCCCTCGACGGATTCATCGCCTATATCTCGCGCGTGGAGGGGTTATCCCCCGAGACCGTGCGAGCCTACGAGGGACATCTAGATGCCTACGGTTCCTGGACGGTGCGCGCCTCAGTAGATGCCTTAAAGCCCTCTGTCCGGGATCTCAGGCGCTATCTCGCGGAGCTGCATGCAGCCCGTTACGCGCCGAGGACCGTCTCCGCCCACCTCTCGGCCCTCCGCTCCTTCTTCCGCTGGTGCGAGCTCGAGGGAATCGTTACGGCTGCTGCCGCGCTCACGCTTCAGTCACCCAAGATTCCCAAGTCGCTTCCCAAAACCGTGGGGGCAAGCGCCATGGAGGACCTGCTCGCAGCTCCCGACCTAACCATGCCGGAGGGCGTCCGTGATTCCTGCATGCTCGAGCTCTTTTACGCCACGGGCGCGCGCATCTCCGAGCTCTCCCGACTCGATATCGAGAGCATCGACTTCGCAACGAGGACCGTGCGCCTCTTCGGCAAGGGGTCCCGCGAGAGGATCGTCCCCGTCTATCGACGTGCCCTCGATGCCGTGAAGCGCTATTTGGAGGAGGGGAGACCGGCACTTCTCGCCGTCGCCGGCAGATGTGAGCAACGGGATGCCAGAAGGCCCCTGTTCCTGTCAGCGCGCGGAAACCGTATGGACGCGGCGGCGCTCAGGTACCGGTTCCGCAAGCTCGCAACCATAGCGGGGCTTCCCGCGGACATCACGCCGCACGCCATGCGGCACACCTTCGCAACCGACCTCCTCGCCGGCGGAGCCGACTTGAGGAGCGTTCAGGAGCTCCTTGGTCATGCGAGTCTCTCTACCACGCAGCTCTACACGCACCTCACGCCGGAGAGGCTCCTCGGTGCGGTCGTTCAGGCCCATCCGCGTGGCGACGCTTGAGGCGGTTCTATAGAGAGCCTCACTTTGTGCGGATTTTACTTGGAAACCAGAGCGCATCCTGCTATGATTTCGAACGTTGCCGTTCTGGCGACGCGTATTCATCACACACGTGCGGCTACTTTCCCGCCGTGGTGCCCGGGCAGGGTAGCAGGTCCCGGGTGGTAGGGAGAGGTTGACCCCGCACGGAGGCGAACCACAGGAGGTTTACATGGCTACCAAGATCAACATCCGCACCCTTCTCGAGGCAGGCTGCCACTTCGGCCACCAGACCCGCCGCTGGAACCCCAAGATGAAGCCGTTCATCTTCGGTGAGCGCAACGGCATCTACATCCTCGACCTCAAGCAGACCATCATCAACGCCGACCAGGCCTATTCCTTCCTGCGCAATGCTGCCAAGGGTGGCAAGGTGCTCTTCGTCGGCACCAAGAAGCAGGCCCAGGAGCCCGTCCGCGCTGCTGCCGAGCGCGCTGGCATGCCCTACATCAACCAGCGTTGGCTCGGCGGCATGCTCACCAACTTCGTGACCATCCGCTCGCGCATCAACCGCATGGAGGAGCTCGAGACCATGGTCGAGGACGGCCGCATGGCGGTCCTCCCCAAGAAGGAGCAGGCTGTTCTCGGCAAGGAGCTCGCTAAGCTCCAGAACAACCTCGGTGGCGCCCGCGACCTCAAGGGTCTGCCCTCCGCTCTCTTCGTCATCGACACCAAGCGCGAGGAGAACGCCATCAAGGAGGCTCGTCGCCTGAACATCCCGGTCGTCGCCCTCATCGACACCAACTCCGACCCGGACGAGGTCGATTTCGGCATCCCGTGCAACGACGACGCTATCTCCGCCGTCACCCTCATGTGCGAGCTCATGGCCGACGCCTGCCTCGCCGGCACCGGCAAGGAGCAGATCTCCGAGACCGAGATGGCCGCCGAGGCGCCCGCTGCCGAGGCGCCCGCTGCCGAGGCTGCCGCTGAGGCTCCTGCCGCTGAGTAACCGTCAATACGGAAACGCTTCCGCTGAGAAAGGAACCGAACATGGCTCAGATTACCGCCGCTATGGTCAAGGAACTCCGCGAGATGACCGACTCCCCGATGATGGAGTGCAAGAAGGCTCTCGTCGAGGCTGACGGCGACATGAACGCCGCCGTGGACATCCTCCGTAAGAACGGCCTTGCTGCCGCCGCCAAGAAGGCCGGCCGTGAGACCAACGAGGGTGCCGTGGGTGCCTACGTCTCCGCTGACGGCCGCGAGGGCGCTCTGTGCGAGGTCGCCTGCGAGACCGACTTCGTGGGCTCCAACCCCAAGTTCACCGGCTTTGCCGCTTCCGTCGCCGAGGTCGCCTGCGCCACCGAGCCGGCTGACGTCGACGCTCTTCTCGCCGCCCCCATGGCCGCCGAGACTGTCCAGGCAGAGCTCACCGAGCTCATCCACACCATGGGCGAGAACATGAAGATCACCCGCTTCGCCGTGCGCAAGCCTGCTTCCGGCGCTGTCTCCAGCTACGTCCACATGGGCGGCAAGATCGGCGTTCTCGTCGAGTTCTCCTTCGAGAAGGCCGAGACCGCTTCCGCGGACGCCTTCAAGACCTTCGCCCACGACGTCGCTATGCAGGTCGCTGCGACCGCTCCCATCTGCGCCGTGCGCGAGGACGTTCCGCAGGACGTCATCGACCACGAGGTCTCCATCTACAAGGCTCAGGCCGCCGAGTCCGGCAAGCCCGAGGCCATTCAGGAGAAGATGGCCATCGGCCGCCTCGAGACGTACTACAAGGGCGTCGTCCTACACGAGCAGGAGTTCATCAAGGACTCCAGCATGACCATCTCCGCCTATGCGGCCAAGGTCAGCAAGGAGCTCGGCGACACCATCAAGATCGTCGCCTTCGATCGTCTCGCCCGCGGCGAGGAGTAACCTCGCGCTCGATAGCGTACCGTACAGGGAAGGGCCCTCGGGTCCTTCCCTTTTTTATGGACCATCTTTGCTAGAATGGTCTGAGTTCAGGCTGTCCTAAGGAGGCATTCCGTGGCTGACTACCAGTACAAGCGCGTTCTTTTGAAGCTGTCCGGTGAGGCGCTGATGGGGGAGGGCGAGTACGGCATCGACCCCGCCATCACCGATCGACTTGCCCGCGACATCAAGGCCCTTCACGAGGAGGGCGTCCAGATCGGCGTCGTCGTGGGCGGGGGCAACATCTTCCGCGGCATCGCCGGTGCCGCCGGCGGCATGGATCGCGCTCAGGCCGACTACATCGGCATGCTCGCCACCATCATGAACGCACTCGCCCTGCAGGACGCCATCGAGCGCACCGACACGCCCTGTCGTGTCATGAGCGCCATCCAGATGAACGAGGTGTGCGAGCCCTACATCCGTCGCCGCGCCATGCGCCATCTGGAGAAGGGCGACATCGTTATCTTCGCTGCCGGTTCGGGCAACCCCTACTTCACCACCGATACCGCAGCGGCGCTGCGCGCCTGCGAGATCGACGCGGACTGCCTCATCAAGGCCACCAAGGTCAACGGCATCTACGACAAAGATCCCGCCAAGTTCGACGATGCCGTCCGCTTTGACACCATCACCTACCACGAGGTGCTCGTCCGCGGCCTGCAGGTCATGGACTCCACCGCCACGGCCCTTTGCCAGGACAACCGCATGCCCATCATCGTCCTCAACATCGAGGGCGAGAACAATATCAAGCGCGCCCTCATGGGCGAGCCTATCGGAACCGTCGTCGTTCGGGAGGACTAGATCATGGCCGACATCACCGCTCATATGGACAAATCCATCGAGAGCCTCAAGCACAACTTCTCCAAGGTGCGCACCGGCCGCGCCAACCCCAACATCCTGGGTGACATCACCGTCGACTACTACGGCGTGCCGACCCCCATCACCCAGGTCGCCGCGGTCAAGGTCCCCGAGGCCCACATGCTTATGATCGAGCCGTGGGACAAGTCGGTCCTGAACGCCATCGTTCACGCCATCAACGCCTCCGACCTCGGCATCACCCCGAGCTCTGATGGCACCGTCGTGCGCCTGCCCTTCCCGGCGCCCACCGAGGAGCGCCGCCGCGAGCTCGTCAAGGAGTGCCGCGAAATCGCCGAGCAGGCCCGCGTCTCTATCCGTAACATCCGTCGCGACTTCAACAACAAGCTCGAGCGCGACGAGGAGCTCTCTGAGGATGAGGTTCGCCGCGAGCAGGCCAAGGTCCAGAAGCACACCGACGACTACATCAAGAAGATCGACGAGATGCTGAAGGCCAAAGAGGCCGAGGTCATGGAGATCTAGGTCATGGACGACGATTCCACCTTCGAGACGTTTTTCGCCAATCCTCCGGAGGATATCGATCTCGATGCGCTCGACCGCACGAGGATTCCCCGGCATATCTCCTGCATCATGGACGGCAACGGCCGCTGGGCAACCGCCCGCGGCCTCAACCGCGGCGAGGGGCACCGCGCGGGCATTGTCTCCCTGCGCGAGATCATCACGGCCTGCGTCCGTCTCGACGTCGAGGTGCTCTCTGCCTACGCCTTTTCCACCGAGAACTGGAAGAGGCCCGAGGCCGAGGTGAACCTCCTCATGCACCTCTTCGCGCAGACCTTCATCCAGGAGCTGCCTCTGCTCAAGCGCGAGAACGTCAGGGTCGTTTTCTTGGGCGACATCTCCGCCCTTCCGCTTGAGACGCGCGAGGTATTTGAGCGCGGCCTTTCCGAGACCCGCGACCACACAGGAATGGTGCTTGCTCTCGCGGTCAACTACGGAGCCCGCGCAGAGATTGCACGCGCTGCCAAGCTCATAGCCGCCCGCGTAGCCGCAGGAGAGCTTGCTGTCGAGGACATCGACGAGGACGTTGTGGCAAACAGCCTCTACACCGCCGGTCTTCCCGATCCCGAGCTCGTGGTGAGGACTTCCGGCGAGATGCGTCTCTCCAACTACCTGCTGTGGCAGGTCGCCTATGCCGAGTTCTACATCACGCCGACCTATTGGCCCGATTTCAACCGCTGGGAGCTCCTTCGCGCCATACTCGCCTTCCAAGGGCGCGACCGTCGCTTTGGAGGTCTCTCCCAGAAGGAGGACGCGTAGCACACGATGGATCACGATTCCCAGACACAAGAGCATAAGCGCACGAACGTATCGAGCGTCCTTAGCCAGGCGCGCGGTCGCGTCAAGGTGACCGAGGCCCCTAAGGACAGCTCGAGCGCGCTTCTCACGCGCATCGTCTCTGGCGTCGTGTACGCGGCGCTCTTCATCGGCTGTCTTCTCGCCGGGCCTGTTCCCGCCGCCATCTTCGTCGCGCTCATCAGCGGGCTTTGCGCCTATGAGTTCTTCCTCATGACAAAGCGCGACGGCAAGGTGCCCAACCTCGCCCTCGGCGTTGCCTGCAGCGCGCTATTCCCCATAGCCGCTCTGGGGGAGAGTATCGCGATGACGGCTCTCATCTTCATCTTCGTGCTCTCATGCGGCCTCTGGTACGTCTACACGCCCCGCACGCGTATCGCCGATGTGGCCGTCACACTCATGGGTCCGCTCTACACCGGCTTTATGCTCTCGTCTATCGTGCTGTTGCGCGACGCCGCCCCCGGATTTGCGGGGGCGCTTCTCGCCATCGGCTCCTGTGCGTCGCTTTGGGTTTCGGACTCCTTCGCCTACCTCGTTGGACGCCAATTCGGCCGCCATAAGATGGCGCCTAAGATCTCGCCCAAGAAGTCCTGGGAGGGCTTTGCCGGCGGCATCGCGGGGTCGGTCATCATCTGGCTCATCGTCTGGGCCACGCACCTCTTCCCGCTGTCGCTCGGCTATGCGCTCCTAACCGGTGTTGTCGTTGCCATCCTCGGCGTCTTTGGCGACCTTATCGAGTCGCGGATCAAGCGAGGCGTGGGCGTTAAGGACTCCGGCAACCTCATCCCCGGCCATGGCGGCATGCTCGACCGCTGCGATTCGCTCATCTTCGGCTGCATCGCAGCCATGCTCATGCTCTATCTGGGAGGCATCCTATGACCGACGCCGGGCGCATACGCCTCGTCATCCTCGGCTGCACGGGCTCCATCGGCCAGCAGGCGCTCGACGTCTGCCGCCAGCATCCCGACCGCATCGAGGTTGTCGCGCTCTCCGCGCACAGCCGCACCGCCGAGCTCGTCGCCGCCGCGCGTGAGTTCAATGTACCCCTCGTCGCGGTTACCGATAATGCCCATACTCAGGACCCCTGTCTCTCTGAGCTCCCCAAGGGGACCAAGCTTCTCACCGGCGTCTCCGCGCTTGCCGAGCTCGCCGATACGCCCGAGGCAGACACGGTCCTTGTCGCCGTCGTGGGCGCCGTGGGGCTCGAGGCAAGCTACCACGTTCTAAAAGGGGAGAAGCGCTTGGCACTTGCCAACAAGGAATCGCTCGTCGTCGGAGGCGACCTCCTTATGCCCATGGCGTCTGCCGGGCAGCTGCTGCCCGTCGACTCAGAGCACAGCGCCATCTTCCAGTGCCTGCTCGGTGAACGCGCCGAGGAGGTCTACCGCATTTGGCTCACCTGCTCGGGCGGCCCCTTCTTCGGGCGCACGCGCGCCGAACTTGAAAGCGTCACCCGTGCCGACGCGCTCGCACATCCCACGTGGAACATGGGTGCCAAGATCACCATCGACTCCGCCACGCTCATGAACAAAGGGTTCGAGCGTATCGAGGCCATGCAGCTCTTCGGCCTTCCTGTGGAGCGCATTCCCGTCCTCATCCAGCGCGAGAGCCGCATACACTCCATGGTCGAATACCGCGACGGTGCGGTCATCGCCCACCTTGGCGCATCTGACATGCGCCTGCCCATCCAGTATGCACTTTCGTACCCCGAGCGCTGGGAGACACCGACGGAGCGCATCGACTTCCGCGAGATCGCCCAGCTCACCTTCGGTGCGCCCGACACCGAGGCCTTCCCGTGCCTTAAACTTGCCGAGGAGGCCGCGCGCACGGGCGGCACCGCGCCCTGCGTGCTCAACGCCGCCAACGAGGTTGCCGTGGCCGCCTTCCTTGCAGAATCGTGTGAATTCACCGATATCGACGGCTGCGTGGCTCATTGCCTCGAACAACATGATGCGCTGCGGGTAGAATCGCTCGAACAGCTCGAGCAGATCGACCGCTGGGCACGTTCCGAGGCGCGCGCCTACCTCGCCGCCCGCGCCCGCTAGGTCCCCGTACCGAAAGGCCTGTCACCCATGGAGACGCTCCTTGGTATCATCCGACCCCTCTTCTGGGGTCTCCTCATGTTGTCCGCGCTCGTGTTTGTGCACGAGGGCGGGCACTTCTTAGCATCGCGCGCCGTCGGCGTGCGCGTCACCGAGTTCTTTCTCGGCCTGCCCTGCCGGTTCAATCTCCACCACGTCTCACGCCGTATCGGTACCAAGTTCGGCGTAACGCCGCTTCTGCTCGGCGGCTACGCCATGGTCTGCGGCATGGAGCCCGAAGGCGACAGCGATGTCGCCAAGCGCGTCCTTGCCGAGGTGCACCGCCGCGGCACGGCAACGGTCGCGGAGCTTTCCGAGGCGCTCTCCATCTCTGAGGAAGACGCGCTCGCCGCCTGTGTGCAGCTCCTCGACTGGGGCTCTATCGAGGGCAGGTACGATGTGGCGGCTGGCGAGAAGCCCGGCGTCTACTACCCTTCGACCTATGCGGCCGCTCCGCGCGACAAGGCAGGAGCCACGCTTCTTGATGGCGCGCAGTTCAAGCGCGGTGAGGCGACTCGCTCCGGCGAGGCATGGGAGCCGCCGATGGGGGAGGATGCCTTCTTTGAGCGCGAGCGCTCCCATACCTATGCGGGCAAAGGCTTCTTCGCCCGCGCGTTCATCCTCGTCGCAGGCGTTGCGGTGAACCTCGTCTCCGGCTTTCTGCTCCTTATGGCCATCTACATGTTTGTGGGCGTCACCGCAACCGTGGACGTGAACACGATAGGAACCGTTGAGACGGCCTCACCGGCAGCAGCGGCCGGCATCGAGGCCGGGGACACCGTCCTCTCTGTTGCGGGAACCACCACGGACAGCTTCTCCGATATCGCAAACATCATCGGCGCGCTCGACCTGTCCGAGCCCTTCGACATGGTCCTCGCCCGCGACGGCAAAGAGCTCACGGTGACCATAGACCCCGAGGGCGCCGACGCCATCGGCATCACCGCGCCGCAGGAGACGGTCCACCTCAATCCCGCTCAGGCAGCAAGTGTGACCTGGTCTTATCTTGCACTCACGGCCGATTCCATCATGCAGCTCGTGAACCCCCAGCGCACGCTTGAGGTCCTCGACAGCTCCACCTCGGTGGTGGGCATCTCCGTCATGGCCGCCGCTGCGGCGGAAAGCGGCGCCTCCACGTTCCTCAGCGTGGCCGCCCTCATATCGTTCTCGCTCGGCTTTATGAACCTCCTGCCCATACCGCCCCTCGATGGCGGCAAGCTCGTGATCGAGATCGTGCAGGCCGTCATCCGCCGCCCGCTTTCGGTAAAAGTGCAGACCGCGCTCTCCTACATCGGCATCGCCCTGTTCGGTGCGCTCTTTATCTACCTGCTCCGCGCAGATATCATCCGGTTCATCCTGTAGAGGGGGTCATGCATGTTTGAGAACGCTGCACGCAACAAGACCCGTCCCGTCCACGTGGGCAAGGTGACGATCGGCGGGGGAGCGCCCGTCGTCGTACAGTCCATGACCTCGACCGATACCGTCGACGCAACCGCGACGCTAAACCAGGTGCGCGCCCTTGCGGACACCGGTTGCGAAATCGTGCGCGTCTCGGTGCCCTCGCGTGCGGCACTCAAGAGCTTCCGCACCATCTGCGCCGAGTCACCCGTGCCCATCGTGGCCGACATCCACTTCGACCATCGCCTTGCGCTCGGCGCTATCGAGGCCGGGGCGGTAAAGCTTCGCATCAACCCCGGTAACATCGGCTCCTGGGAAAAGGTGGATGCGGTGATCGACGCCGCCGGAGAAGCCGGCATCGCCATCCGCATCGGGGTGAACGCCGGATCGCTTGAGGACGACATCGCACAAAACGAGGAGCTAACCCTTCCCGAGAAGCTCGTTGCGTCCTCCTTGCGCTTCGTCGAGCATTTCGAAGGTCGCGGGTTTGAAAACATCGTCCTTTCCGCCAAGGCCCATGACGTGCCCGCAACCATAGCCACCTACCGCGCTCTCTCGCGCGAGCTTCCGCAGGTGCCGCTGCACCTCGGCGTCACCGAGGCGGGGACGGTGAAGCAGGGCACCATCAAAAGCGCCGTAGGGCTGGGCGCGCTTCTTGCCGATGGCATCGGCGACACGCTGCGTGTATCCCTCACGGCAGACCCCGTCGAGGAGCCGCCCGTTGCCTGGGGCATCCTCGAGTGCCTCGGCATTCGCCGCCGTGGACCCGAGCTCGTAAGCTGCCCCACCTGCGGACGCACGCAGGTGGACCTTATTCCTATCGCCGAGGAGGTGGAGCGCAGGCTCAAGGGCGTGACCAAGCCCATCTCCGTCGCCGTCATGGGCTGCGTGGTGAACGGACCCGGAGAGGCTGCCGGGGCGGACGTGGGCGTTGCCTGCGGGCGCGGCTGCGGGCTCATATTCCGCCACGGCGAGGTGCTGCGCAAAGTGAGCGAGGATGCTATCATCGATGAGCTCATGCGCGAGATCGAGACGCTTTAACGCCCGCACGTACGGGCGCGCGAATAATAGATGCAAGGAGTTGCGATGTCTTACATGCTCATGTCCAGGCTCTACGCCCCGACGCTCAAGGAGGATCCGGCGGAGGCCGAGCTCGCGAGCCACAAGCTTATGCTGCGCGCCGGCATGATCCGCAAGCAGGCCGCCGGTCTCTACAGCTACCTGCCGCTCGCCTGGCGCTCACTGAAAAAGATCGAGGCCATCGTGCGCGACGAGATGGACGCCGCCGGCGCCCAGGAGATGCTCATGCCTATCCTCACGGATGCCGAGCTCTGGCGCGAGAGCGGCCGCTGGGGCGCCTACGGTCCCGAGCTCATGCGCGTGACCGACCGTCACGGGCGCGAGTTCGCCCTCGGCCCCACGCACGAGGAGACGGTGACCGACCTTATCACCAACGAGCTCAAGAGCTACAAGCAGCTCCCCGTCAACCTGTACCAGATCCAGGACAAGTTCCGCGACGAGATGCGCCCGCGCTTCGGTCTCATGCGCGGCCGTGAGTTCATCATGAAGGACGGCTACTCGTTCAACGCCACGCAGGAGAGCCTGCAGGAGACCTACGACGCCATGAAGCAGGCCTATGCCAACATCTGCGAGCGCTGCGGGCTCAAGGCGCTCCCCGTGGTCGCCGACTCCGGCCAGATCGGTGGCGACACCTCCGTTGAGTTCATGGCACTCGCAGACGCCGGCGAGGCGGCGCTTGTCTACTGCGACTCCTGCGGCTTTGCCGCCGACGAGGAGGCTGCCACCACCACGGTCGCGGTCACCGAGGGCCCGGGCGACGGTACCCTCACCAAGGTGCACACCCCTGGCCTTGGCTCCATCGAGGACGTCGCCGCATTCTTTGGCTTCCCCGAAAACGGCACGCGCAAGTCGCTCGCGCTCATCACCGGCGAGGGCGAGCCGGTTGTATGCATCGTTCCGGGTGACCACGAGCTCAACGACTGCAAGGCCGAGAAGCTCTTTGGCTCCTATCACCTCATGAGCGAGGAGGAGCTCACCGAGCACGGCCTCATCAAGGGCTTCATCGGTCCTGTGAACCTGCCCGAGGGCATTCGCCTTGTGGTGGACGAGAATCTGCGCGCCTCCAAGAGCTGGACGTGCGGCGCCAACGAGCTCGATTACCACTACACCGGCGCCTGCCCGGACCGCGACTTCACCGTCGACGAGTGGGCGGACCTCATCACCGTTCGCGCCGGCGACCCCTGCCCGCACTGCGGTAGGCCCCTTCAGGGCGCGCGCGGCATCGAGGTGTCCCAGGTCTTCCAGCTCGGCACCAAGTACTCCGCCGCCATGGGCGCCACCTTCACCGACGAGGACGGCCGCGAGAAGCCCTTCCTCATGGGCTGCTACGGCGTGGGCGTCTCCCGCACGCTTGCCGCCATCGTGGAGCAGCACAACGACGAGCAGGGCATCATCTGGCCCGTCTCCGTCGCGCCCTACGAGGTCTCCGTCATCTCCCTCGACAAGAAGGGCGAGGCCTTCGACGCCGCCGAGAATCTTGCCCGCGAGCTTTCCTGCGCAGGCGTCGAGGTTATCTTCGATGACCGCGCCGAGCGCCCGGGCGTGAAGTTCGCCGACAACGACCTCATGGGCTTCCCGTATCAGGTCGTGGTGGGCAAGCGTGGGCTTGCGAACGGCACCGTCGAAGTCAAGGACCGCGCGACAGGGGAGCGCACCGACGTTGCTGTCGATAAGCTCGTCCAGTACGTTTGCGACCTCGTTCTCCCTAAGCGTTCCTAAACAAGAGGCATCTTCTTGCGCAAGAATTTGCCACAATTCACCCCTTGCGCTAGAAGAGCACATCGCCTATAGTATTTCCTCGTTGCTTGGGGGCGTAGCTCAGCTGGGAGAGCGCTTGACTGGCAGTCAAGAGGTCAGGGGTTCGATCCCCCTCGTCTCCACCCAAGATTTTTCAGGCCTCTGGGTAACCAGGGGCCTTTTTGTTTGCGCGCTATTATGATGACAGCATTCATTTTGCGGAATATCAGATATTCAATAATCTGTACTCCGGGAACGGACTAGAAGCACCTATCAGTAATCGAAACGCCGAGGAAATAGCGAGTGTAACCAGCACGCATACTCTGAAGAGGTCTCACGAATTATTGAATACTTGCAATTTTGGTTATGCCAGGCATCGATAAGAAGCAAACCTCAGCTTGTAAGCTTGAACTTCCTAAACATCTCGATTCCTAGTTCAGACAAAATCTCACATGGGACACGCCGGTTTAAGCGCGCAATCTGGATTCTTTCATTTTGGGGCTTGCAATCAATGGGACGTTTCCGTATAGTATTTCCCGCACCGCTTGGGGGCGTAGCTCAGCTGGGAGAGCGCTTGACTGGCAGTCAAGAGGTCAGGGGTTCGATCCCCCTCGTCTCCACCCAAGTGAACCGCCGCCCTCCGAGAAATCGGAGGGCGTTTTACTATTCGGGCTCATGGCGCAACGGTTAGCGCAGGGGACTCATAATCCCTGGGTTGCAGGTTCGAATCCTGCTGGGCCCACCAACCATCTTAAGGCCAGGCTTCATGTCTGGCCTTTTTCTGTTCGTTTTGCCGAACAGTTCGTTCTGCTATCCTCCTTTTCAATACGGACCAATTTGTAGCAGAGAAGGGGAGCACATGCCCTACATCACGGCAGAGGAGGCGGCGCGCCGTTGGGGCGTGACGACGCGCCTCGTGCAGCGTTACTGCAAGCAGAGACGCATCGCGGGTGCCGAGAAACTCCTCGGCTCATGGCGCATCCCTGAGGGCGCGGTCAAGCCCGATGACTCGCGCAGGGGAGAACACGCCTCCGAACTGCAAACGCCTAGCCCCCTTCCAACGTTCTCCTTCCAGTGCCTCATGCCGCTTATGAGCACAGCGTACACGCCTGGCACGGCAGCGATGTTCGTAAAATCCCTCACTAAGGGAGCACGCGCCACCGTCGCGCAGGCCGAGCTCGCCTACTTCACCGGCGACGCGGGGCGCGCACGCGACCTCGCCGCCCCGCTCCTCAAGAGTGACGACGCCGAGGCACGCCTTTCCGCCTGCCTCATTTGCGCGTTCTCGAATCTTTCCCTCGGTCGCATCAACGACGCCCGCTTCGCGCTCGATGGCGCCCTCGGCAGTCTGAATTCCGAGTTGGGGGGGGGTACGCCTCCTGAGGCAACAGTCATGGCGGCCTTCATCGGACACGCCGCAAGCGCGCTGTTGCACCTACCAGCACCTAAGCGCGCGCCATCAGCGCCCGACCTGCTCCCGCTCCTGCCTCCCGGCCTCAGGCTTTTCGCCTGCTACTTCAAGGCGCACCGCCTCTACCTCGAGAGCGCCTACGAGCAGAGTTACGGCATCGTACTAGGCGCCTTTGCCATGGCGGATGCACTCTATCCCATACCGGCCATCTACCTCCACCTCGCAGCCGTCATGAGCCTCATGGCGCTCCGCCGCACCGACGAGGCGCGCAAGCACGTCCTCGCCGCCTGGGACCTCGCGCGACCGGACGGCCTCATCCAACCCTTCGGTGAGCACCACGGGCTTCTGGGCGGCATGCTCGAGGCCGCGATCAAGCCCACGTGGCCGGACGACTTCAAGCGCATGATCGACATCACGTACCGTTTCAGTGCCGGCTGGCGGCGCGTCCACAACCCCTCTACGGCCGACGACGTGGCGGACAACCTCACCACCACCGAGTTCTCGGTCTGCATGCTCGCCTCGCGCGACTGGTCGAACGCCGAGATCGCCGAGCACATGGGCTTCTCGGTGAACCGCGTGAAGGAGTGCCTGTCCAACGCATTCCGCAAGCTCGGGGTATCGAGCCGCAAAGACCTCGCGCAATTCATGTTGGCGTAGGCAGGTTTGCAGGCTCTCAGACAAGATGTGCGCGCTAATTTCCATTCGCCATACCTCCGTTCTCCCCATATTGCCCTTCCTGTCGGGTAGGGGAAGGGGGCACCTCGTCCTCAACAATGGGTTCAAGACCTGTTGCGTCGACGGCTCATGCGCTGGGTGGAGGATGAAGATGCTGAAAAGAACGATTGCGTCCGTGTTCGTTGCGGCACTGCTGTGTTTAGTCGCGCTCCCCGCCACGGCGCTGGCGGCGGGAGAGCACGACAGTCACAG
This sequence comes from uncultured Collinsella sp., assembly GCA_949288855.1. Classification (GTDB taxonomy): domain Bacteria; phylum Actinomycetota; class Coriobacteriia; order Coriobacteriales; family Coriobacteriaceae; genus Coprousia. The sequence continues at coordinate 3,650 of CASELS010000003.1, read as the reverse complement.
CAACGGCTGGACGGAGATGACGGCTGGTACCACCACCCTATCCGGCGGCAGCTACTATCTGTCCGGCGATGTAGAGTACACCGGCACCGAGTCCATCACCGTCAGTGGCGAGGTGATCCTCTGTCTCAACGGCCAGGAGCTGGATCTGAAGGGGCAACACATTTCCGTGGGCAGCGGCGCAAGTCTTACCCTGTGCGACTGCTCCACCGGCGGCGTTCTCACCGGCGGTGCTGGCATACACGGCGGCGGGGTATATGTGGGCGACGGCGGCACCTTCACCATGACCGGCGGAAACATCACCGGCAACACCGCCAGCGCCGGCGGCGGAGTGTATGTGGACAAAGACGGCACATTCACTATGGAGAGCGGCAGTATCAACAACAACAAGGCCACCTCAGGTGGAGGGGGAGGGGTGATTGTTAGGGAAGGCACCTTCACCCTTTCCGGCGGCTCCATCACAGGCAACGCCACTGACAGCGCGAAGTACGGTTATGGCGGCGGGGTGTGTCTATACGGCACCTTTTATCTGTCCGGTAATCCCATCATTCAAGACAATACAAAGGCTGATACCGCTGACAACCTGTATTTAGGATGGCAAACAATCAACATCGCCGGGCCGCTGGGCGAAAGCGCGCACATTGGCATTAACGCAGAAAATGTCCCCCGCAGCTTCATCAGCGGATGGAGCAACAATATGGCGGGCGAAAACCCGGCGGACTACTTCTCCTCCGACAATGACGCCTGTTGCATTGGTCTGAACGCCGACGGGGAAGTGGTGCTGGGCAGCCTGTGCACCATCATCACCCAGCCCGCAGATAAAACTGTGATCGAGGGCAAAACCGCCACCTTTACTGTGGAAGCCGCCGGCACCGAGCCATTGTCCTATCAGTGGCAGCAAAGCACCGATAACGGAAATAACTGGACAATTATTGCTAGCGCAAACGCAGCTGAATATACCACTGGGAAAACCACAATGGACATGAGTGGCAACCAGTACCGTTGTGTTGTGACCGGAGACGGCGTCGCCGTCATAAGCGACCCCGCAACCCTCACAGTCACGCACGTCTACAAACCTTCCAGCGATTGGTCGAGCGACGCGGACGGACACTGGCACGCGTGCGCGGCCTGCGGCGACAGGCTTGACTACGCCGGGCACACGCGCACCGTCGAGAACGAGAAGAAGGCCACCTGCATCGGGGAGGGCTACACCGGCGACACGGTCTGCTCCGTCTGCGGCTACATAATCGCAACTGGCGAAACCGTTCCTGCGACGGGCCATGAGTACGGCGATTGCGGGCACTGCGTTGTCTGCGGCGGCGTCGACCCCGACTTCTCGCCGAAGATCGTCGCCGGTGCCGACGTCACGTGGCAGAAGGGGAGCGCGAAGGACCTTACTGTCACCTCGAACGCCGCGTATGAAGATTTCCGCGAGGTGCGCCTCGATGGTGAGACCGTAGCTGCGAAGCATTACCGTGTGACCAAAGGCAGCACCGTCGTGACGCTGAAGGCGAGCTACCTCGAGACCCTGAAACTCGGCAGCCACGAGCTTGAAATCGTATCTTCCACTGGAACTGCGAAGACGACCTTCTCTGTCGTCGAAGCCCATACGAGTGAGGTCATCGTTCCTACGGGGGACTCGATCCTTCCGATGCTCGGTGCTGTAGCGGCGATCACGCTTGGCGTTGGTGCGATACTGGCCGGGCGCGCTCTCGCATGTGAGCATCACAGGCAGTAGGCGCCGCTTTCGGCCCTCTGCTTGCCTAACGGTGCAGGGCCCCCAAACCGAGGACAGGCTATCCGACACCATCACATTGTGGAAAGATTCACATTGGGGGTTGGCAGCCGTTGGGCGTCATGCTAGGATAGCTTACGCCGAAGAGGCAGATGGGCGTTTGGCTCAGGGGTAGAGCACTTCCTTCACACGGAAGGGGTCACAAGTTCAAATCTTGTAACGCCCACCATCGAATCTGACGGGGCCGGGGAGAGATCCTCGGCCCTTTTGCTAGCAACCGGTTGCTGAGACGTTGAGCAGGCAGGTAGGTAACCATGATCCTTTCCGTCGAGAAGGTAGAGAAGAGCTTTGGGGCGCGCGTCCTGTTCTCGGGAGCGTCCTTTCAGATCAATCCACGTGACCGCTACGCCCTCGTCGGCCCCAATGGCGCCGGCAAGACCACGCTCCTCAAGATCATCATGGGCCAAGACGCACCGGATGCAGGCACCATCACCTTTGCCAAGGGCGTGAACGTGGGCTACCTCGAGCAGGAGACCCAGCTTGCCTCAGACGTTCCCGTTATCGACGAGGTCGTGGCCTCGGCGCACGAGATCCGCGAGCTCGGTGAGCGCGCCGAGCACCTCCAGCAGAAGATTGCCGAGGCGGGGGAGACGGGCGATGTGCCGCAGACGCTCCTGAACGAGTACGGCCAGGTTCTCGACCGCTTCGAGCGCCTGGGCGGCTACGAGCTCGAGAGCAACGCGCGCCAGATTCTGGCGGGCTTGGGCTTTCCCGTTGAGGACTTTGGGAAGCTCTGCGCCGAGTTCTCCGGCGGCTGGCAGATGCGCATCGCACTCGCCAAGCTCTTCCTGCGCCACCCGGACGTCCTCCTTCTGGACGAGCCCACCAACCACCTCGACCTCGAGAGCGTACAGTGGCTGCGCGGCTTTATCGCCTCCTACGAGGGCGCCGTCCTGATCGTATCCCACGACCGCGCGTTTATGGATGCATGCGTGGACCATGTGGCAGCCATCGAGAACCGCCGTATCACCACCTACACCGGCAACTACAGCTCCTACCTGAAGCAGCGCGAGGACAACCTCGAGCAGATGCGCGCCAAGCGCGCCGCGCAGGAGCGCGAGATCGCGCACATGCAGGTCTTTGTGGACAAGTTCCGCTACAAGCCCACTAAGGCCGCGCAGGCGCAGGAGCGTATGCGCCGCATCGAACAGATCAAGAGCGAGCTCGTGATCTTGCCCGAGGGCCACAAGCACGTCGATTTCAAGTTCCCCGACCCGCCGCGCTCGGGCGACATGGTGGTGAAGCTCGAGGGCGTGTCAAAGTCCTACGGCGACAAGCACATCTACAGCGGGCTTGACCTCACGCTCTACCGCGGCGACCATGTGGCGCTCGTAGGTCCCAACGGTGCCGGCAAGTCGACCCTCATGAAGATGCTCGCAGGCATCGAGGCCCCAAGCGCAGGCACGCGCGAGCTCGGTGTGAACGTGGGCGTTGCCTACTACGCCCAGCATCAGCTGGAGGGCCTAAAGGAGTCCAACACGGTTCTGCAGGAGATCGACTCGGTAGCCCCCACCTGGACGGTACCGCAGCAGCGAAGCCTCCTCGGCGCCTTCCTCTTCTCCGGTGAGGACGTGGATAAGCGCGTAGGCGTGCTTTCCGGCGGCGAGAAGGCGCGCTTGGCACTCGCCAAGATGCTCGTAGCGCCCGAGGCGCTCCTTTGCCTCGACGAGCCCACCAACCACCTTGACATAGACTCGGTGGACATGCTCGAGAACGCGCTCAAAAACTTCCCCGGCACGCTCGTGCTTATCTCCCACGACGAGCACCTCGTCCGCTCTGTCGCCAACCGCGTCATCGACATTCGCGACGGCAAGATGACCGTCATCGACGGCGACTACGACTATTACCTCTTCAAGCG
>CASELS010000002.1 GCA_949288855.1 uncultured Collinsella sp. | reverse complement strand
CTCCCACGCCTGCCCGGCGATCCCGCGGAGCGTGCGCCGCTCCTCGGCGGCCGTCACGGTCGGGCGGCGCACCACGGGCGCCTGCGGCAGCTCTACGCCCTGGGTCACGTCCCAGATGCGCATCTGTTCTTTACGAACGATCCACCGGTAGACCTGGCGGAAGGTCTTGAAGGCCTTCTGCGCCGCACCGTAGCTCGGCAGCGCGTCCACCCAGGCCTGCACCTCGTCATGGGTGATCGTCTCCACCTCGCGCCCCGCCCACATGGGCATGAGGTGGCACCGGATGGCCGACCGGTAGCCCTCCAGGGTGTTGCCCCTGAGGCGCTTCGACTTGTCGGCCCAGTAGATCTCGACGGCTTCGGAAAACAGCATCACGCACTCCAATCGTTCGGAAAATCCCAGACGGCGCGGGTCCGCCTCCGCCCCGTATCGTCTGGGATTTTCGGGCCGATTGCGAGCGGCGCAACGGCGGCGTGCCGCCCGCGGGCGGCGGAAGGAGGATCTATGCTCTACGGAATCATGCAGGGAGAGGACCGCGTCCTCCTCGTGCCGGAGGGGGAGGGCAGCCCGGTCATCGAGGCGCCCAAGCCCAAGGCGCCCGATGGATACATCGCGGTCGACTCCTACGTCACGGCCGGGGACCAGATCAAGCAGGTCTGGCGCCTCGAGCCGGTACAGGGAACGGAGGCCGAGGCGGCGGTGGCGCTCGCGAAGATGCAGGCGGTCTCGCTCAGCGACGCCGACGCGGTCAAGGTCGCACCGCTCTACGACGAGTGGTCGGGGGACGGCGTCGAGTACAAGGTGGACGACCGCGTCCGCTTCCAGGGCTATCTCGTGAAGTGCCTTCAGGCGCACACCTCCCAGCCCGACTGGGCGCCGAACGCGGCGCCGAGCCTGTGGGCGCTCATCCTGCCCGGGCAGGACGGCTCCGGCGTCGAGGTCGGCGTCTGGCAGCAGCCGGGATCGACCAACGGCTACTCGACGGGCGACAAGGTGGTCCACAAGGGGCATCTCTGGGAGTCCAAGGTCGACGACAACGTCGACGAGCCCGGGACCGACAACGGCTTCCGCTGGACCGACCTCGGCGAGTGGGACGGCGGTGAGGCGGCGTGATCCAGCCAATCCCGTTCCTGATCGAGTTCACCGAGCCCGAGCTGTGGTTCATCTGCTTCGTCCTCGTGCTCTCCGTGATCGACGTGGTCACAGGATGGCTGCAGGCGGTCATCAACCGCTCGTTCTCGTCCACCAAGATGCGCGAGGGGCTGCTCCACAAGATCGTGCTCGTGCTCATCATCGTGCTCGCCGTCGTGCTGCAGGGGTTCACGGCCCACATCGGCGACACCGGATGGTCGGTACCGCTCATCTTCCCGGTGTGCGCCTACATCGCGGTCATGGAGGTCGCCTCGATCCTCGAGAACATCAAGTCGGCCTACCCCGAGATCGCCGACTCGCCGCTCTTCAGGCTCTTCGACAACCTCAAGACGGGCGGGGACGAGGGCGGAGACGCGCATAGCGAGTAAAGCCGATAGGCAAAAACCGACGAAAAATGAAAGCGGGCGCCCGAGAGGGCGCCCCTTCTTCTGTTTGGAGGGTAAAAATGGCAAGATACGCCGACCCTACGACCAAGCGCGTGTGGGCCAGAGCCGACCGCTTCACCGCGGGCGGCAACCAGCGCCGCTACATCGTCTACCACAACACAGCCAACACGGCGACAGCAGACGAGGAGGCGCGCAACCTCGCCAACAACCCCGGCAGCTCCAGCTTCCACTACGTCACCGACGGCGTGGAGACGATCCAGTGCGTGCACGACTACGACTCCGCGTGGGCGGTCGGCGCGTGGAAGGGCGCGAAGGCGTACATCGGCAACTCTGAGAGCATCTCCATCGAGGTCTGCAGCGCCGGCGCCGAGTTCACGCAGGCGGAGGCGGACGCCCTCCGCGCGCTCGTCCTGCACCTCATGGAGTATTACTCGATCCCGGCGGAGCGCGTCGTGAGGCACTACGACTGCCACAGCGGCCGGAAGAACTGCCCGGCGGCCTACTCCGGCACGCGCAACGCCGCGAACGACGCGCTGCACGCGTACATCACCGGGCAGACCGAGAGCCTCGGCGCCCCCAGCGGGGCCGACGGCGCCGACGACCAGTTCGGCGACCGCTCCTGGTGGGGCCCGAAGATGGCGGCGGAGTTCATCCGCCAGATCACGGGCGGAAAGGACGACTTCCTATCCGGCCAGCCCGTGGGCAACAAGAAGTACTTCTGGGCAGTGACCGGCGGCGTCGAGTACGGCACGGGCGGTTCGGACGCGGTCAGGGCGCTGCAGCAGAAGCTGAAGGCGATCGGATACGATCCGGACGGAATCGACGGCCTTTACGGGCACGGCTGCATCGAGGCGCACCAATCCTTCCTGAGGGATATGGGCTACTACTCGGGCGACGTCGACGGCTACCACGGCAACCTCACCAACGAGGCGATGGCAGCCGCACTCGAGGCGTGCGTCTACGGGGAGTCGTGGCGATGACGCGCCAGGCTCTCCTTATGCTGCCCGTCCTGGCGGGGATGGCGGCGCTGATCTGGCTGGCAGGATGCGTGGGGACGGTGGACGGGGAGGCGGCGACCACTGGCCTCGCCACGGTTATCGACTCCCCGGCCGAAGACGTCGCGCCAGCCCGCGCGCCAGGACAGGAGATGCAGATGCCCGACTATCCGACGGGTTGCGAGATCGTCTCCCTTCGGAACGCCCTCGAGGGATTCGGACTGAGTCTCACGTTCGATGAGGTCTATGCGCTCTTCGACCGCAGCGAGAGCGATTTCGTCAACGCGTGGTGGGGGAGCCCGTACGGCTCGGGCGGCGCCGTATACCCGCCCGGCATGGTCGCGGCGGCGAACCGCGGGCTCGAGGGCAGCGGACATTCGGCGGCGGACGCCACCGGCTGCGGCATCGACGGCGTAAGCGTCTGCCTCGATGACCGCGGCCTCGCCATCGTCTGGATCACCACCGACATGGAGGCGCCGCGTTTCACCGGCTGGGCCATCGGGAAATGGCTCATGTACGCCAACGAGCACTGCGCCGTCGTTTACGACATGGGCGACGGCAAGATCTTCCTGCAGGACCCCCTCCACGGGGACGTCTCCTATCCAATCGAGGACTTCCTCAATGTGTGGGAGGCATGCGGCTCGATGGCGATTACGATCGACTAGATGTGCACCCCCCGCCTTAGGGCGGGGGGTGTTTTTTTGCTATTTATGCTCGTAAAAAGAAACCGCCCCGCACGGCGATGACGTGCGGGGTTCGGGTAAAGGTGCAATGGCTCCCCGGGTAGGACTCGAACCTACAACAGCGCGGTTAACAGCCGCGTGCTCTACCATTGAGCTACCGAGGAATGTAGGTGCTCTCAAGCAACAGTGATTAGTATACAGAACTCGTGGCGTATGGCAAGCGCTAATTTGAGAAAAAATTGGTGTGCTAGAATGCAGAACGAACTTACGATTTTGATACCAGAGGAGCCGTTCGTGGCAATCATAAAAGATGGCGCTTTCGTCTCGCATGCGCAGAACGATTTTCAGAAGGACATTTTCGTTCTTAAGCAGCTGGTGGCAAAAGACTTCAAGATCAAATATCGACGTAGCTTCCTCGGTGTTGCTTGGAGCGTCCTCAATCCGTTGCTCATGATGGTCGTGATGAGCATCGTCTTCTCGACTCTGCTCGGCTCCAACATCGAAAACTTCCCGCTCTACCTCATCTTGGGCAATATTACTTATGCGTTTATGAGCGACTCTACCAGCAAGGCTGTCACCTCTATTCTGGAGGCCTCGCCCTTGCTCAAGAAGGTCAAGATCGACCGTTTCGTCTTCCCTGTGCAGAAGATTCTTTTTGCACTCGTCAACTTCGCCTTCTCGCTCATTGCCGTTGCTATCGTCATGCTGTGGTACCGCGTAGTACCTACTTGGCACCTGGTCTGGCTCCCTGTCTGTCTTGGCCTTCTCATGGTTTTCTGCATCGGCATCGGCCTCGCGCTCTCTGCAGCAACAGTCTTCTTTCGTGACATCATCCATCTGTGGAGCGTTGTCCTTACCGCTTGGAATTACCTAACGCCCGTGTTCTGGGATTTCCAGATGCTTCTCGACCGTGGAGCACCGGCATGGACTATCAACATCATCAAGATGAATCCCATGTACGGTTTCGTTACTTTTATGCGCGACATTGTTCTTTGGCAGCAGAACCCATCCTTCGAGATTCTTTTACTCTGTGCGGTCTGGGCGGTTGTTATGCTGGTTATTGGCATGTTTGTTTTCCGCAAGACCGAGCATAAGTTCATCCTCTACATCTAAGGACGTATCATGGCAGCACCCACAGGAATCTATCGCCAGTTCAACGAGCCGGCGCGAGCAGATGAGTACGCCATCGAGGTCAATGATGTGACCATGATTTTCAACATGGCGTCCGAGCAGTTAAACAACCTCAAGGAGTACTTCATCAAGCTGGTGCGCCATGAACTTTTCTTCAGCGAGTTTCGCGCGCTCAAGAACGTTTCCTTTAAGGTCAAGCGTGGTGACGTTGTGGGCCTTGTGGGCACCAATGGCTCCGGTAAGTCGACAATGCTCAAGATTATCGCCGGCGTCCTCGAGCCGAGCGAGGGGACTTGTATCGTCCGTGGCAACATCGCACCGCTTATCGAGCTCGGCGCGGGCTTCGACATGGAGCTTACCGCGCGCGAAAACATTTATCTCAACGGTTCGCTTTTGGGTTATACCAAGCAGTTTATCGACGAGAAGTTCGACGAGATTGTCGAATTTGCCGAGCTGCGCGACTTTGTGGATATGCCCTTGAAGAACTATTCAAGCGGTATGGTCGCACGCATCGCCTTCGCCATTGCTACGGTTACCGAGCCCGACATCCTCATTGTCGACGAGACGCTATCGGTGGGCGACGTTTTTTTCCAGAACAAATGCGAGGAGCGCATCAAGCACTTTATCGAGTCGGGCGACGTTACGGTTCTGTTCGTGAGCCACTCCATCGAACAGGTGGAGCGTATCTGTAAACGTGCCGTCTGGATCGAGAAGGGCGACCTACGCATGGACGGCCCTGTGGAAGAGGTTTGCCTGGCGTATCGCAACCAATTCTCCTAAGGGTGCTCCGTGGACGTTTCGGTCATCATCCCCATTTACAACGTCGGGGAGTATCTCGATCAGTGTCTGACGAGCGTCGAGCAGAACGACGCTGTCTCCATGGAGATCATTTGCGTCAATGACGGCTCCACCGATGGATCACTTGCCATCATGCGCGAACACGAGGCGCGTGATCCCCGCGTTCGCGTGATTGATAAGGAGAACCAGGGCTACGGCGCTTCGGTCAACCGCGGCATAGCTGAGTCCACGGGTGAGTATGTCGCCATCGTGGAGCCCGACGATTTCGTGAAGCCCCACATGTATGACCGGCTCATCGCCTTCGCGCGGTCGTTCGATGAGAAGCCCGACGTCGTCAAATCGGCGTATTGGCGCATCCAGGATCCCGATACGCCCAATGAGCTCTTCTGTAGAAATACCTTCTACAAGCGCATCCGACCCAAAAAGCAACCCTTCACCCTTAAGGATGCCCCCGCACTAATCCAGTACCATCCGAGTATCTGGACTGCTCTGTATCTAAGGAGCTTCCTCGATGAATTTGGGATTCGTCTCATCGAGTGCCCGGGCGCGGGCTGGGTCGACAATCCCTTTATGATTGACACGCTCGCTCGGGCGCGTCGTATTGTCTATACCGACGACTGCTTCTATTGCTATCGCGACCGCCGTCCCGGAGCGTCGACCTCCGGCGACAAGTCTGAGATTGCCCTCATTCGCTGGAATGATATGCGTGATATCCTCGATAATCTTGACGAGCATGATAAAGGTGTTGAGGCGGCGCTCGATCGCATGGGCATGCGTCATTGCGGGCTGGCGATTGGTCGTGGGCATTTGGAAGACCAGCGTATGCGAGACCTCATCATCTCCACTATGCGACGGATGAATCCCGACATTATCGCCGGTATGGATTGCCTCTCGGCATCGGCTAAGAAGCGCTACTTCAAACTGACCGGTTACGACGAACGCCCTTTCAGCTCTGGCGCCTACTATCTCTATCTAATCCGGGAGTTTCTCTATACCCTGCATACGATGGGGCTTCGTTACGCGCTGTCCCGCATCGGCGTCCTCAAGGGGCGCAAGGGCTCTGCCTAGCCTCTGCTTTGCCGATTGACATTCGGGCCTGACTTCCGGGCAGCTTCGACGTTGTAGTTCATCCCGTAGGCTGCCGGTGGTAATCCGGTGCACCGCCCGATTGCCCGCCTCGGCGCCTGCTGCCCCGTGTATAATCGACTCAGCCTTTAAGCGACGTGCGAGACACCGCAAGGCGTACATACCCCGCGGCTTTGCGCGGGTCTCTCTTGCAGGTGTCTTGCCATGTCTGGGCTAGGCATCTTTTTTGCGCCTCGGCATCGGGGCGGATAGGAGAAAGGAGACCCGTGGCCATCACACCCAAGGCAATCATTATGGATGAGGTTGCCATCAGTCGCGCCATGACGCGTATCGCTCATGAGATTCTTGAGCGGAACGAGGGTTGCGAGAACCTGGCGCTGGTGGGCGTCGTCACGCGCGGCGATCTGCTCGCAAAGGAGCTGGCGACGCGTATCGAGGAGATTGAGGGCGTCCGCATCCCGCTGGGAAGTCTCGACATCAGCTTCTACCGCGACGATTACGGCGTGGGTATCGCGCCCGAGGTGCACGCCTCCCATATTCCGTTCGACGTCGACGGCAAGAGGATCGTGCTGGTGGACGACGTGCTCTACACCGGCCGCACCATCCGCGCCGCCCTCGACGCCATCATGGATATGGGGCGCCCGAGCCGCATCGAGCTCGCCGTCCTCGTCGACCGCGGCCACCGCGAGCTGCCCATCTGCCCCGACTTCGTAGGAAAGAACGTGCCCTCCTCCCACGAGGAGAACGTCCGTCTGTACCTGAAGGAGGTCGACGGGCGCTCGAGCGTCGAGATTACCGACGTCTCTAAGGGTTCCCGCGCGGGCTCCGCACCTTTGGGAGGTGATGAGCGATGAGCTTCAACCACAAGCACCTAATCGATATCACGGAGTACTCCGATACCGATATCATGACGATTCTCGAGACCGCCAAGGCGTTCTCCGCGGTGAACGAGCGAGCCATCAAGAAGGTTCCCACGCTCAAGGGCAAGACCATCGTGAACATGTTCAACGAGCCCTCGACGCGCACGCGTTCCTCGTTTGAGTTGGCCGAGAAGCGCCTGTCGGCCGATAGCTTGAACTTCGGCGGTTCGTCGACCTCGACGGTTAAGGGCGAGAGCCTCATCGACACCGTGATGACGCTCAACTCCTACAAGATCGATATGGTCGTCGTGCGCGACAAGCACGAGGGCGCGCCCTACATCGTCACGCAGCACACGCCCGCCGCGGTCATCGACGCGGGCGACGGAAAGCACGGTCATCCCACCCAGGCGCTGCTCGACCTCTACACCATCTGGCAGCGCTTCGGTCATCTGGAGGGCCTGAAGGTCGGTATCGTGGGCGACATCTCGCACTCCCGTGTCTGCGGTTCGCTCGTGCCTGCGCTCAAGATCGTCGGCGCCGAGGTGACTCTCATCGCGCCCGGTACGCTCATCCCCATGAATCCCGAGGTTCTCGGAGCGGACCGCGTGAGCGCGAGCTTGGACGACGTCCTGCCCGAGCTCGATGTTGTCTACATGCTCCGCATCCAGCGCGAGCGCCTCGAGGGCGCGCCCTTCCCGAGCCAGCGCGAGTACCATATGCTCTACGGTCTCACCGAGGCGCGCGAGCGCCTCATGAAGCCCGAGGCGATCGTGTGCCACCCCGGCCCGATCAACCGCGGCGTCGAGCTCGACTCCTACATGGCCGACCACGCGCAGCGCTCGGTCATTCTCGACCAGGTCTATGCGGGCATCTGCGTCCGTATGGCCGCGCTCTATCTCTTGCTGGGAGGTGCCGATAATGGCCTTGCTTCTTAAGGGTGCCCATGTCGTCGACCCCGCTGCGGGTCTGGACGGCGTTCTTGATGTTCTCATCGACGGCGAGCGCATCGCCGAGGTGGGGGAGGGACTGGCCGCAGAGGGCGCTGACGTCCTTGACCTCTCTGGCAAGTACCTCGTGCCCGGCCTCGTCGACATGCACGTGCACCTGCGCGACCCGGGCTTCGAGCACAAGGCAACGATCGAGACGGAGACCCGCGCCGCTGCCAAGGGCGGCATGACCGCGGTGTGCTCCATGCCCAATACCAATCCGGTGACCGATAACGGCACGGTCGTCGAGTACGTGCGCGCCTGCGCCGAGCGCGCCGGCCATTGCCGCGTGCTGCCCTCTGGCGCCATGACGCGCGGTCTTAAGGGCGAGATCATCTCCGAGATGGGCGACATGGTGGCCCATGGCGCCGTCGCCTTCACCGACGACGGCCGCGGCGTGCAGGGGGCGGGCATGCTCCGCCGCTGCATGGATTACGGCAAGATGTTCGGCAAGGTCTTCATGAGCCACTGCCAGGACGAGGACCTCGTGGGCGACGGCCAGATCAACGAGGGCCCGGTTTCCACCAAGCTCGGCCTCGCCGGCTGGCCGGCTGAGGGCGAGGAGCTCCAGATTCTGCGCGATATCCAGATTGCGCGCCTGACCGGAGCCAAGCTCCATATCCAGCACATCTCCACCGCACGCGGTCTCGAGGCGGTCCGCGCCGCAAAGGCCGAGGGCCTGCCCGTCACCTGCGAGGCGACGCCCCACCACATGTTCTTGACCGACGAGTGCATCGACGGTACCTACGACACCCGCCTCAAGGTGAACCCGCCCCTGCGCACCGCCGCGGACGCTGCGGCGATCCGTGCGGGCGTGGCAGACGGCACCGTCGACGCCATCGTCACCGACCACGCCCCGCATGCGGACTGGGAGAAGGCGCGCGAGTTCGAGTACGCGCCCTTTGGCATGACGGGCATCGAGTGCTCGCTCGCGCTTGTCATCACGAACCTTGTCAAGACCGGTGTTATCGATTACGGGCGCATGGTCGAGCTTATGAGCATCGGCCCGCGTCGAATCCTCGGTGTCGACCCGGTGAGCATCCAGGCGGGCTCCGTTGCGGACATCACCGTCTTCGACCCCAACATCACCTGGACCGTCGGCGCCGACGGTTACGAGTCCAAGGCTCGCAACTGCGGATTCGATGGCACCGAGGTCACCGGTCGCGCCACCGACGTCTTTGTCGGCGGCAAGCAGACGCTCCGCGACGGCGTCGTCCTGTAAGTCCTACAGCGCGCTTGCCCAGGGCGAATCGCTCGCTCAGGACAGGCGCATCCAAGAGAGGAGAGCCATGCCTACACCTTCTCCGGCTCGCGTGCATGAGTGCACGGTCGTGAAAACGAGCCGATCGCGCGGGACATCTTTGCCCTGCGCATCGCATCTCCCGAGCTCGCGCGCAAGCTCGAGCCCGGCCAGTTTGTAGACATCGCCGTTCCCGGCAACGCCATGAGTCTTTTGCGCATCCCGCTGTCCTTCGCGGAGGCGGATGCGGAGGCCGGAACGATCGATATCTGGTATGCCGTCGTGGGGGAGGGCACCGAGCGCCTTTCCCGCATGGAGCCCGGCGCCACCACCACGGTGCTCGGCCCCGGCGGTCACGGCTGGACCATCCCCGAGGGCTGCCGCCGTGCCCTGCTCGTCGCGGGCGGCATCGGCGTGCCCCCCATCCTCTGCCTTGCGCGCGAGCTCGCCCGCCGCAACATCCCCTATACGGTCTGCATCGGTGCCGCATCTGCCGATCGCCTTGTGGGCGAGGCCGAGTTCGAGGCGGCCGGGTCGCCCGTCATCTCCATTGCGACCGATGACGGATCTGCCGGATACCACGGTTTTTGCACCGCCGCTGCCGAGCAAGTGCTTGACGTCGAGGGCGGAGAGTTCGATTACGTTGCCACCTGCGGTCCTGAGCCCATGATGGCAAAGGTCGCCGCCGCCGCAGAGCGTGCCGGTGTTGCGTGCGAGGCGTCTCTCGAGCGCATGATGAGCTGCGGCTTTGGTGCCTGCGCCACCTGCGCGGTCGAGACCAAAAGCGGTATGAAGGGCGCTTGCATGTGCGGTCCCGTCTTTGATGCTAAGGAGGTCGTCTGGTGAGCAGCGTGTCCATGGCCGTCGATTTCGCCGGCATAAAGCTTAAGAACCCCATCAACACCGCTTCCGGCACCTTTGGGTTCGGTTGGCAGTTCCAGAACTTCTTCGACGTCTCCCGCCTCGGCGCCATCACCACCAAGGGGTGCGCCGCCGAGCCGTGGCCGGGCAACCCCAAGCCCCGCATGACCGAGGTCCGCGGCGGCATGATGAACTCCGTCGGCCTCCAGAACCCCGGCGTGCGCGGTATGGTTGCCGAGTCCGGTGAGTTCCTCGCCGACCTCGCCTCCAAGGGCACGGCGGTGATCTGTCAGGTCGCGGGTCACTCCACGGCCGAGTACGTCGCCGCGCTCGAGCTCTTCGAGGAGCTCTGTCCCTGGGCCGCGGCGTTCGAGCTTAACGTGAGCTGCCCCAACATTGACCAGGGCGGTGCCGCCGCCGGCTCCACCCCCGAAGGCGCAGCCGAGGTCATGCGCGCCTGCCGTCCCATCACCAAGCGTCCGCTCCTCGTCAAGATGGCGCCCGTGCGTCTGCCCGAGATCGCCCGCGCGCTCGAAGCGGAGGGTGCCGACGGCCTTACGGTCATCAACTCCATCCCCGGTATGGCCATCGACGTCCATACGCGCCGCTCCAAGGTCTCCAAGCCCACGGGCGGTCTTTCCGGTCCGCTGCTCCATCCCATCGCCGTTCGCATGGTCTGGGAGGTGGCCCAGGCCGTCGACATCCCGATCTGCGGCGTCGGCGGCGTCACCTCGGGTGAGGACGCGGCCGAGTTCATCCTCGCCGGTGCGAGCGCCGTCTCCGTTGGCATGGCGAGCTTCCCCGAGCCCGATGCGGCCGTTCGCATCCTGGGCGAGCTCGAGGCCTGGGCGGAGTCTCAGGGCGTACGCGACATCAACGAGCTGATCGGAGCCTTCGAATGTTAGAAGCAGATGCCCGCGAGCGCATCATGGTCGCGCTCGACTGCGACCGTGAGCGCGCCTTGGAGCTCGGTGACCTTCTCTCTGGCCGTGCACGCTGGGTCAAGATCGGCATGACGCTCTTCTATGCCGAGGGTCCCGCTATCGTGCGCGCGTTCAAGGAGCGCGGTTTCAAGGTCTTTCTCGACCTCAAGTTCCATGACATTCCGCATCAGGTGAAGGGTGCCGCCCGCTCTGCCGCCCTCACCGGTGCGGACCTGCTCACCGTCCACGGGCTCGGTGCGGGCGACATGCTCGCCGCCGCCTGCGAGGGCGCCCGCGAGGCGGCCGAGGCAACCGGTTCAGAGCGTGCCCGGGTTATTGCCATCACGGTGCTCACGAGTATGAATGCCGAGGCGCTCGCCTCCATCGGCGTTACGGACGATATCGCCTGCGAGGCGCAGCGTCTGGCCACGCTCGCACGCGAGCGTGGTGTGGACGGTGTGGTCTGCTCGCCCCAGGAGGCGCACGCCATGCGTGAACTTCTGGGTGAGGACGCGCTTGTGGTGACGCCGGGCGTTCGTCCCGCCGGAGCTGCGCTCGGAGACCAGAGCCGCGTTGCCACGCCCGCATCCGCCATCGCCCAGGGAGCGTCGCATCTGGTCATCGGTAGGCCCATTACCGGCGCAAATGATCCCGTAGAGGCGTTTGAGGCCATCGTTTCGGAGCTCGTTCAGACGGCATGATGCGGCGTAGTGGGCACCTTAGCCGCCCTCGGTACCAGCGCTTCTTACGCGCAGGTTCTATGGAGCAAGGGTGCCTAGCGGGCTAATTTCAGGCCTCTACGCTTGAACTTTGACCGCCGTTCGTCTAAGGTATGTATCCGGTCGTTGGTTGACGTGCGAAAACGTTACGTTCAACCTGCTAAACGGTTTATTGTTCCACGATATTTTGGAGGTTCACATGGCGCTCCCTCAGCTCACCGATGAGCAGCGCAAGGCCGCTCTCGAGAAGGCAGCAGCCGCCCGTCACGCTCGTGCCGAGCTTCGTGAGAAGATCAAGAAGGGCGAGGTTTCCCTCGACTCCGTCCTCAACTCCGAGGATCCCATCGCTTCTCGCATGAAGGTTTCCACCCTCATCGAGTCGCTCCCCGGCTATGGCAAGGCCAAGGCTGCCAAGATCATGGACGAGCTGGGCATCTCCGCCACGCGTCGCGTCCAGGGCCTCGGCGTCCGTCAGCGCGAGCAGCTGCTCGAGGCTCTCACCAAGTAAGTGAGCCGTTTGACGTCTAAACTGTTCGTCATCTCGGGACCGTCAGGTGCGGGCAAGGGAACGCTTGTGGCACGCGTGCGTGCCGAGCTCCCGAGCTTGGGCCTGACGGTTTCGGCTACCACGCGTTCTCCGCGCGAGGGAGAGGTTGACGGGGTCAACTACTACTTCCTCAGCAAGGAGGAGTTCGAGCGCCGCGTCAACGCCGGCGAGTTTGTCGAGTGGGCACACGTCCACGGCAACTGCTACGGCACGCTGGTGAGCGAGGTGCGCGGCAAGCTCGATTCTGGCTCGTCGCTTATTTTGGAGATTGACGTGCAGGGAGCCCTCCAGGTTAAGGAGCGGTTCCCCGATGCCGTCCTCATCTTCATCAAGCCCCCGTCGCTTGCGGTCTTGCGCGAGCGCCTCGTCGGCCGTGGAACCGAGTCGCCCGAGATGGTCGAGCTGCGCCTTTCCAACGCGGAGAGCGAACTTGCCTTGGCCGATTGCTATGACGAGGTCCTCGTCAACGACGATCTTGACCAAGCGGTTGCAGAGCTCTCCCGTATCATTCGTTCGTATGAGAGGAACTGAGGTCCCGTGTCTGTTGTCAACCCGCCTATCGATGAGCTGCTCGAGAAGACCGACAACAATCGCTTCCTTCTCGCCGCGCTCGCTTCCAAGCGTGCCAGCGACATCAACAGCATGCTCCGCGGCCAGCACAACCGCGTCCTCGCGGTGACCGACATCGACGACATCACCGTGGCGCTGTCCGGCGAGGACACGATCTCGATGGCTATGGAGGAGATCGTCGACGGCGATATCTCCTACAATGAGGACCGCTACGAGGCCGCCCTCGGCCACAAGGTGGCTGACGCGTAAACCCATGGCCAGTCGAGTCTGCTTGGTCCACTACCATGAGGTGGGCCTCAAGGGTAAGAACCGTGCCCACTTCGAGCGTATCCTCATGGATTCCATCAAGGCGGCCTGTGCCGCCTTTTCCATCTCCTGCGTCACGCGCATCTCCGGCCATATCCTTGTGACCTTCTCGCGCGCGGAGGACGTGTCCTCCGCTTTTGAGGTCATCCGCAAGGTTCCCGGTGTGGCGCGCGTGTCCCTTGCGTATCACACCAACCGCGAGCCCGATGAGTACGGGCGCGCCGCCATTCGCGCCCTGAGTGAGGCGGGGGTTTTTGAGACCTTCAAGGTGAGTGCCAAGAGGTCGAACACCGATTATCCGCTTACCTCGATGGATCTTAACCGCCAGGTGGGCGAGGTGCTCTGCGAGGCCTTCCCCGACAAGAAGGTCAAGATGCGCGACCCCGATGTCACGGTGAACGTGCTCGTCGTGCAGGGCAGCGTCTACGTTTACGCCCGTTCCGAGCGCGGCGTGGGCGGCCTGCCTGTGGGCAGCGCCGGCAAGGTGGTCACCCTGCTCTCGTCGGGCATCGATTCGCCCGTCGCCACGTGGATGCTCGCTCGCCGCGGCGCGGTCTGCGTACCCGTGCACTTCTCCGGCCGTCCCCAGACGGCGGATACGAGCGAGTATCTCTGTCAAGACATCATCGCGGCCCTTGCGCCCGCTATCCAGATCGGCAGGCTCTACGTTGTGCCCTTTGGCGACTGCCAGCGTGAGATCTCGCTTGCCTGTCCGAGCGATCTGCGCGTCATCATGTACCGCCGCGTCATGTATGCCGTTGCCGAGCGCATCGCCAAGATCGAGGGGGCAAAGGCGATCGTCACCGGCGAGAGCCTGGGCCAGGTCGCTTCGCAGACGCTCGAGAACATCATGGCGGTCAACGAGGTGGTCGATATTCCGGTGTTCCGTCCGCTTATCGGCTCCGATAAGCAGGAGATCATCGCCCGTGCCGAGGCGATCGGCACCTACGAGATTTCCTGCGAGACGGCTCCCGACTGCTGCACGCTGTTCATGCCCCGCAAGCCCGAGACGCACGCCAAGCTCGATGCCGTCCACGCTGCGTGGGACCTGTTTGACCACGAGGCCATGATCGAGCATCTGGTTGACGCCGTCGAGTACATCGACTTTGAAAGCGGGTCCTACAAGCCGCCGCGCATGTTGCGCGAGCGCCACGACGAGCTCGCACCCAGGGGGTAAGCGCGCAGGGGATAGGCCTTCGCGATTCCTCCACAAATTGCGCCCCTGAGAACAAGTCGAAGCCGCTTTGTCAAATGCCGAGGTAGTATCGGCCAAAAGAAAGCGCTGGTCAGAAGCGTGTCAGACATTCGTTAGACCGTGCATGAAAACCTGATTTTGTCGCCCCTTCGGTCGTGTCCCCCATGAGAGGATGCGGTCGAGGGGGCGATGCGTATGGCACAGGCGGCTCGGCGCTCGCGGTTGCGCGAGCTTATGTTCACGATGGTTGGGGGAGGACCGGGTACAGGCGGGCTCGGGGGTATCGCCGTTGCGGCAGCGGTTCTCTGCGTGCTTGCGGCGGCCGCCCTCGGCATGGGGTTCGGTACGGCTCGTGGGGTCCTGATCGAGCGGAGTTCGGGGGACGGCGTTTCTGTTGCAACATCGGGAGAGGTCTCTGACTCAGAATCCGATGACGAGGGCCAGCGGGGCGATGATGTCGACGGCGCGGTAACGGACGGTGCGCATGATGAGGCCGATGAGGATGCAGCGACCGTTACGGTGGACGTGAGCGGGGCGGTTGCGACGCCGAGCGTGGTGACGCTTGCAGAGGGGTCGCGCGTGGCGGACGCCATCGATGCCGCCGGTGGTGCCCTTCCCGAGGCGGACCTCGCCCAACTAAACCGTGCGGCGCGCCTGACCGATGGGGAGAAGGTCCACGTCCCCATCATGGGCGAGCAGGCGGCCGGGGCGGCTGGGACCGCCGCGGACTCTGTGGAAACCGGAGCAGTAACCCAGCAACTCATCAACATCAACACCGCCACCGAGGCGGAGCTCGACGTCTTGCCCGGTGTTGGGCCCTCGACCGCCGAGGCAATCGTTGCGGACCGCGAGGAGAACGGCCCCTTCTCGACTATCGAGGACCTGATGCGTGTGAGCGGCATCGGAGAGAAGAAGTTTGAGAAGCTTGCGGGGCAGATATGCGTGTGAGGGCACCGGGCGAAGAGATCGCGCTGCCACCGCGGCAGATGCTACCGCCCTCCGCCTGGGGTGCGGCGGGTGCGCTCGCGGCATCGGCGCTTCTGATGCAGGCCGGATGGTGCGGATTCTCCGGGGCGGGGGAGCGCGTCGACCCCGGTCTTATCTTGTTTGGCGCGCTCGGCTTCGCGATTGCTGGGCTTGCGGCGCGAGCTGTTTGCAAACGGGGTCTCTTCAGGTCCTGTCTTGTGTGGTGCCTTGTCGGCGTCACCATCGGCTGCGCATCGTCCGCGGCGGGCATCGCGCGACGGGATGCCGAGTATAGGGAGGTGCGGTCCCTGCCGATAAGCGCTCGCATCATCTGCGTGCGCGGCGATCCTTCGGTGGGCGCCTACGGCGCCCTCTCAGATGCCGACGTGCTGACGGATACGGGGGAGCGGATCGCATCGGTCGCCTTCAGCTCTGAGGAGCCCTATGCAGCTGCCACGAAGCTCTCTCTGGTCGGCCGCGTGAGCCCGCTTTCGGATGATGAGTGGGGCCGAGGCAGGTACATGTCGGGGCTTGTCGCCGAGGTAGATGAGGTAAAGCTCATGAGCTCCCGTTCGAAGGCGCCCGGTCCCATCGAGGGTGTCCGCCAGGCCGTCCTCGACGCGATGGAGCCGCAAGAGGACGAGGCGCGGGCGCTTGTTGCGGGAATCGTGTGCGGCAGAACGACGGAGCTCGGGGACACCGCGGCGGAGGAGGCGTTTTCCGTAACGGGCACGACGCACCTCGTCGCGGTCTCGGGCAGCCATCTCGCGCTCATCTCAGCGCTTGTGGGAGGCGCGCTCATCGCGCTTGGCGTGCGCCCGGCTGTGCGTCTCGGGGCAATGGCTGTTCTCATGGGCGCCTATGTCGTCTTCACCGGCTGCGCCCCCTCGGCGGTGCGCTCGTTTGTGATGGTCGTCGCCGACATGGTCGCCCGTGCCCTCGGGCGCCGCCCGCACGGGCCGTCGGGACTCGCGCTTGCCGTGATGGCCCTCGTAGCTGCTGATGCCGGCGTCGTCTACGACCTTGGGTTCCAGCTCTCCGCAGGAAGCGTCCTGTTCATCCAGCTGTTCTTTCGCTACCTGGAGGCGGCGCTCGAGCGTATCGGTCTTCCCCGTGCGGTGGGCGAGCCTCTCGCGCTCACGCTGTCGGCTCAATGGGCGACGATTCCTATCACCGCGCCCGTCTTTGGTGAGGTATCGCTTGTTTCGCCCCTCGCTAACCTCCTGCTGGGCCCGTTCATGAGCACGTTGCTCGTCTGCGGCGTCATCAGCGCGCCTCTGGCAGCGGTCCTTCCTTTTGCCGACCTTATGCTTGCTCCCGCCACGCTTCTTGCGCGCGTCTCGATCTTTATCGCCGAGCTCTGCTCGGGGCTGCCCGGCGCCACCGTCGCTCTCGACCCTGAGGGCACGGGCGGCACGCTTGCCCTATGGGCATATGGCGCTGCAACAGTGATTTACCTCCTCTGGCGCTTGCCGACCGGAGCGTTCCTGAGGACGGCGGTTCTGGTTCTAGTTGCGGTGGGGCTGGTGCGCGCGGCGGGTGCCTTCTTTTTCGCACCGGCTTCCATCGTCGTCATGGACGTGGGGCAGGCCGACGCCATCCTTATCCGTGAGGGCCCGCAGGCGGTTTTGGTCGATGCCGGCGTCGACGATGCGGTGGTAGGGGCCCTTGCGCGGCAAGGGGTGATGAGGCTTGACGCCGTGGTGGTGACGCACTGGGACTCCGACCACTGGGGCGGTCTTCCCGCGGTGCTCTCCCGGTTTTCCGTGGGATGCCTCATCGTGGCGGAAGGGGCAGACGACGCGGTGCCCGATGAGGTCGTAGCCGCCGGTGACCTTCCCATCGAAACCGTCCGGGAAGGCGACGCGTTTTCCGTCGGCAGATTCACCTGCACGGCGGTGTGGCCGCTGGCCTCGGTGGAGGGGACCGAAAACGAGGACTCCCTTTGCCTCGCAGTGCACTACGGAGAGGCGTCGGCGTCGCTTACGGCCCTTTTGACCGGCGACGCTGAGTGTGCGGAGGTTTCCCGGATCGTCGACGACGTGGGCGATATCGATGTGCTCAAGCTCGGTCATCACGGATCGGCCGCCTCGGTTGATGATGCCCTTCTGGATGAGTTGGATCCCGAGGTCGCGGTGGCCTCTGCGGGCGAGGGGAACCGCTACGGGCATCCGAGTGAGGAGGCCGTCGAGACCGTGCGCCGGGCGGACTGCGCGTTTCTGTGCACGTATGACGCAGGAGATGTGTGCATCCGCCCGACCGCGGCGGGGTATGAGATCAAGACACAGCGCCAGCCTATGCGTTATCCCGTTTCTGCGCAGACGGCGTTGGGGGAGTAGAATGGGCTGCACGCAAGCGTATCGACTACCGACCGAGAGGAGCCCTCGTGGCCGAACAAGTCCTGCTGCCCGCCTACCTCGCCGTCGGCACCGACGAGGTCAAGCGCGACACCGCCGTCTCCCGTCTGAAGGACCGCCTCGCCCGCACGGGCATGGCCGACTTCAACCTCGACGAGCGCGACATGACGCGCGAGCAGGACCTCGACGCTATCCTCTCATCGCTCAATACCTACCCCATGGGTGCGGACTTTCGCCTAGTCATTCTCGAGGGGTGTGACCGACTTGCGGAGCCCGTGCGCGAGGCGCTCGTGACCTACCTCGCCAACCCTGCCGAGAGCACCTGCCTTCTTATGACTGCGGGCTCGCTTGCCAAGAGCACCCGCCTGTACAAGGCGGTGGCAAAGCTCGGCAAGCAGGCCATCATCGACTGCGGTGCCAAGAAGGGCAGGGACCTCCCCGTCCTGGTGCAGGGCATGGCGCGCCATCACGGCAAGACGATGGGCCTCGATGCGGCGGAGGAGCTCATCGCGCGCGCGGGCGACAACACGCGCATGCTCGACAACGAGCTCAAGAAGCTCGCCGAGATGGTCGAGGCGCCGGACATTCGCCGCGCAGACGTGGAGCGCTACGTTGTGCGCACCGCCGAGGTGAAGCCCTGGGATTTTCTGAACGCGGTCTCCGCGCGCGATGTGGCCCGTGCGCTCGAGCTCTACCGCCTGCAGCCGCCCAAAAGCGAGATGCGCCTGTACGCGCTTCTGTGCACGCGCCTGCGCGAGCTCATCTGCGCCAAGGCGCTCGACGAGCGCGGGCAGGGGCGCGAGCTCGCCGCGACGCTTGGTCTTCAGGCGTGGCAGGTGCGCAACCACCTCACGTGGGCGAGGAAGTTCTCCCGCGCTGAGCTCGAGGATGCACTGAGAAGCGCCGTCGAGGTGGAGTCGGCCCTCAAGGGCTCGCGTGACTCCGAGGTGGCGTTCACCCAGTGGGTCGTGAAGCTTGCGGGGAGACGGTGAGTGCCCCTTTTTTCACAGCATCAACACTTCCGCAGGTAGCGCACTTGTGCTAGACTTACCGCTTGTGTGACCTCACCGTGTCTCAGAGGCCCGGATAACGAACAGATCTTGAAGATCGAAAGGAACCAAAGAAAGTGGCAAACATCAAGTCCCAGAAGAAGCGTATCCGCACCGCTGAGAAGGCGCGCGTCCGCAACCGCGCCGTCCGCTCTGAGCTCAAGACGCTCGTCAAGAACGTTCAGGCTGCTGTCGAGGAGGGCAACGCCGAGGCTGCTCGCACCGCTGCCGCTCGCGCCTACAAGCGTCTCGATCAGGCTGCGTCCAAGGGCATCATCCACAAGAACCAGGCTTCCAACCGCAAGTCCGGCGTTCAGAGCCTCGTGAACTCCATCAAGTAGTTCTACGTTACAGCGTATGCTCGAGGGCCCGTTTTGAGACGGGCCCTTTTCGTATAGAATGGCTGGTATGAGTACCCAAGACATCGCACATATCAGGAACTTCTCCATCGTCGCCCATATCGACCATGGCAAGTCCACGATTTCGGACCGCATCCTCGAGCTCACCCACACGGTCGAGGAGCGCGACATGGCGTCCCAGCTGCTCGACTCGATGGATATCGAGCGCGAGCGCGGCATCACCATCAAGTCGAACGCCGTGCGCGTGATGTACAAGGCCGACGACGGGGAGACCTACCAGTTCAACCTCATCGACACCCCGGGCCACGTCGACTTTACCTACGAAGTGTCCCGCTCCCTTGCCGCCTGCGAGGGCGCGGTGCTTGTTGTCGACGCCACGCAGGGCGTGGAGGCCCAGACGGTTTCGAACGCCAACCTCGCCATGAACGCGAATCTCGACATCGTGCCGGCCATCAACAAGATCGACCTCCCCTCGGCCGAACCCGACCGCGTGCGTGCCGAGATCGAGGACGAGCTCGCCATCCCCGCCGAGGACGCCGTCTGCGTCTCCGGCAAGACCGGCGAGGGCATCCACGATCTGCTTGAGGCGATCGTCTTTCTTGTCTCTCCGCCCACCGGTGACGCCGACGCACCGCTGAAGGCGCTCATCTTGGACTCCTACTTTGACGAGTACCGCGGCGTGGTGGCCACGGTGCGCGTCTTTGACGGCAGCATCAAGAAGGGCGACATGCTTACGATGATGCAGGCGGGCCAGTCCTTCCTCGTCGACGGCGTGGGCGTCAAGCGCCCTGCCGAGGTGCCGGTGGATGCAATCGGCGTCGGCGAGGTCGGTTTTGTGGTCACCGGTCTCAAGGACCCCGGCGCGGTCCACGTGGGCGACACGCTCACCTATCGCGACCGCCCCTGCGCCGAGGCCCTGCCCGGCTACCGCGAGGCCAAGCCGATGGTCTACACCGGCATCTTCCCGATCGACAACAAGGACTACGAGAACCTGCGCGACGCACTCGAGAAGCTCCGCGTGAACGACCCGTCGCTCATCTGGTCGCCCGAGACCTCCGTGGCGCTCGGCTTTGGCTTCCGCGTCGGCTTCCTCGGCCTTCTTCACATGGAGGTCGTGAAGGAGCGCCTCGAGCGCGAATTCGACCTCGATCTCATCGCTACGAGCCCGTCGGTGGACTACCACGTCTACAAGACCGATGGGACCATGCTCGACGTGCGGAGTCCCCAGGACCTTCCGGACGTCACGCGCATCGACCATATCGAGGAGCCCTACCTCGCGGCCAAGGTCATCGTGCCGCCGGACTACACCGGCGCGGTGATGCAGCTCGCTATCGAGCACCGCGCGATGATGACCGACATGATCCATCTGTCGGATAAATCGGTCGAGATGCGCTTCGACATCCCGCTCGCCGAGCTCATCCTCGACTTCTTTGACCAGCTCAAGAGCCGCACCAAGGGCTATGCCTCGCTTGACTACGAGTTCTCGGACTACCGTCCCTCTGAGCTCGTCAAACTCGACATCCTGCTCTCCGGTGACGAGGTCGACGCACTCTCTTTCATCGTCCACAAGGACAAGGCGTACCCGCTTGCGCGCGGTCTTTGCGACAAGCTGAAGGAGATCATCCCGCGCCAGCAGTTCGAGGTGCCCATCCAGGGCGCCATCGGCAACAAGATCATCGCCCGCTCGACGGTTAAGGCCGTGCGCAAGGACGTGCTTGCCAAATGCTACGGCGGCGACATCTCGCGTAAGCGCAAGCTGCTCGAGAAGCAAAAAGAGGGCAAGAAGCGCATGAAGGCGATCGGCTCGGTCGAGGTGCCGCAGGAGGCGTTCATGGCGATTCTGAAGGTGGACGAGTAGTGGCTGCCAGGGACGGGGCGCAGGTCGTGCGCGACCTGCTTGCCGAGCAGCCCTTCTTGCTCGCGCCCATGGCGGGCGTCACCGATGCGGCGTACCGCATCATGTGCCGTCGCCGTGGCGCGCGCCTTGCGTACTCGGAGATGGTGAGCGTTGCCGGCCTCGCGTATGCGAGCAACAAGACCTGGCGCCTTGTGCTGCCGGAGGACGAGGAGCCCCAGATCTGCGTGCAGCTCTTTGGCAGCAAGCCCGAGCAGTTTGCCTCGGCGGTCGAGGCCGTCCAGGAGCGGGTGGGGGACAAGCTCACGCTCATCGACATCAACATGGCCTGCCCGGCGCGCAAGGTCATTACCAAGGGCGAGGGCTCGGCGCTTATGGAGACGCCCGAGCTCGCCGAGGAGATCGTTCGCGCCTGCGTGGGCGCCGCGCGCGTACCCGTCACCGTTAAGATGCGCACCGCGTTTCGCTCGGGCGAGCGCACCGCGCCCGAGCTTGCGCGTCGCCTCGAGGCCGCGGGCGTATCCGCCGTCGCCGTGCACGGGCGCACCGCCAAGCAGCTCTACACCGGCAGCGCCGACTGGTCGGTCATCGACGAGGTCGCGCGCGCCGTCGATGTTCCCGTCATAGGTTCGGGCGATGTGTTTGACGCCGAGGCCGCTGCGCGCATGCTACGTGAGACGGCCGCGTCGGGCGTGTTTATCGCCCGCGGCACCTACGGCAACCCGTGGATCTTCACCGACGCGCTCGCCTGCGCCCGCGAGGGGCTGCCCGCGCCGCAGCACGATGCGCTCGAGCGGCTCGACGCGCTCCGGGAGCACCTCGGCCTTGTCCATCGCTACCTGCCCTTTATGGCGCGTGCACGCACGTTTGCGACCTGGTACCTCAAGGGTATGCCGCACGCGGCCGCCTGGCGTGGGCGCGTGGTCCAGTGCACCACCTACGACGAGTTCATGGAGCTGGTGGACGAGATTCAGGCAGACGTTGCCAACGAGGCGTAGCCGATGCCCATTCGCGCTCTCTATCTGCATATTCCCTTCTGCCACGCCAAATGTGCCTACTGCGATTTCGACTCCTCTGGTCTGAGGGGACAGGCGCTTTGCGAGGCGGCCTCCGCCTATCTCCCGCAGCTGGTCGAGCGCCTGGACGCCTTTGGCGCCCGCGGTGCGCTCGAGAGCATTGAGACCGTCTACGTGGGCGGCGGGACGCCTTCGGTTTTGGGCGCGGGACTGGTGCGTCTCGTCGAGCGGGTGAGGCGCTGGTGTGCGCCCTCTGAGTTCACTTGCGAGGCAAATCCCGAGTCGTTTGACGAGGGTCTCGCCTGCGCGCTCGCGCAGGCCGGTGCGACCCGCGTGTCGCTTGGCGTGCAGAGCATGGTGGACGAGGAGCTCGCCCGGATTGGGCGTCTCCACAACCGTGACGGTGCGCTGCACGCCATCGCTGCGGCACGGGCGGCGGGGCTTACGGTCTCGGTGGACTGCATGTGCGGCCTTCCCGGGCAGACCGCCGCCTCATGGGAGCGTACGCTCGAAGGCGTCCTTAGCGCGCAACCAGACCATGTGTCGGTCTACCCCCTTACCCTGGAGGAGGGCACGCCGCTCGCGCGCCAAGCGGAGCGCGATCCGGATATCGTGCCCGACGAGGACTTTCAGGCATCGTGCATGGAGCGGGCGCGCGATGTCTTTGCCGCGGTCGGGTTTGAGCGCTACGAGGTTGCAAGCTACACCCGCGCCTGCCGGGTGTGCCGGCACAACATCGCCTACTGGACCGGTGCGAGCTACCTCGGTATCGGGCGCTCTGCGGCAGGTATGCTCACCGGTGCGGAGTTCCGCGAGCTTGCCGAGCTCTTCCCGTCGGTTGCGCTCGAGGGTGCGGACGCCCTTGCTGACGATGCGCGCGTGCGCCTCGTGCAGGGCGACGACGCAGGTACCGCCTTTGAGGGAGAGGTGCTCAGCCCGCGCGAGGCGCTCGCCGAGGACCTCATGCTCGGCATGCGCATGACCGCCGGCGTCTCTGAGGCGCTCATCGCCCGCGCGCGGGAGCTTATGGGCAGCCGGTGCGTCGATGCGGCCGTTTGCGAGGCACTCGAGCGCGGCCTCGCTCGCTGGACGGAGGAGCCCCTGCCCGGTGCGGATGCGTGCGGGCGCCGGCTCGCTCCCACCGATGACGGGTGGCTTCTTGGCAACGAGCTCTACGGTCTTTTCTGGGACCTTGCTGTCGCGTGATTGACGCTGGCGGCACTTCGGTACAATATCACCCGTCTGTGGTGTGTTTCGAAAGGGTTTTTGCCTCTATGGCCACGATGAACGAGAAGGACTACTACGCGATCCTCGGCGTTTCCAAAGATGCCGACAAACGCGAGATTCAAAAGGCTTTTCAGCAGAAGGCGCGCAAGCTT
Source organism: uncultured Collinsella sp. (assembly GCA_949288855.1). Classification (GTDB taxonomy): domain Bacteria; phylum Actinomycetota; class Coriobacteriia; order Coriobacteriales; family Coriobacteriaceae; genus Coprousia. The sequence continues at coordinate 52,666 of CASELS010000002.1, read as the reverse complement.
CATCCCGATGTGAACAAGGCGCCCGATGCGGAGGAGCGCTTCAAAGAGGTGTCTGAGGCCTACGCGGTGCTCTCCGACGAGCAGAAGCGCGCCCGCTACGACGCCATGCGCTCGGGCAACCCCTTTGCCGGCTCCGCGCCCGCAAGCGGCTCGTACGGCAGCTACGGCGGAGGCTATGGTGCCTCGCCCTTCGACGGCGGCTTCCCGTTTGGCGCGGGCTTTGGCGGTTGGGCGCAGGGGCGCTCCCAGCGCCGCTCCTCGTCCGCCTACAACCCCGAGAACGGCGCCGACGTGGTCGTCGATGTCGAGCTCACGGCAGAAGACGTCAAATGTGGCGTGCGCAAGGGCGTGAAGTATCGCCGCTACGAGTCCTGCGGGCACTGCCACGGGTCGGGTTCGGTCTCGACCGAGCATGCGCATACGTGCCCGAGCTGCGGCGGCACCGGTACCATCGGCGTCGACATGGCGTTTCTCTTTGGCGGCGGGATGTTCCAGATGGTCTGCCCCGAGTGCGGCGGCTCGGGCAAGGTCGTGGCAGACCCCTGCCCGGAGTGCGGCGGTTCGGGCCGCACCCAGGTCATGAGCGAGGCCGTCATCGAGTTCCCGCCCGGTACGCACGACGGCGACCGCGTGCGTGTTGCCGGCATGGGGCATGCCGGTACCAACGGGGCGGCCGGCGGCGACCTCATCGGTCGCGCGCGCGTCGCCGCGGAGCGCCTGGACGGAAGCGCGCGCCAGGGCTTCTACGTCATGGGTTTCGCAACGCCCTTCCTTGCGCTGTTCGCGTTTTTGCAGTCGCTTTCCATCATGGCCGTCATCTGCATCGCGGTCTTTGGCTTCGGCGTGTTCCAAGTGCTCTCTGACGACGTCCTGCACCGGACGCCTCTGTGGTGGCGCCGCGGTGGCGCACGCTTTGTGAGCGGGTTTGCAAACGCGCTTTTCTACGCGGTCATCATGTTCTGGTTTGTGAGCTGCTCGAGCGGTCTGTATTACCGCCCGTATTTCTACATGTAGTCGCCGTGGCCGAGGGCGGCGCTCGTGCGAGGCACCGCGCAGGTGCGTGCGCGCCTTTGATTTAAGGTGGCCGCCATCGGGTACAACGGGTAACGTCGGTGTGACCGTCGGTTTTTGCTGGAGTAACTAAGGGCGCCTCGCTTGGGCGCCATCGTGGGGGAAGGTTTTGTCCGTGGCGGAGAAAAGGGACTATTACGAGGTACTGGGTGTCGACCGCGATGCCGACCAGCGCACGATCAAGCGCGCGTTTCTCAAGAAAGCGCGCACGGTGCACCCGGATGTCTCGGACGACCCCGATGCCGAGGAGAAGTTCAAGGAGCTGAACGAGGCGTACTCGGTTCTCTCCGACGAGCAGAAGCGCGCCAACTACGATCGCTACGGTTCGGCGGACGGCCCCATGGGTTCGGGCTATGTCGACCTCAACGATATCTTCGGCGGCATGGGGATGGACGACATCTTCTCGTCCTTCTTCGGCGGCGGGGCCGGTGGCGGCAGGAGGCGCGCACAGCGCCGCCAGGGCCGCGACATGGCCATCTCGGTCACTATCACCCTGGAGGAGGCGGCCCTCGGCTGCACCAAGACCATCTCCTTTGACCGCCTCGCTCCGTGCGAGGACTGCCACGGCACCGGTCTTTCCGAGGGTGCGAAGGAGACCGAGTGCCCGCGCTGCCATGGCACCGGCTTTGTCACCACGGTCCAACGCTCCATCTTTGGCCAGATGCAGTCATCGTCTCCCTGCCCGGATTGCGGCGGCGAGGGCGTCATCATCGACCACCCCTGCGAGATGTGCGACGGACAGGGGCGCACGCCCAGCCATGAGAAGATCGACGTCCAGATTCCCGCGGGCATCTCCTCGGGCAGGCAGCTGCGTGTGCGCGGCTACGGCGAGGCGGGTTTCCGCGGTGCGGAGTCGGGTGACCTCATCGTCACGGTGGGTATCGAGGACCACAGCCGTTTCCGCCGCGTGGGCGACGACCTCGCGTGCGAGATCGAGGTCTCCATGGTCCAGGCGGCGCTTGGCTGCAGCGTCGAGGTCGCCGGCATCATGCCGGACGAGACGCTTGTCTTCGAGGTCCCGGCGGGCACCCAGTTTGGCGACACGGTGACCCTCGAGGAGCACGGCATGCCCCGCATCGGCGGGGGAGGATCGCGCGGCCGCGCCGTCGCGCGGGTGCGCGTCACGGTCCCCACAAAGCTCGACGACGAGTCCCGTCGCATTCTGGAGAGCTACGCGGAGCACAACCGCGAGGCATATGCGCCGGCGCCGCGCAAAAGCGTAGGCGACCGCATTCGCGATGCCATAGACGACATTCTGGATTAGGCGATGACAGGTAGCACAGGCGTTTCCGTAATCAATCTCGGCTGCCGGGTGAACCGCGTCGAGTCAGACCGCATCTCGCGCGAGTTCGCTCAGGCGGGTTTCTCGCTCGTTCCCGCCGAGGAGGCCGCACTCATCGTTATCAACACCTGCGCCGTTACCGGTGAGGCGGAGGCCAAGACCCGCAAGGCCGTGCGACATGCGCTCGGCCAGCCGGGCGAGCCCATCGTCATCGCCACCGGCTGTGCTGCCAACCTCCACCCCGACATGCTCGAGGAGCTCTCCGACCGCGTCTGTGTCGAGCCGTCGAAGATAAGCGTCGTCGACCGCGCCTGCGAGCTTCTCTCCCTCGACCGTACGGACGCCGAGACGGATGAGGCGGCCGAGGGCGGCGTCGACGCCCGCTCGCTTGCCGAGATGCTCGGCCGCTCGCGCTGGGGCATCAAGGTGCAGGATGGCTGCAACAACCGGTGCGCCTACTGCATCGTCTGGAAGGCGCGCGGGCCCGAGCGCTCCGTTCCCGTTGAGGCGGTGCTCGACCAGGTGCGCCTCGCTACCGAGGCGGGTATCCCCGAGGTCGTGCTCACCGGCGTCAACCTCGGTGCTTACGACGGCGTGGGGCCGAGCGACGAGCATGTGGAGATTGACGAGCTCCTCCGCGCCATTTTGGAGGAGACCTCCGTCGCCCAGGTGCGCCTGTCCTCGCTCGAGCCCATGGACGTGAGCGACCGCCTGATCGATTACATGGCCGCGCACAAGGACCGCATCGCGCCGTTTCTGCACCTGCCGCTCCAGTCGGGTTCGACCGAGACGCTCTCACGCATGGGCAGGCCGTATACCGCGGAGGAGTTCCTGGCGCTTACCGAGCGCATCCGCACGCGCCTTCCCGAGGTTGCGCTCTCCTGCGACGTGATCGTGGGCTTTCCCGGCGAGACGGAGGAGGAGTTCGAGCAGTCGCTTGCCTTCTGCCGCAAGGTCGGTTTCTCGCGCATGCACGTGTTCCGCTACAGCGCGCGCCCCGGCACCGTCGCGGCGGATATGCCTGATCAGGTTCCCCCTGAGGTGAAGGAGGAGCGGAGTGTCCGCATGCGTGCGCTCGCTCAGGACCTCGCGCGCTATGACGCTCGCTCGCGCATCGACACGGTGGAAAACGCAGTGCTGGAGGCGGGACGCCCGGCGACCCTCGCCTCGTTCCACCGGATCCACGTTATGGACGCCCCCAAGACCACGCCAGCGCTCGTTCGTGTTGCTATCATGGGGATGGACGAATCCGGTGCCCTCTACGGTCGCGTGGCGCGGTCCGAGGATGCAGCGAGTGAGGAGTGCGATGGATAGCGCAACCGTGCGGCTTTCAATTCCCGATACCGTCGATGCCCGGGTGCTCTCGGGTGCGGGCGATGCCGTTTTGCGCGCTATCGAGGAGCGGACACCTGCGAGCATCCTGTTTCGCGGCGATTCGGTCACGCTCGCCGGTACACCCGGCGAGGTCGAGCTTCTGACCCGGCTCTTTGGCAAGCTCATGCAAGAGGCCGCCTCCGGGCGCGCGCTTACCGCTGACGAGGCCGTGCGCCTGCTCGATGCCCTGCGCGAGAGCGGGGCGGGTGCGGCGGACTTCCGCGATGACATCCTGCTCACGTACCGCGGGCGCGCGCTCAGGCCCAAGACGCTCGGCCAGAAGCGCTACATCGACGCCATCCGCTCCAACACCGTCACCTTCTGCCTGGGGCCCGCCGGCACAGGTAAGACCTATCTTGCCATGGCGATGGCGGTAGGCGCCCTCAAGCGGCGCGAGGTGACCCGTATCGTTCTTACTCGCCCCGTGGTGGAGGCGGGGGAGAGCCTGGGCTACCTCCCGGGGACCCTTCAGGAGAAGATTGACCCGTATGTGCGCCCGCTCTTTGACGCGCTCTTTGATATGACCGACATGGAGCGCGCCTCGGAGCTCGTGGAGCGCGGCGTCATCGAGATCGCGCCGCTTGCCTACATGCGCGGCCGCACGCTAAACGACGCGTTCGTACTTCTCGACGAGGCGCAGAACACCACGCCCGAGCAGATGAAGATGTTCCTTACCCGCCTGGGCTTCAATTCCAAGTTCATCATCACCGGCGACATGACGCAGCGCGACCTCGTGGGGCGCCGCGGGGGCCTCACCGATATCGAGGACATTCTGCGCGGTGTGGACGATATCGCCTTCATTCACCTCGACCGCACCGATGTGGTGAGGCACTCGCTCGTCGGGCGCATCGTCGAGGCGTACGACGCCTTTGAAACCTCCAAGAAGTGAAAGGGGCGGTCCTGTGAGCGTTCTCATCACCAACGACGACTCCCTTGCGGTCCCGCTTGCCGATAGCGAGATCGAAGCCATCTGCGCCCACGTGCTCGCCGCCGAGGGCGTGGCGGATACGGCCGAGGTCTCATTCAGCTGGATCGGTGACGATGAGATGCGCGCCCTCAACGCCGAGTGGCGCGGCATCGACGCACCAACTGACGTGCTCTCGTTTCCCATCGACGACCCCTTTGCGGAGGAGAAGCCCCAGGGCATGCCGCTTGAGCTCGGCGACATCCTCATCGACCCGCTTCAGATCGCCCGCCAGGCGCCGGAGTTTGACAACGATGACGCCACCGAGTGCCGCCTCATGCTCGTGCACGGCCTTCTGCACCTTCTGGGATACGATCACCTCGAGGACGAGGAGGCGCGCGAGATGGAGGCCCGCGAGGAGGAGCTGCTGCGCGAGCTCGCCTGCATGCGCGGGGACGACCCAGATTCGGTGCGCATCGGCCCCACGACGCGCCACACGCAAGACTGACGATACAGGAGGTATGAGATGATTCCCGGTTCCAACAGGGAGCACCCCACGTTCCTGCGGTCCTTCCGCTATGCACTCGAGGGCTTCCGGACCGCCGTCACCACCGAGCGCAACATCAACGTGCAGATCTGCGTGGGCGTAGCTGCGCTCATCGCAGGTTTCGTACTCAAGCTCGATGCGCTCTCGTGGATTCTTATCATCCTCTGCATCGGGCTCGTGCTCTTTGCCGAGCTCGTCAACACCTCCATCGAGGCCATCGTCGATTTGGCCACGCAGGAGCTGCACCCGCTTGCCAAGCGCGCCAAGGACATTGCCGCCGCAAGCGTGTTCACCCTTTCGGTGACGTCCGCCATCGTCGGCATCATCGTGTTCGTCCGCGCGTTCACCCTGCTGTAGCGGGTGCTGCGGTATCTAGCTAGGAGTTTGCCTTGAGCGAGTATTCTGAAGACGTCTTTGAGGACGAGGTCGACTTCGACCCCTTTGCCAACATGACCGATGACGAGATCGACGCCCTCGCCGAGGACGATGCCACCTCGGGCGAGATGTTTGGCATGGTGGCCGGTGACGTCCCCGAAGGGTTCCGTTCTGGTTTCGTCGCCTTGGTGGGCAGGCCCAACGCCGGCAAGTCGACGTTGCTCAACGCCTGCTTGGGGGAGAAGGTTGCCATCACCTCGCCCGTTGCGCAGACGACGCGCCGCCGCATGAGGGGCGTCGTCAACCGCGAGGGGTGCCAGATCGTCTTCGTCGACACGCCCGGCCTCCACAAGCCGCAGGACTCGCTTGGCGGCGAGCTCAACCGCAGTGCGCTCGCAGAGCTTGCCGATGTTGATGTCGTCGCCTTTTTGATCGACGCCACCAAGCCCATCGGCACGGGCGACGCGTGGGTCGCCGAACGCGTCAAGAAGTGCTCGGCAACCAAGATCCTCGTGCTTACCAAGATTGACCTCGCCACGCCCGACCAGGTCACCGTGCAGCTCGCCGCCGCGCATGAGCTGATGGACTTTGACGACGAGCTCGTGGTCTCCTCTGTTGAGGGCTTCAATGTCGATACGTTCTGCTCTCTGGTGGAGAGCCACCTGCCCGAGGGGCCGCGCTGGTTCCCCGCGGGTATGAAGACCGACGAGTCCGACGAGATACTCGTTGCCGAGTTCATCCGCGAGAAGGTCCTGCTCCTCACGCGTGAGGAGGTGCCCCATGCGGTGGGCGTCACCTGCGACGAGATGGAGTTCAAGAAGGGCGGCTCGGTGCTTGCCCTCAAGGCGACGATTCTTGTGGAGCGCGAGGGCCAGAAGGGCATCATCATCGGCAAGCGCGGCGCCATGATCAAAAAGATCGGTTCCGAGGCGCGCCGCGACCTGGAACGGATCTTCGACTGCCGCGTCTTTTTGGACCTCGAGGTCCGCGTGCGCCCCAACTGGCGAAGCGATGTCCGCGAAATCCGCCGGCTCGGCTACGCTGCCGACGAGTAGCGTACCCGCGGCTTTTGTTTGAGCGGCATCATGGCGCAGGGGAGGACATATCGGTGCCGGGCCATCGTGCTCGATAAGACCAAGCTCGGCGAGAGCGATCTTATCCTGACGCTTCTTGCCGACGATGGGCGCCAGCTCCGTGCTGTTGCCAAGGGGGCGCGCAAACCTGGCAGCCGTCTGGCCGCCCGATGCGACCTCTGCTGCGAGGTCGACCTCCTCATCGCCCGCGGGCGCAACCTCGATGTTGTCTCCCAGGCGGAGCTTCTTGCCGCCCCGCTGGGGGCTATGCCAAGCTATGAGCTGCTCACCTCGGCGAGCGCTATCGTCGAGGTCGCGCGGCTCTGCTCCTTCGAAGACGCACCGGACCCCTTTGTGTTTGCCATCACGGAGCGCGCGCTCAGCCTCTTGGGTGACGCCTCGCGGCAGCTCGACGGAGCGCACCGCGATCTGATCGTTGCGGCGTACGCCATGAAGACCTTGGCGCACCTGGGGTACCGGCCCGATTTTGGTTCGTGCGTGCTCTGCGGGGACGAGGCCGTGAGCTACTTCTCCGCCGCGGCGGGAGGGCTGCTGTGCGCTTCATGCGCCTCAAGCGTCGCCGGCGCCGAGGAACTCGATACGGCTACCGTCGCGTGGCTGCGCGCCCTTATGGCCCTCAGGTTCGACGAGCTCGCAGATGCCCCCATCGATGTTCAGACCGCCGCGCTTCTGCTCGCGCTCACGCATGCGTGGGCGGCCGTCCACCTCGACGCGCGTCTGCGGGCGTTGGAGTTCTTGCTGGGATGTTAAGCTCGGTAGTTCCTGTGGGTCTCGATTATCGGCGGTCAAAACCTTGCCTGTGCGCGTTACTATGTAAAGTTACTTTGTGCGTCACTTATACGTTTTCGCAGGAATACCTGCGTGTTCATATTTTGCGACTTGAAAGGAAACATACTTAGTCATGGCAAAACAGAATCCGCCCCTTCGTATCATCCCGCTCGGCGGCCTCGATGGCATCGGCAAGAACATGACCGTGGTCGAGTGCGGGCCCGATATGGTGCTCGTCGACGCCGGCCTTATGTTCCCCGATGACTCCCAACCCGGCATTGACCTCGTGCTGCCGGACTATACCTACGTGCTTGAGAACGAGCAGAAGCTCCGCGGTATCGTGGTCACGCACGGCCACGAGGACCATACGGGCGCCCTGCCGTATCTTCTGCAGGACCTCAACAACAAGGTGCCCATCTTCTCGAGCAAGCTCACCCTGGGCTTTATCGAGGGCAAGCTCTCCGAGTTCCGCATCAAGGCGCCTAAGTTCCGCGAGGTCAAGGACGGCTCGCACATCTCGCTCGGTCAGATCTCGCTCGACTTCTTCTCTATGACGCACTCCATCCCCGGAGCGCTTGGCGTCTACATCAAGACCCCGCAGGGCACCGTCATGCACACGGGCGACTTCAAGCTCGACCAGACGCCCATCGACGGCGTGCGCCCCAACTATGCTGCCATCAGCCGCTTTGCCAAGCAGGGCATCGACCTTCTGCTCTCTGACTCGACCAACGCCACGGTCCCCGGCTTCACCAAGTCCGAGGCCGAGGTGGGCCCCTCGCTCTACGCCGCCATCAAGAACGCACCCGGCCGTGTCTTTGTGGCGAGCTTCTCGAGTCATATCCATCGCCTCCAGCAGATCTGCGACGCCGCTAAGCGCTGCGGCCGCAAGGTCGTTGTCACGGGCCGCTCCATGCTCACCAACACGCGTGTGGCGCGTGAGCTCGGTTACCTCAACATCGACGAGCAGGACCTCATCGACGCGTACGAGATCAACAACCTCCCCGAGGACAAGCTCGTCGTCATGTGCACCGGCTCCCAGGGCGAGCCGCTCTCGGCCCTCTCCCGCATGGCCAACGGCGAGCACAAGACGCTCTCCATCCACGACGGCGACACGGTCATCATCTCGGCCACGCCGGTTCCCGGTAACGAGAAGGCCGTCCAGCAGGTGATCAACAGCCTTGCCAAGATCGGCTGCGACGTCTACGACAAGAGCCGCACGCTCGTCCACGTCTCTGGCCACGGCAGCCAGGAGGAGCTCAAGCTCATGCTCGCCATGGCGCGCCCGAGCTACTTCATGCCGGTCCACGGCGAGGCGGTGCATCTGCGCGCGCACGCCGCCCTCGGCCGCAAGATGGGCATCCCCGCCGACCACATCTTCATCCTCGACAACGGAGACACGCTCGAGATGCGCGGTGGGCAGGTCAAGCTCGGCACGCCCGTTGAGTCCGGCGTGGTCTACGTTGACGGCCTGCGTATCGGCGACACCGACCCCATCGTCCTGCGCGATCGCCAGAAGCTCGCCAACGACGGCATGGTTACGGCCGTTGCCATCGTGTCGCTCAAGCGCAAGAAGATCGACGCGGTCGAGTTCTCCAGCCGCGGCGTGTCGTTTACCATCGACGACGAGTTTGCGCGCGACGCCCAGGAGGCCATCATCAAGGTCATCGAGAAGGGCAAGTTCAACTTCACCTCAAGCGGCACCGACGCGCTGCGCAAGGCCGTGCGCGACTCCGTCTCCAACTTCATCTGGAACCGCACCAAGACCCGTCCGATGATCATCCCCGTGGTCATGGAGGTCTAGGGTGGCCGATCGCAAGGGACAGAAGAAGACATCCCGCAAGGTCACGGCGGCGTCAAAGCAGGCGCCGGCGCGCCACCTGCGTGCTAACGACAGGCCTGCCGAGCCCGCCGAGCCCCTGTGGGACCGCTCCGCTGGGCGCGATATCGCCGGCGTGCTCATTGCGGTGGTCGCGGTCGCATCGCTCATTGCAGTTGTGACCCCTGCCTCGGCCCCGCTCACGAGCATCCTTGCGGGGTTCTACCATCTGGGATTCGGCCTTGGTGGGTACCTTCTGCCGTTCGTCATCCTGGGTATCGCCGCGCTTGTGTTTCTGCGGAACGAAGTGCGGATTCCCGGCCGCATCGTGGTGGGCTCCGTCATCGTGTTCGTTTCCGTGCTCGGGCTGCTGGTGCTCGCCATGACGCCGGACGACCTTGTGTGGGGTGTTACGGTGGGCGAGGATGTGCTCGCGCGCAGCGGCGGTTACGTTGGGTACGGCGTTGCCTCCGTACTTGCTGCGGCGTTTGGCAAGGCCATCGCCGCGGTGATTCTCGTGGGGATCGGCATCGCCGGCGCCACGCTCGTGGGATTCTCGGTGAGCGCCCTTGTGGAGGCCGTTCACGGCAAGGCAGCGCGTATCGCCGAGCGTCGCCGCGTGGCGGTGAACGATACCCCGTGGGGCGACGAGTCGCCTGAGAAGCCGTCTTTGGGTAAACGTATGCGCTCCAAGGCGCCCTCGCGCGGCGGTCTTGCGGAGTCCGATTTCTCGCTCGATACGCAGAAGACCACGCTTATCGAGGATATCGACGATGAGGACGAGGACCCCTTTGTCGATATCTCCGACCAGCTTGCCGCCGAGCGCGCCGAGACCACGCTGATTCCCATCGAGGATACCTATGTCGATGAGGGCTCCGCCAAGACGACGCTCATCGACCGTAGCCAGGCTCCTTCGTCTCGTAAGGCACGCACTGCCGAGGCTGCCGAGCGGTCGCAAAAGGCGTCCCCGTCCTCGTCTCAGCCGACCGAGGCGAAAGTGCCCGCTGCTACGTCCTCTGCGGCTCCCACGACGCTCATTCCGCCTGCGCCCGAGGCAACGCCGATTCCTGATTTTCTGCTGCACCCCCGCGGCGCATCGGATGCCGGGGAGGGGAGTGCCGCTGCCGAGGCGCCCCAAAAGGCCGCCGCACAGGCGCCCGTTGCGGCGCCTGCCGCTGTGTCTCCCGCGTCAGCCAGCGCCGATAGCGAGCCTGCTGCGGAGGGGGAGCGCCAGCTGCCGCCCACCTCGCTTCTGCGCCACAACCCGCAGTCTGCCAAGGCGGCGTCCTCTGACCAGGAACTCGCACAAACGGCTGAGTCCCTGCAGTCGACGCTTGCCGAGTTCGGTCTGCACTCGCGCGTCGTCGGTTGGATCTCCGGCCCCACCGTCACCACCTTTAAGGTCCAGCCCGGCGAGGGTGAGCGCGTCAGCCGTATCTCGAGCCTCGAGGACGACATCGCCCTCACGCTCGCGGCGCAGTCGGTGCGCATCTTCGCTCCCATCCCGGGCACCTCGCTCGTGGGCATCGAGATTCCCAACCGCAAGCGCCAAAACGTCAACCTGGGCGACGTGCTTCCCTATGCCAAGGGCGGCCCGCTCGAGCTTGCCATCGGCCGCGACGCCGAGGGCCTGCCCATCGTGGCCGACCTCGCCAAGATGCCGCACCTGCTCATCGCCGGTACCACGGGTTCCGGTAAGTCGGTCATGATCAACTCCATCGTGGTGACGCTGCTCATGCGCACACTGCCGGAGGATGTCCGCCTCATCATGGTCGACCCCAAGCGCGTTGAGCTCTCCGGCTACAACGGCCTTCCGCACCTCTACATCCCGGTCGTGACCGAGCCCAAGCAGGCGGCGAGCGCGCTGCAGTGGGGCGTGTCCGAGATGGAGCGCCGCCTGAAGGTGTTCGAGCGCATCGGTGTTCGCAACATCGCCACCTTCAACGCCAAGCAGGCGGCAGGCGAATTCGAGCACTACGACAACCCGCCCGCCAAGATGCCCTACCTCGTCATCATCATCGACGAGCTCTCCGACCTCATGATGGTCGCCGGAAAAGACGTCGAGGCCTCGATCGTGCGTATCGCCCAGCTCGGCCGCGCTGCGGGCATCCACCTTATCGTGGCTACCCAGCGCCCGAGCTCCAACGTTGTGACCGGCCTCATCAAGGCCAACATCACCAACCGTATCGCCTTCAATGTGGCGACCGGTATCGACAGCCGCGTTATCATCGACCAGATGGGTGCCGAGAAGCTCACGGGCTACGGCGACATGCTCTTCTCTAAGGTCGACTGGGGCAAGCCCAAGCGCATCCAGGGCTGCTTTGTCTCTGATGACGAGATCAACCAGATCACCGAGTTCGTCAAGAGCCAGGGCGAGGCGGAGTACCACGAGGAGATCCTCTCGGCGGTCTCGCCCGCAACGGTCACCGGCGGCGGCTCGCACGAGCCGACCGAGGACGACCCCCTTATCTGGGAGGCTGCCCGTATCGTGGTGGAGTCCCAGCTCGGCTCAACTTCCGGTTTGCAGCGGCGCCTCAAGGTGGGCTATGCCCGCGCAGGCCGTATTATGGATATGCTTGAGGAAAAAGGCGTCGTCGGTCCGCCCGACGGCTCCAAACCGCGCGAGGTCCTGCTCGACGAGGAGGGCCTGTCCGAGCTCGAGGCGCTCGAGGTCCGTGTGGCCTCAGAAGACGCCGAGATGGGAGGGTTCTGATGGCGCGATTCGGCGATATGCTCTACCAGCGCAGGCGCGAGATGGGGCTGACGATCCTCCAGATCGCCAACACCATCAAGATCCGCCCGCAGATCATCGAGTTCTTTGAGAACGGCGACTTCTCGTCCATGCCGCCGCGCGGGTACGCGCAGGGCATGATTTCGAGCTACGCCCGCTACCTCGGCTTGAACCCTCGTGAGGTGGTCGAGGCGTACTTTGACGACCTGCGCGCTTACGAGCAGGCGACCGACAACCACGGCGGCCGGTTTCAAGACGCCGCGGGACTCGTGAGCACGCGTTCCGCAAGCGCGACGGGCCGTTTCATGATGGTCGACTCCGCACCGCGCTCCCGCTATGCGCAGCGTCCGCCTCAGGCGGGCTATGTGTCCGAGCATGAATCCGGCCATGAGCCGCAGAGGGCGCGAAACCCCTATGCCAGGCGATCTCCCTCTTCTCAGATGACGCAGCGTATCCCCGTCTTCGACGGCCAAGATGACGTTGCTGCGTCTCGTGCGCCCCGCTCCTCTGCCGGCTATGAGCGCCGCTCGAGCGGGCGCGGAGCCGCTGCGGCTCGGAACAGGGGCTACGCTTCTCAGGGCGCCTACGATGGTCGTCGCATGTCCGGTCCCTCGTCTGAGCGTAGGGCTTCCGGTCGCGGCGTACCCCCGCGTCGCGGTCGCGCATCATCGGGCCGTCCGAGTCAGGGCGGACCGTCTTTTGACGACCGCCTCCTTCTGGGCCTCATCGCCGCGATCCTTGTAGCCATCGCCCTCATGGCGGTGCTTCTGGTGCGCGGCTGTGCTCCTGCAGACAATGATGACAAGGCTGGGTCCTCTGCCGTTACCGCAGAGACGGTCGCCAAGACGCCCGAAGAGGATGAAGACGCCGATAGCACCGACGCGAACGATACCGATGAGGACGGCGACTCCTCTGATGATGCCGACCCTGCAACGGATCCGGAGGCGCAGACGCCCGAGGAGCCCCAGCAGCTTGTCGTCAAGATCTCGGTCGCCGAGGGCGACAGCTCTTGGCTCGAGGTCCGTGTGGACGGGTCCATTGTTCTCGGCGACGAGGTGGTCGGTCCCTTCGAGCAGGAGTTCATTCCCCAGAGCAACATCCGCATCACCGCCAACACACCCGGTAGCGTCAAGGTGACGGAAAACGGCGAGGAGGTCCGCTGGGATACGAGCACCTCCGGTGTCGCCCGCATCAACCTCACCGCTCCCGAGACTCCCGCCGCCCCCGCAACCACCGAGGGCGAGACCGGTGACGCTACGCAGGAGAACACCGACGCCACAGGCGACGATAGCGCCGCCGCTACCCAGTAATTCACGCCCAGGAAAGGACAATCATGGCTAAGGATTCCAGTTTTGACGTTGTCTCCCAGGTAGACATGCAGGAGGTCGACAACGCCTTCCAGCAGACCTCTCGTGAGATCACGCAGCGCTATGACCTCAAGGACTCCGGCGCGTCCATCGAACTCGCCAAGGCCGAGGCAACGTTCACCGTTCATGCGCCGGCGGACTTTGTGTCCCGTCAGGTCATCGATATCCTCAACACCAAGCTCATCAAGCGTGGTGTCGACATCTCCGCCGTGCGTTGGGACGCTCCCCAGGCGGCGTCCGGCGGTACCGTGCGCGTCATCGGCCACATCGTCGAGGGCATCGACCAGCCGACCGCCAAGAAGATCAACAAGGACATCAAGGACCAGAAGCTCAAGGTCAAGGTCACCATCGAGTCCGACAAGCTTCGCGTGAGCTCTGCATCTAAGGACGCGCTTCAGGCGGTTATCCAGTTTTTGCGCGAGCAGGACTACGGCCAGCCGCTCCAGTTCACGAACTACCGCTAAGAGACGATTGTGTCGAAAGGTGACGCCCCAATGGAGAGCTCGCTTGGAAACCTGCTGTTCGTAACGCTCGGCTGCGCCAAGAACGAGGTGGATACCGACCGCATGCGCTCGCTGCTCGCGGCGGGCGGTTATAGGGAAGTCGATTCGGTCGAGGATGCCGATGCCGTCCTCATCAACACCTGCTCGTTTCTCGCGTCTGCGACGTCTGAGAGTATCGAGTGCACGCTCGATGTCGCTGACGAGGTAGCCGGCGGCGTGCGCGGCGCCCGCATCATCATGTGCGGCTGCTTGCCTTCGCGCTACGGCGATGAGCTTGCCGGCGAGCTCCCCGAGGTCGCCGCCTTTGTGCGCACCGATGAGGAGGACGCGATCGTATCGGTCGTGGACGGCGTGCTGGGCGTAACGCGCCCCGAGCCCGCCTTCATCCCCGGTGTCAAGCGCACCGTCGAGGGCGCCGTGGCCTATCTGAAGATCTCCGACGGATGCAACCGCTTCTGCAGCTTCTGCGCCATTCCCTACATCCGCGGTCGCTACCGCTCCCGTTCCGCCGAGGCCATCGTTGCGGAAGCACGCGAGCTTCTTGCGGGCGGCGTGCGCGAGCTTGTGCTCATCGGCCAAGATACCGGTATCTGGGGCAAGGACCTTCCCAAGGATACGGAAGGGCCGGTAACGCTCGCCCAGCTTCTGCGCGCGGTGGCGGCAGAGGCCCGTCCGTATGGGGCGTGGGTGCGCGTTCTCTACCTGCAGCCTGAGGGCATGACCGACGAGCTTATCGCCACGATCCGTGACGTCGACGAGGTGCTGCCTTATATCGATATCCCGGTTCAGCACTGCAACCCCCGCATTCTGCGCGCCATGAACCGCACGGGCTCGGCGGAGGAGTTTGAGGAGCTGTTCTGCCGCCTGCGCAAGGAGATCCCCGGGATGGTCATTCGCTCGACCGCGCTCGTGGGCTTCCCTTCCGAGACCGACGAGGAGTTCGAGGAGCTCCTCGGCTTCATGGACCGCGTGGGCTTCGACTACACGAGTGTGTTCGCCTACTCGCAGGAGGAGGGGACCGCTGCCGCGCGCCTCGACGACCAGATCGACGAGGAGACCAAGGTCGAGCGCGCCCAGGCCGCAACCGACCTTGCCGAGGCGCTCGGCTTTGCGGCAACCGCCGCCCATGTGGGGGAGCGGGCCCGCGTCATCGTCGACGGCGTGGAGGAGACCGAGGACGGCGTCGAGCTCATCGGCCACGCATGGTTCCAGGCGCCCGATTCCGACGGTGCGGTGCATCTGGATGCCACCGAGGCCGCCGTTGGTGATATCGTAGAGGTCGAGTTTACCGACAGCTTCTGCTATGAGCTCGTCGGGCATGTGGTCGATGAGGAGACGGCTAAATGAGCAACGCACCGCAGCATGAGCTAACGAGTATCTGGACACCGGCGAACATCGTCACCTGCGTCCGTATCGTCTTCATCCCGGTCTTCATGCTGTTCGCAACCGAGGCGTTTTCGTTTTTGGGGCTCACGGGCGGTATCCAGGCGATTATCGCGTTTTGCCTGTATATGCTTCTGAGCTGCACGGACAAGGTGGACGGTGAGCTGGCGCGCAAGCGCGGCGAGGTCACCGATTTCGGTAAGTTTCTCGACCCCATCGCCGACAAGCTGCTCGTGTTCTCGGCTCTTCTGCTGTTCCTCGTTTGGGACATGGTGAGCGTATGGGTGGTGTTCATCATCCTGTTCCGCGAGTTTCTCGTGAGCGCGCTTCGCATGGTTGCGAGCGCAGCCGGCGAGGTCATTGCGGCGGACAAGCTCGGTAAGGCCAAGACCGCGGTTACCATGGTTGCCATTTGCGCCCTTCTGCTGGCGCGCGCCATCTTCGCCTTTACGGGCGATATGTTCGATATGGTGTGGATCATCGGGCAGGCCCTCATGATCGCTGCGGTCGTGCTCACCGTCGTCTCCGGCGGCCAGTACTTCTGGAACGCCCGCAAGATCGTCTTCCGCGTATAGGCGTGGCCATGGGGGAGTTTGAGGACCGCGCGCGTAAGGCCGCGCATAAGCTGGTTGTTACTGCTGCTGCATGCGGCGCCACCGTCGCCACTGCCGAGTCCTGCACGGCGGGTCTGGTGGCGTCCACGATCGCTTCTGTCCCGGGCGCTTCCGATGTCCTTCGCGGTGGCGCGGTCACCTATGTCGACGAAATAAAGAACCGTTTCCTTGGCGTGTCGAGCGAAACCCTCGAGCGCTATACGGCGGTCTCGAGCCCCTGCGCACGCGAGATGGCGGAGGGTGCTCGCGCGCTTTTCCAGGTGAGCGCTGCGGTGAGCGTTACCGGCTACGCGGGCCCTGGCGGTGGCACGGCGGAAGACCCGGTGGGAACTGTGTACTTCGGCATCTCTACCGCGAGCGGCACCGAGACGTATCGCCGAGTGTTCGCCGGATCGCGCGACGAGGTGCGCTGGCAGGCTGCCGCCTTCGCGCTCGAACTGCTTTGCGGCGCCTGTGATGGTTTGATGTGAATCGATAAGCCCTGATGCCCGCGCGCTGGCCCTACGTGCGCAAAACCTGCTTTTCTTCGCAACCTCTCTACCTGCGGAAACGGGCATGTTTTGCCCCGGAGTCAGAAAGCTTTTAGATATCGTTCAAGCGTCTGTGAGGTTTCGGTTGGACGGAGCGCGTATTCTGTTTGACCTCGCCGGTAAACTGAATCTGTTCGCTTGACGACGAACAACCGTTCGTTTACTATCGGTAGCAGGTTCATCGAGGAGGTTTCCCATGGCAAAGAATTCCGGCGCCGTCAAACAGGTCCACGAGCGCACAACGGGTGAAGAGCGCGACAAGATGATCGAGGCCACTAAGGCAGACATCATCAAGAAGTTCGGTTCGGGATCCATTATGCGTTACGGCGATGGCGGCCCCGAGCTCGAGGTGGAGGCGATCCCCACGGGCGCCCTCGCGCTCGACGTGGCGCTGGGTATCGGCGGAGTGCCTCGCGGCCGTATTATCGAGATCTACGGCCCCGAGTCTTCGGGTAAGACGACCCTTTCTCTCGAGATTCTTGCAGAGGCCCAGGCCATGGGCGGCGTTGTTGCCTTCATCGACGCCGAGCACGCACTCGACCCCTCTTACGCCGCACGCATCGGTGTCGATATCGACGAGGTGCTCATCTCCCAGCCCGATACCGGTGAGCAGGCGCTCGAGATCTGCGACATGCTCGTTCGCTCCGGTGCGATCGACGCCGTCGTCATCGACTCCGTCGCCGCCCTTGTTCCCCGTGCAGAGATCGAGGGCGAGATCGGCGACACTACGGTCGGTCTGCAGGCACGTCTGATGAGCCAGGCGCTGCGCAAGCTCGCCGGCTCCCTTGCCAAGTCCAAGACGACGTGCATCTTCATCAACCAGCTCCGCGAGAAGATCGGCGTCATGTTCGGTAACCCCGAGACCACCACGGGCGGCCGTGCGCTCAAGTTCTTCTCCTCCGTACGTATCGACATCCGCCGCATCGACAGCATCAAGAACGGCAGCGATGTGGTGGGCAACCGCGTGCGCGCCAAGGTCGTTAAGAACAAGGTGGCGGCTCCCTTCCGCAGTGCCGAGTTCGACATCATGTACGGAACGGGCATCTCCAAGGAGGGCTCGATTCTCGATATGGCCGTCGAATACGGCATCGTCAACAAGTCCGGCGCGTGGTACACCTACGAGACCGAGCGTCTCGGTCAGGGTCGCGAGGCTGCCAAGGAGTTCCTGCGCACCAACCCCGAGCTGTCTGACGAGATCGAGCACAAGGTTCGTGTCGCCAGCGGCCTGGAGCTCTCAGATGAGCCTGTGGGCGATGCTGTCGACGCCTCCGCTGACCTTGCCTAGCTAGATGGTCGCGTCTATCCGCGCGGTCTCGTACCGGTTTCCAACCAAGGCCGATCGCGCATCGGCGCAGTATCGCCGTTCGAAACCGCGCGCCGAGGTTGTGTTCGAACCTGAGGCGGGGGAGGATCTTTCCTTCTCCGTCCCGCCTCGGGTGGCGCGCGCATTTGCCAAGACCGACATCGTCTTTCCCGCCTCCTACGAGTTCTTGCGTGACGAGCTGATGCATGTCGACGAGCGAGAGTGCTTTACCGCGCTTGTCGAGGCTCTGTCGCGCAGGGACTACGGCGTCACAGAGATATCGGAGAAACTGCGCCTTATGGGTTTTAGGTCCCGTTCCATTGAGGTGGCCGTCGAGCGTGCCCGCGAGGCGCGCTATCTCGATGACACACGCTATCTCAGGCAGTTCATCGAAGAGCGCAAGCGCCGGGGCTGGGGCAGACGGAAAATCGAGCTCGAGCTTAAGCGCCGTGGCGAGGATCCCTACGCGCTGGAAGACTATCCGAGCGCCTATTTCAGCCAGGATGAGGACCTCGAGCGCGCCCGGGAGCTTCTCGCTCGCAAGACGGTTCCCGAGGCACGCGCATTCGAAAAACTCACCCGATTTCTCATGGCAAAGGGCTTCTCCTACAGCGTAGCTTCGAGTGCGGTTAAGGAATGTCTTAGCGACTGACCCAGATAGAGCCCGCATCGTGGGCAAACCTTGGTCTTGACGGTCCGTTTACAATTGACAGTTCGAGCGGCTCCACGTAGACTGAAAAGGTCATTTGCCTTGTGATATACGCTCATCCTCGATGAGATTAACGATATGGCTTATTTTCATAGCGGGTGGTTATACCACGCAAATGTCCGGCTCGCCTCTCGCGGGCTGTTTTAATCTGACATGAAATGTTTAAGGAGTAGGCATGGAGATCATTATCGGTATCGTCTGCCTGGCACTTGGTGCCGGTGGTACCGCCGTCGCCATGCGCAGCGCCAAGCAGGGAAGCCTCCGCGAGGCCGATTCGAAGCTCGAGTCGGCGCGCACCCAGGCAGACCAGATGATCGGTGACGCGCAGCGACAGGCCGAGACCATGAAGAAGGAAGCGCTTCTTGAGGCCAAGGAGGAGATCCTCCAGAGCAAGCAGGCCGCCGAGGCGGAGGAGAAGCAGCGCAAGAAGGAACTTCGTACCCTCGAGAACCGCATCATGCAGCGCGAGGAGTCTCTCGATCGCCGCAACGACGCCCTCGACAAGCGCGAGCACCAGCTCTCTAGCCAGGCCGGTCAGGTCGAGAAGCGCAGCCGCGAGCTCGACGAGCTCGTTCAGAAGCAGACCGCTGAGCTCGAGCGCATCTCCGAGCTCACGCGCGAGGATGCTCACCAGGAGCTTCTCGAGAAGGTGCGCGGCGAGGTCACGCACGAGGCCGCTGCCATCATCCGCGAGTCCGAGCAGAAGGTAAAGGCCGAGTGCCACAAGACCGCTCAGGAGATCATCTCGCTGGCTATCCAGCGTTGCGCCGCGGACCACACCGCCGAGGTGACCGTTACCTCGGTGCACATTCCCTCCGATGACCTGAAGGGTCGCATCATCGGTCGCGAGGGCCGCAACATCCGCACCTTCGAGCAGGTCTCCGGCGTGAACCTCGTCATCGACGACACGCCCGAGACGGTCGTGCTCTCCAGCTTCGACCCGGTCCGTCGTGAGACCGCCCGCGTGGCGCTCGAGAACCTCATCGCCGACGGCCGCATCCATCCGGCGCGCATCGAGGAGATGTACCAGAAGGCGTCCGCTCTCGTGCAGCAGCGCGTGCGCGAGGCCGGCGAGCAGGCGGCCTTCGACACCGGTATCCACGACCTGCACCCCGAGCTCGTCAAGACGCTCGGCGCCCTGCGCTACCGCACGTCGTTTGGCCAGAACGTGCTCACGCACTCCATCGAGGTCGCTGAGCTCTGCGGCATCATGGCTTCCGAGCTCGGCGTCGACGCCAACATCGCCCGCCGCGCCGGTCTTCTCCATGACCTTGGCAAGGCTATTGACCATGAGGTTGAGGGTCCGCACGCCGTCATCGGCGCTGACCTTGCGCGCCGCTACGGCGAGAAGCCCGTTATCGTTCACGCCATTGAGGCCCACCATGGCGATGTTGACCCCGACTCCGTCGTCGCGGTCCTCGTCATGGCTGCCGACGCCATCTCCGCTTCGCGTCCCGGTGCTCGCCGTGAGTCCGCCGAGAACTACATCAAGCGCCTCGAGAAGCTTGAGGAGATCGCCAACGCGCATGAGGGCGTCGAGCGCACCTATGCGATGCAGGCCGGCCGCGAGGTCCACGTGATGGTTCAGCCCGACAAGGTCTCCGATGCCGAGTCCACGGTCCTTGCCCACGACATCGCCCATCAGATCGAAGAGGAGATGGAGTATCCCGGCCAGGTCCGCGTCGTCGTCATTCGCGAGAGCCGCGCGGTCGACATCGCTAAGTAGGGGGATCGATGGCTGACTCGCAGGAACTCATCTCGTTTATCGCCCAGATGACCGGAGAGGCCAATCTGCGCGTCGAGGAGAACCTGGGTGAGGGCTTCGTCCGCCTGCGCGTGTCCGAGGCTGAGCGTCGCCAGGCAAGGCACGATATCCAGCATGTCGAGGACATCGTTATCGAGCTTCTGCGCAACGCCCGCGATGCCGGCGCGCGCAACATCTTCCTTGCGGTAGGCAAGACCGATTCGCACCGCACCCTGATCGTCATCGACGACGGGTGCGGTGTTCCCGTAGATATGCAGGAGCACATCTTCGAGGCGCGCGTCACCTCCAAGCTCGAGACCATGCATATGGACCGATGGGGTGTTCACGGCCGTGGTATGGCCCTGTTCTCCATCCGCGAGAACTGCGAGTCCGCCCGCGTTGTCGCATCGGGCGAGGGCCTCGGCTCCGTCTTTTCCGTCGTCGCCGATACCGATGTGCTGCCCGAGCGCGCCGATCAGTCCACCTGGCCCGAGACGGCCAAGGACGAAGAGGGGCGCGTGGTCGTCACCAAGGGTCCACACAACATCATCCGCTGCGCTGCCGAGTTTGCGCTCGAGGAGCTCCATGGATGCGAGGTGTACGTCGGATCGGTGACGGAGATTGCGGCCACGCTCTACGACCGGGCGCGCAAGGGGCTCGATGCGTCGCAGATTCTGTTCATCGATTCCGAGGGAGAGCTGCCCGTCGTCGACAGGCTCGGCTACGCCTCCGACGCGGCCGAGTTCATGCGCATAGCGGCCACGCTTGGCCTGGAGTTGTCCGAGCGAACCGCCCATCGCGTGCTCGCCGGCACCATTCGTCCGCTTCGCAGCGTCGCCTCGCGCCTTCTGAGGGAGAAGACCTCGCGCCCGCATGACCTTCCGGTGGACTTGTCGCGCGATCGGCGCGGGCTTAGGCTCTCGCGCGAGGACGTGCAGGCGTTCTCCCGTCAGCTCGAGCGCGATTTCTCGTATCTGTCGGAGCGTTATTTCTTAACGCTTGCGCACGAGCCAACCGTCCGCGTGACCCGCGACCGCATCACGGTCACGTTCGACATCAGCAAGGAGGAGTGAACCTTCTTGCCCGAGATGCGGGCTTGGGTTACTCTCAATTAACTGCAACACCATTCGTACTATATCCGCAGGAGCAAGGTAGATGGATTACCTGAAAGTATCGAGCAAGTCTTCGCCCGCCTCGGTTGCGGGAGCCATCGCCGGCATGGTCAAGGACGGCGTTCCGGTTAACCTCCAGTGCGTCGGCGCCGGCGCGGTCAACCAGGCGATCAAGGCTATGGCAATCGCCCGTGGCTTTCTGATTCCCACCGGGTTTGACATCTCCTGCGCCCCCGTGTTCTCCGACATCCTTATCAACGGTGAGTCGCGCACGGCGATCCGCCTGTCCGTCTACGTGCACCAGATCTCTCTCCAGGGGTCCGATATCATCGAGACCCAAGACTCGCAAACGGTGGCGTGATATGGCCGATATGTCCCTTTCCTACCCGTCTCTCGTCCAGAAGACGTACTTCATCCGCACCTTCGGCTGCCAGATGAACCTGCATGACGCCGAGCGCGTGAGCGGCCTGCTCGACTCCTGCGGATGCCTTGAGGCATCCTCGCCGGAGGAGGCCAATATCGTCATCTTCATGACGTGCTGCGTGCGCGAGGCGGCAGATCAGCGCCTGTACGGCCAGTGCTCGTCCATGAAGAGCCTGCCGGACGCACCTTCGGGAAGGCGCGTCATCGCTATCGGCGGCTGCATCGCCCAGCGTGATGGCGAGCGCCTGCTCGATACGCTCGATAACGTAGATGTGGTCTTTGGCACGTCCGCCATCACCCATCTTGCTGAGCTTCTCAACGCCACGTTTGCCGAGGGCGGCAGGCACGTGCTTACCAGCGAGAATCCAGACGATGTGGCTACCTCACTTCCCTGGCACCGTGCGACGGGGTACCACGCTTGGGTGCCCATCATGACGGGCTGCAACAACTTTTGCAGCTACTGCATCGTGCCGTACGTCCGCGGGCGCGAGCGGAGCCGTCTTTTTGAGGAGATTGTCGACGAGGTCGAGGGTCTTTCCCGCACCGCTGTGCGCGAGGTCACCCTCTTGGGTCAGAACGTCAACTCCTACGGTCGCGACCGGTACGGGAACCCGCGCTTCGCGGAGCTTCTCCGCGCGGTGGGGGAGACGGGCATTGAGCGCATCCGGTTCACCTCTTCGCATCCCAAGGACCTCCTGCCCGAGACCATCGACGCGCTTGCCGAGGTGCCCCAGGTCATGCCGCACCTCCATCTGGCGGTCCAGTCGGGCTCCTCGCGCATCTTGAAGCTCATGAATCGCCGTTACACGCGCGAGTATTACCTCGACCTTGTTGAGCGTGTGCGCGAGCGCATCCCCCACATCGCCCTCACGACCGATATCATCGTCGGGTTCCCCGGCGAGACCGAGGAGGACTTCGCCCAGACGCTGAGTCTCGCCGAGGAGGCGCGTTTCTCCCAGGCGTTTACGTTCATTTATTCGCGCCGCGCCGGCACGCCTGCGGCAGAGATTCCCGACGACACGCCGCGCGAGGTAATACAGGAGCGCTTCGACCGTCTGGTCAAGGTTATCGAGGGCACGGCGTACGACTATAACCAGCATGAGCTCGGGGCCCGTGTGCCGGTTCTTGTTGAGGGCGTGTCCAAGAAGGACTCTCATCGCCTCCAGGGCAAGAGCCCCATGAACCAGACCGTCCATGCGCCGGTACCCGAGGGGGTCGATCCCGCCTCGCTGATCGGCAAGATCGTCGACGTCGATATCGACGTGGCGCGCACCTGGTATCTCTCCGGCACCGTTGTCGGCGATCCGCGATGATCGACGTCGTCGCCGTTGTGGGCCCCACAGCCGTCGGTAAGAGCGCGGTGGCAGACGGTCTTGCTGCGGCGATAGGCACCTCGGTCATCTCTGCCGATTCGATGCAGGTGTACCGCGGTATGGATATCGGTACGGCCAAGATGAGCCCTGGTGAGTGCCACGCGCCGCTTTTGATGGTAAACGTGGCCGATCCCGGTACAGCGTATTCCGCCGCACTGTTTCAGCGTGATGCGCGCGCTGCTATCGACAAGATCAATGCCTCCGGTCATCCTGCCGTTCTGTGCGGCGGCACAGGTCTCTACGTGCGCGCGGTGATCGACGAGTTCGACTTCCCCTCGGGTGAGCTTGAAAGCTCTTCTCGCTCCCGCTACGAGGAGCTTCTTGAGCGTATCGGGGCGGACGCGCTTCACGCCCTGCTTGCCGAGCGTGACCCCGCGAGCGCCGAGGCCATCCATCCCCACAACACGCGCCGCGTGGTCCGGGCGCTGGAGATGAGCGACGAGGGCGTGTCCTATGCGGAGCAGCGCGCCGGTTTCTCCGAGAACCGCGCGCACTACCGGTCTTCCCAGTATGGTCTTACCTGCGACCGCGCGGTGCTCTACGAGCGCATCAACGAGCGCGTCGACCACATGATGGAGATGGGCTTGATTGATGAGGTGAAGGGGCTGGTTGACCAAGGTCTGTCGTCCGCCCTCACCTCGCGGCAGGCTATCGGCTACAAAGAGATCATCGATTATCTCGAGGGGGCGTTATCGCTTGCTGAGGCAGTTGATCTCATCAAGATGCGCTCCCGCCGTTACGCCAAGCGGCAGCTCAGTTGGTTCAAGCGTGATAACCGTATCTTTTGGATCGATATGGACGAGACCGGGGTCGATGGCGCCATCGCGCTCATTCGGGAGAGGGAGGGACTGTAACATGGCGCGCTTTCCTCTCGTTTCCACTGCGCCGGTGCCCGAGCGAGCGGTGCTCGTGGGCGTAGAGGGCAGACCTGGCGGATGGCCTGTCGAGAGGTCGCTCGACGAGCTCGAGCGTTTGGCCGACACGGCAGGGGCCGAGACGGTTGCGCGCATATCGCAGCGCCTCGACCGCCCGAATCCTCGAACGTATATCGGATCCGGAAAAGTCGATGAGCTCTGCAGCCTTGTCCGCCGCATCGATGCAGACGTCGTTATCTTCGACGACGACCTCACACCCTCGCAACAGTCAAACCTCGAGCGCGCCGTCGGCGAACCGGTTAAGATCATCGACCGCACCGCGCTCATTCTCGACATCTTCGGCCTTCATGCGACAACGCGCGAAGGACGCCTTCAGGTACAACTTGCCCAGCTGCAGTATCTGCTGCCACGTCTGCGCGGCATGTGGAGCCATCTTGCTAAGGAGCAGACCAGAGGTGGTATCGGCAGCCGTTTCGGTCAGGGCGAAAGTCAGCTTGAGGTCGACCGCCGCCTGATTCGCAACCGCATCGCTTCGCTTCGCCGTGAGCTTAAGGAGCTCGAGCGCAGGCGTGACGTGCAGGCTAAGAGCCGTGTCTCCTCAAATTCGTTTCGCGTGGCGCTTGCCGGCTATACCAACGCCGGGAAATCCTCGCTGCTTAACAAGCTCACCGGTTCTGCGGTTCTTGCGCAGGACAAGCTCTTTGCCACGCTTGACCCCACAACGAGGGCCTATCGGCTTCCCGGTGGACGAGAGCTCACCATCACCGACACTGTCGGGTTTATCCAGAAGCTCCCGCATGGACTGGTGGAGGCCTTTAAATCTACGCTCGCCGAGGCACGTGACGCCGACCTTATCTTGAAGGTGGTGGATGCCTCCGACGATGACTTCGAGCGCCATCTGGAGGCGGTGGACCGGGTTCTCGAGGAGATCGGTGCGGGCGATACGCCGGCGGTCGTCGTGTTCAATAAATGCGATTTGCTGGGCGATGAGGACAGGCGGGCGCTCTCACTTCGCTTCCCGGAAGCGGTGCTCTGTTCTGCCTATACCGGCGAAGGTTTGGACGCGCTCGTCGATCGGCTCTCTGTCGAAGCCGCGCGGCTCGATGCCATCGTCGATGTGGTCCTGCCATATCGAGAGGGCGCCCTGCTCAAGGCGATTCACGAACAGGGGCAGGTACTCGTTGAAGAGTTCGATGAAAACGGCGTCCATGTGGTTGCCAAGGTTGGCCCGCGTCTTGGTGGCATCCTCGAGCCCTTTGGATCTAAAGCAAATTAATTTCGGGTTCCGTGGCGTAATCGTTACAGCAATTCAATAAGCGCCAACAGCAGAGGTTGGTGCAACAGATAGATGACGAGGCTGGCGTGACCGACAGCGGTAAGGGGCGGGCACCAGTCGCGCTTTGTCCATGCCGGATAGTCCCCTCTGGTGATGCCATCGACTATCACCGATGCGAAGAAGCCAGCGAGATACATGAAGAGGTAGGGGAGAAGGGGATAGTAATCCCCCGAGACAAAGGCGGGCCCGGGAAAGCCCAGCCAAGCGAGCCCCGCAATTTCGTAGCGACCAAGCGGGATGGTGTAGGTAAGAGCGAAGAGCAGCAGTGAGCCGATAAATCCCACTGGCGCGGGCACATTCCGGAGCACCGGTATGGTTAGCGCGACCAGCAACGTACATGCCGCCATGCAGAACAAGATTCCAAAGCTCACAGGCGTGTCTATGCTCACCAGGGTGGTGGCGATAAAGACAATTGCTGCAGCGGCGGCGTATATGCCTCCACGTCTGAGGTTGTTGCGTGAGAACGATGCCATCCAACCTGCGATAAACAGAAAGGTCCAGCTGATGGAGCATCGCCAGAAAGCCTGAAAGGGCGTCCCCGTGAACCATGACAGGGGAACGCCCTCAATATAGGCAAGGTCATAGCAAGCATGGAAGACGACCATCGAGATGATGGTGAACCCGCGAAGCGTATCGAACAGGGTGATGCGTTCCCGGACGGCTCGGAGTCTCTCCGGCATGCTTAGAAGCGCCTCATCAGGGCCACAACTTTACCGAGGATGGTCGGATTCTCGGCGTAGATGGGCTCCATCGCATCGTTTTCCGGCTGAAGCCTGACGCGACCGCGCTCTTTGTAGAAGGTCTTTACCGTGGCCTCGCCATCGATCATCGCAACGACGATCTCTCCGTTCATCGCGCTCTTCTGCTCGCGGACCACCAGATAGTCGCCGTTGAAGATGCCGGCGTTGATCATAGAGTCACCGTGGACCTCAAGGATAAACGAGCACGAATCGGTCGTAATCTCCGTGGGGAGGGTGAAGGTATCCTCAACGTTCTGCTCGGCGAGGATGGGCATGCCCGCAGCAACGCGACCGACGAGCGGAAGCTCGACGGTGTTTCTGTTGGGAGACTCTTTTACCTCGGCGAGCTTCACAGACGAACCGTCCTCATTGAAGAGCTCGAGTGCACGCGGCTTCGTTGCATCGCGCTTGATAAGGCCGTGTGCCTCAAGGGCAGAGAGATGTGCATGCACGGTCGAGGGAGAAGAGAGTCCCACCGCTGCGGCCATCTCACGAACGCTGGGCGGATAGCCCTTCTCCTGCTGGTAGGTGCGAATGAAGTCGTAAATCTGCTGCTGACGCTTCGTAATCTTCCTTGCCATAGGGACCGTCCTCTCAAAAATACAAACTGCTGTTCGAATTTCTCTTGACAGGAACAGCTGTTCGCCGATAATAATACACGAACACTCGTTCTTGCGCCAGTCTTTTGTCCGCACGATTCGATATAACCATGTTGTCGAATCTACGGAGAAGGGAACAGAGATGATGAACTCCAACATGATGGTCTACGGTAACCTCGCGCTCGCCTCTGGGGCGCCCGCTCGTCGCGCGGATGTTAAGACTCGCTTTGTTGTTGTCGAGGGATCGCTGGGGCACGCTCGCCCTGAGCGCAAGGTGGCCCATCGTCCGGAGACCCGCACGTCGCGCCTCGCACGCGTCTGCGCTGTCGCCGGCGTTGCCGTCATGTTCCTGATTGTCTTTGTCGCCGGTGTGTCTGCGTTCTCCAACAGGGCGGACCTTGTCTCGCAAGCCGCATCTGAGGTCGCTTGGGCAGAGACGTCTGTCCGCGAAGGCGATTCTCTCTGGACGCTTGCCGAGTCTCATCCTATCGAGGGTCTCAGCACGCAGGAGACTGCAGACATTATCGAGTCCTACAACTCCTTCGATTCGGTGGTGCTCATCGCGGGGGACACGGTCCTCGTCCCCTCTCAGTCATAGCAAGCGGTTTGTGCATCGGACGGGAAGGGTCTGAACCCCGTCCGTTCCTTGAATCGGTTTCAATCTCACAACATATGCGAAATATTCTGGTCAGCACCACAACTCGTGGTATGCTTAACAGGTTTTCACCGAGCGAGGAGACCTGATGCGCTGTCCAAAATGTGGAGCAGACGATACACGAGTTATCGATTCCCGTATGCAGGAGACCTCCAATGCCATCAAGCGCAGGCGCGAGTGCCGCTCTTGCGGGTACCGTTTCACAACGTTCGAGCGGTGCGAGGACCCCATTGAGGTCATAAAGAGCGACGGCACCACGCAGCCCTTCGATAGGAATAAGCTGCTGGTCGGTCTCATGCGCGCCACGTCTAAGCGCGATATCGATCTTGCCACGCTGAACAACCTGATCGATGGGATCGAGCAGGAGCTTCGCACCAAGCCCTTTAAATCCATCACCTCTCACGACATCGGTGATATGGTTCTGAAGCGGCTCGAGGCGCTCGATAAGGTGGCCTACATTCGCTTCGCCTCGGTGTACCGTGACTTCAAGGATATCGATGAGTTCGTTGACGAGCTCGCTAAGCTGAGGTGATTTCGTGCCTACGATCGATGTTGCTATCAAGCGCTTGGACCCGAGCGTCGAGGTGCCCTCGTATGCCTATACGGGGGATGCTGGTCTCGATCTTCGTGCCAACGAGTCGTGCGTGATCGAGCCCCTGGGTCGTCGGCTGGTTCCTACGGGGCTTGCCATCGCTATCCCCGACGGGTACGCCGGCTTCGTACAGCCGCGAAGCGGTATGGCTCTCAAGAGGGGCCTGTCCATTGCTAACACGCCTGGTCTCATCGACGCCCATTATCGCGGCGAGCTCAAGATCATCGTGGTCAACCTCGATTCTAAGAACCCGATTGAGATCGAGCGCGGCGAGCGCATCGCCCAGCTCGTGATCCAGGAGGTCCCCGTCGTCAACCTCGTAGAGGTCGACGAACTCGATGAGACCGATCGCGGTACGGGGGGATTTGGCTCCAGCGGTGCCCAGTAGGGCATCCGAGCATATAAGGGAAGAACACATCGAAGGAAAAGGGGAGTAGATGGATACGTTCTTCAAGCTATCCGAGCGCGGCTCGAACTCTGCTACGGAGGTGCGCGCCGGTCTTACCACGTTTTTGGCTATGGCGTACATCATCGTGGTGAACCCGAGCATTCTTTCCGCGGCGGGTATTCCCACGACCGCGGCCGTTACGGCCACCTGCATCGGTGCCGCCATCATGACCATCGTCATGGGCGTGTTCTCCAACCGCCCGCTGGCCTGCGCCTCGGGCATGGGCATCAACTCGATTGTTGCCTACACCCTCTGCGGCTCGATGGGCTACGGCTGGCAGACCGCCATGGCCGTCATCATGATCGAGGGCATCGCGATTCTCGTGCTCGTTCTCTGCGGCCTGCGTGAGGCTATCATGGACGCCATTCCGGTTTCGCTCCGTCATGGCATCTCCATCGGTCTTGGCCTGTTCATCGCCATGATCGGCCTCAAGGACGCCGGCATCATCGTTGCGAACGAGTCCACCATGGTTGCCCTCGGTGACGTGCAGTCCGGCGCCTTCATCGTCGGTGTCGTCTCCATCGTCCTTTCGGTCGTGCTGTATTCGATGAACGTCAAGGGCGCGCTTCTCTGGGGTATCATCGTCGCCGCTATCATCGGTATCCCGCTGGGCGTCACGCCGATTCCGACCGCTGTTGTCGCTCCGCTTGACTTCAGCACCTTCGGCGCCCCCATGCAGGCGAGCGCTTCCGGTGCCATGGGCCTTATCGAGGCTATCACCACGCCCACGCTTCTGCTCTTCGCCTTCTCGCTCATGATGAGCGACTTCTTCGACACCATGGGTACCGCCATGGCCGTTGCTAAGCAGGGCGAGTTCCTGACTGACGACGGTAAGGTTGAGGACATTCGTCCGATCCTCATCGTCGACTCCGTCGCTGCTGCAGTGGGTGGCTTCTTCGGCGCTTCGTCCATCACCACCTTCGTCGAGTCCTCTTCGGGTGCCGCTGACGGCGGTCGCTCGGGCCTCACCTCGATCGTCACGGGCATCTTCTTCCTGCTCGCTGCGTTCCTTTCGCCGGTCATCAGCTGCATTCCCTCCGCTGCCACCTGCGGCGCGCTGGTCTTCGTCGGCTTCCTCATGATGAGCGACGTCGTTGACATCGACTGGACCGACATCCTCGAGGGCTTCCCGACGTTCATGATCATCGCGGGCATCCCGTTCACCTACTCGATCTCCAACGGTATCGGTCTCGGCTTCATCACCTACGTCATCGTTGCCATTGTTACCGGCAAGGTGAAGCAGATCCGTCCGCTCATGTGGGTCGCCGCTGCGGCGTTCCTGCTCTACTTCCTGCTCCTCTAATACGCTCTGCGCTGTCTGAGCAGCTAGGAACGAATTACGGGCCGATCGCCATGTGCGGTCGGCCCGTTTCGTTATTTGGGTACATTGCTATCATGTCTTGTGATAACGGTTTGATTATCTTCTGAGCTTAAGGCGGTTGATTATGAGCGAGCGTACCTTCGATGTTGCTATTCTCGGCGGCGGCCCTGCGGGCTATTCCGCAGCGATATATGCGGCTCGCTCGGGACTTACGGCGGCCGTCTTTGAACAGGGTATGCCCGGAGGCCAGATTACCACGACCGATGTGATCGAGAACTATCCTGGATTCACTTCCATCTCTGGTGCCGAGCTCGGCGACAAGTTCCGTGAGCACGCCGAGGCTGCGGGAGCCGAAACCGTGTACGCAATGGTCGATTCTGTCGAACGCATGTCTTCTGGAGCATATCGGCTTACGTCCGGCTCAGAGAGCTATGAGTCCCCGACGCTCATCTTGGCTACGGGCGCAGTCCCTCGTACCGCCGGCTTTGTCGGTGAGGATACCTTCCGTGGCAGAGGCATCTCGTACTGCGCAACCTGCGACGGTATGTTCTATCGCGGCAAGAAGGTGTTTGTGATCGGTGGCGGCAATGCTGCCTGCGAGGAGGCTTTGTTCCTCTCGCAAATCGCCTCCGAGGTCGTTATGGTTGTCAGACGCGATCAGTTCCGCGCGCCGCAGGGCGTCGTTGACAAGCTGCTCAAGCAGTCGAATGTTAGCGTTGCCTATTCCCGCTCAATCATCGCGGTGTCCGGTGGCACCTTTATTTCCCAGGTGACGTTTCGCAACAACGAGACGGGTGAGGAATACACTGAGGAATTTGAAGAGGGGAGCATCGGCATCTTCGTGTTCGCTGGTACGAAGCCCGTTGTGGAGCTGTTCTCCGACCTTGTCGAGATTGCCGCCGATGGGGGAGTCGTTACCGATGAGGGGATGGCTACGAAGACGCCGGGGCTGTTTGCGGCCGGTGACGTTCGGTCCAAGCGCCTCCGTCAGGTAATCACCGCCGCCGCAGACGGAGCTATCGCCGCAACATCGGCTTATCATTATCTTCGAGGATAACAGTTAGGTAGCTAACTAATAGTGCATGCGAAGAGTGAGGCAACAAGCGTCCGAGAGAGTTTGGCTCAAGTATTGTTATGCGTGCAATAAAACTTGCATCGAGTACTAGTAATGTCGTAGCCAGCCATCCAGGCGCCATGATGGTCCGTGATCCACAGTCACGACCGATTGCTAAACGATTGATTCATATCGATTGTAGCGACCGACAATGAAATCCCGGACCGTCCGGTGTCGTTAAGATTAGTTGTGCGTGCGCGTTTGCTTAAACGGGATTTGCTAGACATGGTTGGTGACGTTAGAAGATTCGTGTGCGCGCGGAATTGTGTGTACGAGACAAATGAGTCGGTCCTTGTAGTCGGAGTATGGGTCTGAGAGCGTGATTTATCAGCAAATGAGTGCGGAGTTTCCGATTCAAGATGTCTTCTTAGCCAGAGGCTAGTCAATTCCGCTTTGTAGTCACGATAATATATCTTATGTAAAGTTGAGTTGTAGAAGGAAAAGGAGGGCCAGAACCCTCCCTTTCTCGTAACTCGATAACGTTTCGCGCGCGATGTTACTTCCAGTCGTAGCCGATTATGATGCCCTTTGCCTCAGCGTAGTACGAGCAGAGGCCGCCGCAAGGCATGACCATGACCTCAGCCTCGGGCCATTTGGCGGTGATGGCAGCGGCGATCTCCTGGCAGCCCGCCTCATTGTCCACATGGTCCATGCATACGAGACCGCCCTTGTAGCCGTCAGCCTCCATGGACTGAACGACCTTCGCGACCATCTTCTTCTGTCCGCGCGTGGGTGCGACGATCTTGATGGTGCCCTCTTCAGATGCCGTGCCGAGCACGCGGATGTTTAGCTTATTGGCAAGGATGCCGGCCATCTTGGGCATACGGCCGGATTTGGTAAGGTTCTCGTAGCTGCTGAGTGAGAACAGAACGGTGGAGCACTGCTCGATGCCGTCGATATAGGCGCAGGCCTCCGCAAAGGTGGCCTCAGGATGGACAGTTAGGTACCTATCTAATAGTATGACGAGCATCTCGAGCTTGCCGCCGGCAGCGCGCGAGTTTACGAGATGGATGCGATGACCGCCCTCCTCCTGCACAAGGTCGCGCGCCATGGAGGCTGCCTCATAGCTGCCCGAAAGGTTGGCAGAGATGGTGATGGCGATGACGTTTTCCGCACTCCGGAACAGCTCTGCCCACTCCCCTGCGCTGGGGCAAGCGCTCGAGCTGGCGCTCTTCTCCTCGGCTACGAGACGGTTCAGCTCGGCTACGTCGAGATTAGCGTCGTCGGCAAACTCGGTGCCGCCGACGTTGATCTTGAGTGGCGCGTATGCATAGAGCGTATCCGGAGCCTGAGGTGTGTAGTCCCTAAGATTGCAGCTCGAATCTGCGATGATCGCCCAGCTCATGCCAATCCTTTCGTATCGCCCCAACAGCGCGTGTCATGTTCGTTAGCTACAGTATAGCTAGTTTTTCATACTAGGTGTGCTAGTATCCTAATAGAGCAAAAGATTTCGAGTGTTGGGAGCGTCTGATATGCAGCATCCTCGGGTCATTCCCATGTCCGATGCCTCCAGTAGCATCTCTCAGGAGGATATTGCGCCCACCGTCTTACCGGATGACTTTGTGCGCTCCCCTATGGCTCAGCGAATTCTCTCTTTCCACTTCCCCCGCTACAACGAGCTCCCAACGGTTGAGCTCTACCGCGAGCAGGTTATCGCGCTTGTGGAGAATGTTTTCGAGCCTCTGAACGAATGTTCCGAGGGCCCGTGGCTCACTCCGTCCATGGTGAACAATTATGTGAAGGCGCATCTCTTGAGCGCCCCTCAAAAGAAGCTTTACGGACGCGAACAGATTGCTCGGCTTCTCGTCATCTGCGTGTTTAAGCAGGTTCTGTCTATCTCTGCTATCTCGGATCTCTTCCGTATCCAGAAGATGACCTACATGACCGATGTTGCCTATGACTACGTGGCAACCGAGCTCGAACGCGCCCTCAGGCACTTCTTCTCCATCGGGGGCGATGATGAGTGGACTGATACCGCTTCGCGCGTCACACGGGAGTCCCTGCTCGTTCGAAGCGCCGTCCTCGCCTTCGCCGCCAAGGCTCACCTCGTGGGTTACCTCGATTTTCTTGGATATGACGAGGCATCCAACCACTGATTAGAAATGCTGCCTTGCGACATGGACCGAATGCAATACAGCCCTGGAGCGATTGTGCTCCAGGGCTGCTCTTTTAGTTTTTGGAAATCGTTCTTTAGCGATAACGAGCGTTTCAAAGAAAATTAAGTCCTACCTACCGAGGAAAAAAATCAACTATTCAACAATATAGTTGATGTTTCCAGCGTATTCCCTGTTTCAGCCTCGCGTTTTCCCATGATTTTGCCACCACAGGATTTGCGTCTATTTGGACAAGCATTTCCAGATTATTGAATAGCTGAAATTCCTGTCTGGAATCTAGAGCTGTCCGCCGCCCAGGAAGGTACCGTACCAGCCGATGTTGCCGTAACCGGCTACCTGACCGGGGCGCGTGGCGCCAAACACCTGGCCGTTGCCCACGTAGAACGCAACGTGGCCGGGAAAGAAGACAACGTCGCCGTACTGGAGCTGGCTCACGCTGGTGGTGAAACGTCCCGCGTTGTTGCGGAAGTAGGTGTACTGACCGCCTGAGGTGCGGGGCAGCGTGATACCGATCTTCTGGTAGGCATAGTAGACAAGACCAGAGCAGTCGAAGCCGCCCTCAGCAAGGCTCTCGCCGCCGCTGACATAGGGCTGACCGGCCATCTGGAGTGCATAGCCAACGGGGGTCGAGACCGTGGCGGTGCCACTGCCCGTAGAGGGGGTCTCGGGCTCAGGCTCAGGCTCCGGTTCGGGCGCGGGGGCGGGTGTGGTGTTCTGACCACCGCCAGAGGGCTGGTTCTGATTCTGATTGTCGCCCTGGTTGTTAGTGCTCTGGTTGTTGTTGCCAGAAGTGGAGCCGCTGTTATTGGATGTGTTTTGGTTACCGGTGACGGGGACCTGGGAGGCGCCGTTGGAGGCGTCCTGGGCAGACTGCATGCCGGCAGCGAGGTTCTCGTCCTCCTGGGCCTCGGCCTCAATCTGGGCCTGGACCTCAGCGGAAAGCGAGTCGACCACCGCTGCAGCGCGCGCCTGGTTCTCGGCCTGGGCGTCTACCTTTGCCTGGGTGTCAGAGAGCGCCTGCTGCTGCTCGGTCTGCTGCTGCTGAAGCTGGACCTGGAGCTCCTTGACCGACTCGATGGCGTTGGTCTGAGCGTCATTGACCTTGCTCACGTAGAAGACGCGCGAGATGAGGTCGGTGAAATCCTGCGAGCTGAGGAGGATGTCAATAAGGCTGACACTCCCCTTCTTGTAGTCGGAGGACACGTTCTCAGAGAGAAGCGCTTGCGCAGACGCAAGCTCGGTCTGCGTATCGGCGATCTGGGACGCCGTCTCCTCGAGCTGCGCGCCCGCCTGCTGAAGCTCGGTCTGGAGCGCCTGGTACTCGGCGCCAATCTCGGCAAGCTTGGCCTTGGCGGCATCGAGCTCGGACTGAGGGTCGGCGAAAGCGCTCACCGGCTGGAGCGTGATATAGGGAGCGGCACCGGAAAGACCAAGGACGCCGGCAAGGGTAAGGGCAGAAAGACAACGCACGGCACGACGGGTACGTGGTTGGAAGGTCATGAAGAAAACCCCCGAAGGTACGATGATAGTGTTACAGGGCCTTAACAAGTATAGAGGCAGGCCCCATGATTGTCATAGGGTCTGCCTCTATTGTGAAAAACCTTCAAAACGATGAGGGTTTCGCGCAGCTTTTCTTACGTTCTCTAACGGGACTTCACAAGCGAGAACACATCAAAGTCGCCGAGCTTGGCGAGCGTCTCGCGAGGGTTCAGGAATTCGAGCTCGAGGATGCAGCCAAAGCCGGCAACGGAGGCGCCGGTCTTCTCGACGAGCTTGGCGGCGGCGCAGATGGTGCCACCGGTAGCGATGAGGTCGTCCACGAGCAGCACCTTGTCACCGGGCTCGAGGGCATCGGCATGGATCTCGATCGTATCGGTACCATATTCGAGCTCATAGGTCTCGGAGATCGTCTTGCGCGGGAGCTTGCCGGGCTTGCGCGCGGGAATGAAGCCGGCGCCGAGCGCGATGGCCACGGGGGCGCCCACGAGGAACCCGCGCGCCTCGGGACCGACGACCTTGGTGATGCCCTGACCCTGGAAATGGCCGGCTATCGTGTCAATGGCGGCCTTAAGCACATCGGCATTGGCAAAAAGCGGTGTGATATCCCTAAAGATGACACCGGGCTCCGGGTAATCGGGAATGGACGGGATGTAGGCATCATAATCAAGGTCGGTCATGGATTCCCCCTCGTTTGTCTAAGGCCTGGGTTTGCGACGGGAGGCCTTCTTCTCAGTTCTTACGGATGCGGTCTCAAGCCCGGGCAGCGGCAGGGGTTGAACCTCGGGCTCACGGCCACGGACACTGTCAGCAGAGGCGGTGTTCTCCCCCGGAGCCCCGGCGGAGATCGCCGGGGCGGCTGAGGCTTCTTCTGCGGAGGCCTCGGCCACCTCGCGCGCGCGTTTTGCCTCCGTCTGCTCGATCTGCTCGTCAATGGCGTCGATGTCTGCATCCTCGACGATGGCGTTCAGCGACTCAAAGACCCGGTTCTTAAGGAGCGACGTGCGCACGCCGTCGGTGAGGTCGTGGAGCTTCTTGAAGGCGCGCTCGATCTTTGCGTTGCGGTCGCCCTCGGAGGTGTCCATGCCGAGCATACCGGTGAGCACCTGCTCGAACATGGTTGACTCACGGTTGGCGGCAACGACGTACTGGCGGAGGTTCCTCGGCTCGATGTGAAAGCGCGAGAGCTCAGACGCATAGCGGATGATGTCGAAGTCGCGACCATCGATGAGCTCGCGGTTCTTGGGGCTCCGCACGATCTTGATGAGGTCGTTCTCGGCAAGCTGGCGCAGAAACGAGATCTTGACTCCCAGAAGGTCGGGAACGTCCTCGATGGGATGGAGCTTCTGCTGCGTCTCCTTGGGCTCCGTCTTGAGCGGCACGTCGGAAAGGAGGCCCACCTCGTAGGCGAGCGTGGAGAGGTCCGAGGCGTTGTCGAGGCGCTGCTTGATGACGTTCAGAGGCATGTAGCGCGTCTTCTGCAGATGCAGGATGACCTCGAGCCGGTCCACGTCCTCCTTGGAGTACTGGCGGTAGCCCTTAGGGGTTCGATGCGGCGTGATGAGCCCCTCGTCCTCAAGAAAGCGGATCTTGGAGTTGGAGAGGTCGGGATAGGAGCTTCGCAGATAGTTGACGACCTGGCCGATGCTCAGGTAGCTGCGCTCGGCCAAATTAATCACCCGTTTCGATGCGCTCCGGCTTGGTCTCGTGGAAGATCAGCGTGAAGGTGCCGATCTGGACAGACGAACCGTCATGCAAGGGCGCCGAATTCACGATGGCGCCGTCGACCCACGTACCGTTGAGCGAGCCGAGGTCCTCGATAACCATACCGGTGGGACCGGGGACGATCTTGGCGTGGGCACGCGAGACGGTCATATCGTTCAGGAAGATGGAATTCGCCGGGTCGCGACCGATGGTGGTCTCGCCCTCGTCGAGCTCAAAGGTGTTGCCGGTCTGCGGCCCCTTGATGATGGTGAGCACGGGATGAGAGAGCGATACGCTCTTCATGAGGTCCGGCGCCGTGGCATCGTCGGTGGGCATACGGAAAACGCGGGTCTGGTCGACGTTGTTGTTTGCGCCGCCCTGGACATCCGGTGTGAATGACATGGTTACTCCTATCGTCTGCGCCGTGCGCAATCGTGGTTCAATTCATTCTACCCCACCCTGCCCGGGATAGGTTTAAGCTACACGATGAATCAAGAAGCGGACGTTATGATTCGACGATGTCGGGGTTGAGGAAGTCCTCCTCCTCGTCCTCCGGATGAAGCTGGGCTTGGCGGATGGCGCGGTAGCCCTTTGCCGTGTAGACCACGGCAGTGATGAGAGAGAAGACCACGCCAAGATACACAAGGTAGATACCGAAGGGCTGGGCGGTGCCGTCGAGTCCGGGGAGGATGGCGCCCAGCGAGGGGAAGAGCGCGGGACCTTGGATAACGGGAAGGCCGAGCAGCATGAACGAGAAGCCGGTCATAAGGAGCGCCGTTGCCGCCTTGCCAGTGTAGACGACGTCGATGGGGCGCTTGTGGTAGTGGCGGACAACGGCGTTGCCGCAGGCGAGGTAGGCGTCGCGCGCGATGATGGCGACGCAGATCCACACAGGGAGCTCGGCGCGCCAGACAAGGCCGAGCACGCCGGTGAAGAGCAGCGCTCGGTCGACGACAGGGTCGAGCATTTTGCCGAGCCAGCTGACGGTGTGCGTCATGCGCGCAATCTGGCCGTCCAGCCAGTCGGTGGATGCCGCGACCGCGTAGATCACCAAAGCGACGTAGCGGTTGAAGTCGGTCACGAAGAGGTACAGGAATACGATCGTGAGCACGAGGCGCAGAAACGTGATGAAGTTGGAGATGGTGAAAATCTGGTTAGACGGATACTCCGAGGTGCCGATTAGCTCCTTCTTTATGCGTCTTCTCAGGCCCACGGGACTCCCCCACCGTTTACGAACAACTAGAAGGCATGATACCCAAGGAAATCGGTCTCATGCCGTGTAGATACGAAAAGGGCATCGGTTTTGCCGATGCCCTGAAGTTTCTGGTCGGGACGACTGGATTCGAACCAGCGACCCCTTGACCCCCAGTCAAGTGCGCTACCAAGCTGCGCCACGTCCCGAAACAACTGCTCTCTCAAGCAGCAAAAGATACTTTACTCAAGTCATGGCCCGAACGCAAGGGGTAATTTGGTTAATCTTGCGAGCAACCATGAATTTGAGCGGCACGGCGCCAGATCTCGCGGGCAAGCTCTGCCTTGCTGAGCGTCGGCAGTTCCTCTGCGCCGTCAGATGTGACCCACCAGGCTTTGTTAGTGTCGGTCCCAAAGCCGGAGTCGTCACGCGTGACATCGTTGGCGACAATAGCGTCGCACCCTTTGGTGGAGAGCTTGGCCTGCGCATGGTCGAGAAGATCGTTGGTCTCGGCGGCAAAGCCGATGACCGTGCGCTCCCCCTTCTTGTGCGAGATGGTGCCGAGGATATCGGTCGTCTCGACGAGTTCAATCGCGTTAAGACCACCGTCCGCTTTCTTGATCTTGCGGTTGGCGACGTTGCGGGGTCGGTAGTCGGCGACCGCAGCGGCGCAGACGATGATGTCAGCTTCCTCACCTTCGCGCTCGGTGGCCTCGAGCATCTCGGCAGCCGTTTCCACGCGGTGCACCTGTACGCCGGCGGGCGTCTCAACGGAGCTGGGGCCAAGGACGAGCGTGACGGAGCGCGCGCCGAGCTTGAGGGCGGTCTCGGCAAGCGCCGCGCCCATCTTGCCGGAGGAGCGGTTGCCGATAAAGCGCACCGGATCGATGGGCTCGAAGGTTGGGCCGGCGGTGATGAGAACCGACGTGTTGGCGAGGGTGGTGTCGGGCTCGAGCGCGGCGAGCGCGGCGGCGACGATATCCTCAGGGTCGGCAAGGCGCCCGGTGTCGACGTCACCGCAGGCGAGGTAGCCCGAGCCTGGGCCCACGGTCGTCACGCCGCGGCGACGGAGCGTCTCGACGTTCTCGCGCGTTGCGGTGGCGCGCCACATGCCGGCGTTCATAGCGGGGGCCACGAGTACGGGCTTCTCCGTTGCGAGCAGTGTGGTGGACATGAGGTCGTCGGCGATGCCGTGCGCCATCTTGGCGATGACGTTGGCCGTCGCGGGCGCCACGAGCACGAGGTCCGGCTCTTGCGCGAGCGAGATGTGGTGGATGGGGTCGGTCGGGTCGTCGAAGAGATCGATAGCGACCTTCTCATGCGTGAGCGCGCGGAAGGTGGTCGGTCCCACAAACTGCGAGGCGTGCTCGGTCATGAGGACCTTGACGCGGATGCCCTGCTTCTGGAGCAGGCGCACGATCTCACAGGACTTGTAGGCGGCAATGCAGCCCGTGACGCAGAGAAGAACGGTCTTTTGAGCGTCTCGCTCCCCCATATCACGCCTCCGTGTCCTGGATGAGGATGCGCCCGCAGTAGGGGCAGGTCGCAATGGCGCCCTTGCGGGAAAGGTCCTCAACCGATGCCTCGGTGAGCGCCATGCGGCATGCCGAGGGAACGTTGCCTGCGAGGGTCTCGACGGCGATGCCCTTATGGGTGCGGCGGGACTCCTCGTATGCGGCGAGCATGTCAGCTCCGAGCGAGGCGGCGAGATGGCCGCGCCTGCGCTCCTGCTCGTCGATCTTTGTCTGGAGCTCGGTCGCGACCGCCTTGGTTTTCTGGGCATCTGCCAGAAGCGACTTTTCAAACTTGTCGACGTAGGCGTTGAGTTTCTCGGCCTTCTCCGTAATGCCTGCGAGCTCTCGCTTCTTATCGGTCAAGGTGAAGGCGATCTTGTCGAGCTTCTTGGCAAGATCGGAAAGCTCGATCTCGAGCTTCTGGACCTCACGGTAATCCTTCAGGCGCTGGGCGTCCTCCTGGGCGAGCGTCACCTCGTCCTCGGTCTTTACCTGGTCGTCCTCGAGGTCGGCAATCTCGGCCTCGAGGTCACAGCATACGCCCTTGATATGGTCGCGCTGGGAGATGAGCTTGCGGTAGGCAGCACGCTTCTGAGCGAGCTCGCGCAACTCGGGCAGGTCTGCGAGCGTCTTCTTGTCGCGCTCGAGGGCAAGATCGAGCTCCTGCAGCTCGAGCAGGATCTGTGCGTCCGTCATAGGTTCTCTCCTTCTCCCCATGAGCGCCATTGGCGGCGCTCGGGCAACTTGATTACGTCATGTGGATCGATGCCGGCTTCTAGGACGGCGTTCATGAGAACGTCGGCGAAGGGAAGCTCGGAGGCGTCGTGGCCAAGCAGCACGACGCTCATGCCGCGGGCGGCTAGGTCCTGGCATACATGGTAGCCTGCCTCACCGCAGATGATGGCGCTCGCACCTGCTTCGAGGGCAAGCTCTCCATAATCTCCGAGCGAGCCGCCCATGACCGCGATGCGTCGATGTTCGGGTGCACCGCCGTCCCAAAGACGCGGGACGGTGTTAAAGGCGGCCGCGGTACGGGAGGCAAGCTCCTCTAAGTCGCAGGGATCGATGTCGATGAGCGCGCCAAGGCCGGTGGCCTCAGGGTCAGCGGGACGTTCGAGGGATGCGATGACCTTGCCGCCAAGGCGCGCGCCGAGGGTTGCGCGCGCGGCACGGGATCGGTCGAGGTTGGTGTGAAGCGAGATGATCGCCACGCCGCGCTCGATGGCGGCCCATACGGCGGCAGATGCCTGGGGCGTAACCGCATCTGGCGTGGGATTAAAGCTAACGGGAGCGGAGATATAGACTGGATGGTGGGCCACCAGCACGTCCGCCCCAGCCTCCACCGCGCTCAGAACGTTTTGATATGTAGCGTCGAGGGCGCACGCCACGCGATGAACGCTGCGCGTGCGGTCGCCGACGGAAAGTCCAATATGGTCCCACGGCTCGGCATCCGAGGCGGGAAAAGCGGTTAAGAGCGCTCGCTCAAGGTCCCCCACGTGCATATGCGTGCCTTTCTGATCGGTCGACTAGATTAGCGAGAGCAGGGTTTTTGCAAAACGGTCGAGGTCAGCAGGGTCGACGCGGTCGTCGAAGGAGATGCGCAGCGCCCCTTGGGCATCCCTCTCGGGAACGCCCATGGCACGGAGCACATGGCTCGTTGCCGTGTTGCCGCTCGAGCAGGCAGAGCCGGCGGCAACGGCAAATCCTGCGGCGTCGAGCGCGAGGATGAGGTCGTTGGAGTCGGCGTCCTCGATTACAACCGAGACGATACCGGGCAAGCGATCGACCGCGCGGTCGTCTACCATGGAGGGCTTCACGCACGGAGAGGTCGTAAGCTCGCGATACAGGTGCTCTGAGAGGGCGTGTAGGCGCATGCGTTCCTCTGCAACCGTTGGCGCGAGGACGCGCGCGACGGCGGCAAAGGCCATGATCTGGCGCACGTCCTGGGTGCCCGCGCGACGACCGGCCTCCTGCCCGCCGCCAAAGATCCGCGGGCGCAGGGGCGTGCGCGAGGCAAGGTACAGGGCGCCCGTGGAAACGGGACCGCCGACCTTGTGCGCGGCGATGGAAAGGGCGTCTACGCCGAGTTCCTCAACCGTAAAGGGAATATGCAGGTAAGCCTGGATGGCGTCAGTGTGCATGTAGGAGCCGCTCGCATGGGCGATGCGGGCGAGCTCGGCTATGGGCTGGACGACGCCGGTCTCGTTGTTAGCGAGCATGATCGAGGTGAGGGCGACGTCCTCCCCCATCGCCTCCGCAAGGGCCGCGGGCTCGATGATGCCCTGGCGGTTGGGGCCGATGACATCAACGGTGAAGCCTGCCGCTCGGAGGGCTGGCAGGTTGTCGAGGATGGCGTCGTGCTCGATCGCAGAGGTGATGATGCGCGTACGCCGACGGTCACGCTCGCGGGCGGCTTCGGCGATACCGGCAAGGGCAAGCTCGTCCGCCTCGGTGCCGCCACCCGTGAAGATGATCTCGTGGGGTCGAACGCGCCGACCGAGCGAGCGGGCGATGTCCCCACGTGCCTTCTCAAGGGTCGCCGCCGCGCGTCGTCCCAGCGAGTGAAGCGCATTGGGGTTGGCGCCGGCAAAGTCGGAGGCGTCGTACTCCCCCTCTGCAGCAAGCGCCTCGGCGCGCAGGGGCGCCGAGGCGGCGATGTCGAGGTTTACGATATGCCGTTGCGAATCGTGTGGCATGGTGGCGCTATTCGCGATTTCCAGCAAGGACGCCCTCGCCCATGCGGCGGAGCTCGTCGACCATGGAAGCGGGATCCTCCGCCCCAAAGACGGCCGAGCCGGCAACGAGCAGGTTCGCTCCCGCCGCGACGACGCGCTCGATGGTCTTGGGCGAGATACCGCCGTCAACCTCGATAAGAGGCGACACGCCGTGCGCGCGGCAAAGCGCCGCGAGCGTCTCGAGCTTGGCGATGGTGCCCTCGATAAAGGACTGGCCGCTAAAGCCAGGGTTCACGCTCATGAGCATGACCACATCGACGTCGTCGATGATGTTCTCGAGCATGCAGACGGGCGTGGAGGGATTGAGAACCACGCCGGCGCGCACACCGCGGCTCTTGATGTGCTCAATCACCCGGTTAAGGTGCGAGGCGGTCTCGTAGTGGACCGTGATGAGGTCGGCGCCGGCATCGATGTACCAGTCGATGGTCTCATCGGGATTGGTGATCATGAGGTGCACGTCGAGCGGCAGGTCGGTCATGCCCTTGCAGGCGCGGACCATCTCCGGACCAAAGGTGAGGTTGGGCGTGAAATGCCCGTCCATCACGTCGATGTGCACGTAGTCGGCGTTCTTGATGCTGTCGAGGCTGCTCGCGAGGTGCCCGAGGTTCACGGAGAGAATCGACGGGGCGATCTG
This sequence comes from uncultured Collinsella sp., assembly GCA_949288855.1. Lineage (GTDB taxonomy): Bacteria > Actinomycetota > Coriobacteriia > Coriobacteriales > Coriobacteriaceae > Coprousia. The sequence goes on along the minus strand of CASELS010000002.1, from coordinate 10,573 downwards.
GATGCGGTCGGTCATGTGCTAGTCCCTTTCGGAGGAGGTGATGCCGTAGAACTCTTCGGTCGGGAATCGGTCGGTGAGGGTGTTCAGCGCCTCCGCGATGCTCATCCCATGGTAGAGCGCCTGCTCGAGAACGAAGGTGAGGGGCGCGTCGACGCCGAGGGAACGTGCGAGTTCAGAGGTGCTCTTCGCAGCGGCGGCGCCCTCGACGATCATATGCGTGCGTGCCTGGTAGTCCTCGAGGCTCTCGCCGTGCGCGAAGGCGACGCCAAAGGAGCGGTTGCGCGAGTGGGGCGAGGTGCAGGTCGCCACAAGGTCGCCCATACCGGCAAGGCCCATGCAGGTCATAGGGTCGCCGCCGCGCGCGTACACGATACGGCTGATCTCGGCCAGGCCGCGCGTCATGATAAGGGCGAGCGTGTTGTCCCCCAGGCCCACGCCGGCGGCGATGCCGCAGACGATGGCGATGACGTTCTTCACGGCGGCGCAGGTCTCGACACCAATCATGTCGCTCGAGGTGTAGATGCGAAACGCCGGTGAGATGAGGAGCGCCTTGAAGAACTCGGCCACCTCGGCGTCGGGCGAGGCCACAACGGCGGCGGAGAGGCTGCCCTTGCAGATCTCCTCGGCATGGTTGGGGCCGGAGAGCGCGGCGACGCGCTGCGCGTGACCGATCTCCTCTGCAACGACCTCGCTCATGAGCTTGCCGGTGTGCTCCTCGATACCCTTGGTGAGGCAGAGCACGGGCGTGTCCGCGGCAATGTAGGGCGCCGCGCCGCGCACGGTCGCGCGGATAAAGGGCGAGGGCACGACGACGATGATGCCGTCGGCGCCTGCGAGCGCCTCCTCGTAGCTCCCGCTTGCCGAGACGTTGTCCGGCAGGCGGTAGTCAGAGAGGTAGAGCGGGTTCACGTGCTGCTCGTTGATGCCTGTGGTGGATGCCTCGTCAAACGACCAGAGCATTACCTCGTCCGCGTGGGCGGCAGCCACGCCTGCGATGGCGGTGCCCCAGGAACCCGCACCTATTACCGTGATCTTCATGCTAAAACCTCGCTAACGCTTGCTTGAGCCAAAGGAGAGCTTGGACTCCGTCCCCTTGCGGAGGCGGTCGATGTTTGCCCGGTGCGCCCATACGACCGTCCAACCCAAAAGCGCCCAGAGTGCAAGCGCGGGGACGGGGATGCCGGGCATGGCGATATAGACCGTCACCGGCACGAGGGCAGCGGTCACGATCGAGCCCACCGAGACGTACTTGGTGATGGCAACAAGAACGATGAAGATGGCGAGGTGCACGACCGCGAGCGGCCAGAAGAAGCCGAAGAGGATTCCCACGCCCGTGGCGATGCCCTTGCCGCCGTGGAACTTCAAGTAGGGCGAGAAGATGTGGCCGTAGAGTGCGGCGAGGGCGACGAGCGCGGTGAAGACCGCATCAAGAGGCGTCTCCACGCCGAGTGCGGGAAGTACGAGGTCGCGATAGACCATGACGCAGACCATGCCCTTGAGCAGGTCGAAGGCGAGCGTGAGCGCGGCAACCTTGGGACCGCCGACGCGCAGGGCGTTGGTGGTGCCGATGTTTCCCGAGCCCTCCTTTTGGATATCCTTATGGCTCATCGCCTGGACAAGGATCTTGCCAAAGGGGATGCCGCAGATGAAGTAGGAAGCGGCCATGACCGCGATGGTGGCGATGTAGGGCATCACAGCTACTCACCCGCCTTGTCGGCCGAGGCCTTGGAGCGGAAGCGCAGGCGGATGGGCGTGCCCTTGAGGTCGAACTTCTCGCGCATGCGGTTCTCGATGTAGCGGGCGTAGGTGTCGTTCACAAGGTCCGGATGGTTCACAAAGAAGGTGAAGGCGGGCGGCTCGGTGCCGGTTTGCGTTACGTAGTGCATGCGCAGGCGGCGCTTGCCGTCAACGACGGTATGGCCGAACTCGCGCAGGTCGGTGAGGAACTGGTTGAGCTTGGCCGTAGTGAGTTTCTGGGCACGGCGCTCGGCTGCGGCGTCGACCATGTTCCATATCTTCTCGACGGAACGGCCGGTGAGAGCCGAGATGCGCAGGATCTCTGCCCACGGCGCCATGGTGAGACGACGGTCGACGGTCTCCATAACCTGCTCGCGGGCACGGTCATCGGTAAGGAGGTCCCACTTGTTGAGCAGGACCACGAGCGCGCAGCCGCGCTCGATGGCGAGGTTGGCGACCTTCTGGTCCTGCTCGGTGACGCCCACCGATGAGTCGACGACGAGCAGTGCCACGTCGGCGCGGTCGATGGCGCGCAACCCGCGCACCATCGAGTAGTACTCGATGTTCTCGTAGACCGTGCTCTTCTTGCGGATGCCGGCGGTGTCGACCAGGCGGTAGCGGCGGCCGTCGCGCTCGACGATGGTGTCGATCGCGTCACGTGTGGTGCCCGCTACGTCGGAGACGATGGAGCGCTCGCGGCCGATGATCTTGTTGAAGAGCGAGGACTTGCCGGCGTTGGGGCGGCCGATGATGGCCACGCCGAGCGAGTCGGGATACTCGTCCACGTCCTCGGTCTCTTCGGGGAGCACCGCGATGAGGTCGTCGAGCAGATCGCCCGTTCCGTGTCCGTGGGTGGCGGATATGGGGATGGGGTCACCCACGCCGAGCGAGTAGAACTCCCAGAGGCGCTCCTGCTCGCGGTCGGGGTTGTCGAGCTTGTTCACCAGAAGGAAGGTCGGCTTCTTGATGCGCTTGAGCAGGCGCGCAACCGTCTCGTCCTCCTCGGTAACGCCAACGGAGCCGTCGGTGACAAAGAGGATGGCGTCCGCCTCCTCGGCGCCGGCGAGTGCCTGGTCGCGGATCGAGGCGGCAAAGACGTCGTCGCTCTTGAGCGGCTCGATACCACCGGTATCGATGAGGGTGAAGCTGCGACCGTTCCAGTCGGCGTCATGGTAGCTGCGGTCGCGGGTGACGCCGCGGCTCTCGTGCACAATGGCGTCGGCGGTCTGCGCGATGCGGTTGACCAGCGTGGACTTGCCCACGTTGGGTCGGCCGACAACGGCGACGATGGGTTTCATGCAAGAACTCCTAACGGGCCTATGGCCCCGTTCACACTCCTAAGGCGTCCTCGATGGCGTCTAGGAGGTCGAGGGGCAACGAGGAGGCGACGCGGGCGATGGCGCCGCGCCTCTCCAGGGTCTCCAACACGTCATCACGATGATAGCCGTCCAGCGTGAGACCGTCGGCGTTGAACATGACGTCCGGCAGAAAGAGCATAACCCCGGCGAGGTCGTCATCGAGCTGCTCGATGAGGTCGCAGCCGCAGATGAGGCCCGTCACGTCGACGTTGCCGCCAAAGTAGCGATTCTTGATGGCAACGACCTGGCCGCAAAGCGGCTCGCGCCCCACGAAACCGGCAATGGTCTCGCGCGCCGCCTCGCCGGAGACGACGGTGAACGTAAGCGAGCGTGATGAGAGCTCTCGCCCAACGCGCTCGATGCGCGCGGCCTCCTCATGCAGGGTAGATGCGGTGTCATCGAGGTAGGACCGAATCATGCCGATGCCGTCGTAGTACTGGGGGTAGCCGTCGTACCATGCAGCCGGTGGCACCGTGACGCTGGCATCGAGGTAGAACTCGTCGGAGAGTTGAAATACTGTACGGCCAAAGCGCTCGCGGGCCCGCTCCTGATAGGGACGCACCTGCTCGATAACGCGGCGGGCGGCGGCCGGATCATCGGAATAGGAGCTCGAGAAGCGATTCTGGAACTTCGTGTAACCGAGCGGGACGATGCCGAGGCTCGTGATCTCGGGCCGCTCCTCAACGTAGCGGAGGGTGCGCTCAAGCTCCTCGCAATCGTTGAGCCCGGGGCAGAGGACGATCTGGGCGTGGACCTCGATACCGGCTGCAACAAGGCGCTCGAGCGCCTCGAGCCCGCGTGCGGCGTGCTTGCCCATGAGGCGACGCCGCACATCGGCCGAGACGGCGTGCAGCGATACGTTCATGGGACTCAGCTGGCAGGTGATGATGCGGTCGATGTCCTCATCGGTGAGGTTGGTGAGCGTGACGAAGTTGCCCTGCAGAAAGCTTAGGCGGTAGTCGTCGTCGCGGATGTAGAGCGAGGTGCGCATGTGCTCGGGGAGCATCGTCATAAAACAGAAGACGCAGCCGTTCACGCAGGTGCGCATGCCGTCAAAGACCGCTCCGTCAAACTCGACGCCCCAGTCCTCGCCCGGCAGGCGCTCAAGCGTGCAGGCGGCATAGGTCGCGTCGCGGGGGTCAAAGACCGTGAGGTCGACCTCCTCGGCATCTGCCCCCCAAAGCCATCCAATCATGTCGGTCAAGGGCTCGCCCGCAACCTCGGTCACGATCATGCCTGGCTCGATGCCGGCATCCCATGCGGGCGAATCGGGCCTCACCGCGCTCACGCGTCCGCCCACAGGCTCGCTATGGTCGACTTCGGGTTGGGTGCCGCCGTAGGTGACGCTGCCATCCGCGTACGGGGGCCTGATGGGTTCTGTCATGCTCCCACGACCTGAGAGATGGCGCGGACCGTGCGCTCGATCTGGTCAGCCGGGGTGGAGGCGCCGGCGGTGACGCCGATGAGCTCCGCCCGATCGAACCAAGAGGCGTCAAGCTCGCCCGCATCTTCGATGTGATGCGTGTTCTGGCAGCGCACGGCGCAGATTTCGGCAAGGCGACGGGTGTTGCCCGACGACCGTCCGCCGATGACGATCATCGCGTCCGCGCGCGCCGCGAGCTCCGCTGCGGCAAGTTGGCGCTCGCTTGTGGCCTCGCAGATGGTGTTCACAACGGTGAGCTCCTCCACGCGGCCCAAAAGCTCGGCAACGACCGCCCGTAGGTGCGCGAGCGTCTGCGTCGTCTGGACGACGACGCCCACCTTACGGGCAAGGTTGATGTTGTCGAGGTCCTCGAGGGTGGACACAACGTGCGCGCCCTCACCCGCGTGGCCGAGGATGCCCTGCACCTCGGGATGACCGCTCTCCCCCACTACGATCACCTGGTAGCTCGCCTTGGCGAGGCGCTCGGCGGCGTGGTGGACGCGCTTTACGTAGGGACAGGTGGCGTCTATGACCGAAAGGCCGAGGTCCTGCGCGCGCGAGATCACCTTGGGCGTGACGCCGTGGGCGCGGATGACGAGGGTTCCCTCCCCCGCTTCCTCCGGAGTATCCGCCGGACGCACTCCGGCACGCTCAAGCTCTGAGACGACGAGCGGGTTATGGATGAGGGGTCCGAGCGTGTGTACCGGCTGCGCGGCCTCCTCCGAGGCCTGACGAGCCATCTTGAGGGCGCGCTCGACGCCGTAGCAGGCACCCGCTTGGCGGGCGATCTCGATGCGCGGCATGGTCTACCTCCTCCCGGGGTGCTCCTGGCGGAGCTCGTCGCGCACCTCGTACATGCGGCGCACGGCCTCGTCCTCAAACCACTGAAGGCGCTCGGAGCGCTTGAGGCCCTCCGGCGCGTCGGCAAGAGAGAGGCGCTTGGCGCAGCGCATCCAGGTTTTGACGGGACGCATGATGTGCTTGCCGGCGGGCGTGATGTCGCGGAAGCCGCACACCGCCATGGGGGCGATGTCGGCCTTGCCCATCTGGGCCATGAGGGCAAATCCGCCGTGCACCACAACCGGCTGGTCGTCTGAGCGGATACGGGTGCCCTCGGGGAAGATGAGCACGTCCTCGCCACGCTGCAGGGCGTGCTGCGCGCGGCGCAGCGCCTTCATGTCGGCGGTACCGCGGTCGACGGGGATGCCGCCCACGCGTGCGAAGAACCAGCGCACGATGGGGTTGTTGTTGAACTCCGACTTCATGATCGGACGGACCCGGCGTCCGGTCCGCACGATATGCGGGACGATCGAGATCACCTCGGCCATGGAGGTGTGGTTGCAGATGATGACCGACCCGCGCTCCCCTCGCGGCAGCAGCTCGTCGGCGTTGTCGACCGTCCAGCGCCACATGATCTTGGAGAAGACGTAGAGGATGGCGATGACGACGTAGTAGAACACGCGGAGCGCCACGGGGTAGTCGCGCATGGCGTTGTCGTAGTAGTCGTCACGCGTGTAGTGCAGAAGCTTCACGCGCCCCTCCTCTCCTGGATGAGGTCGGCGATCATCGTGACCACCTCATCGATGGTATGAGCGGTGGAATCGATCTCAACAGCGTCCGGGGCGGCCGTCAGGGGCGCCACGTCGCGGGAGCTGTCGAGCTCGTCGCGACGACGGATCGCGTCGAGCGTGCGCTGGACCTCGTCGGCAAGATCGTCGAGCGTGAGATCATCGTCCTCATGGCGCTGGAGCACGCGCCTGCGGGCGCGCTCGGCGGGATCAGCCGTAAGGAAGATCTTGATATCGGCCGCCGGGAAGACGACGGTGCCGATATCGCGGCCCTCGGCAACCACATCGCGGCCCTCGGCAAAGGCGCGCTGGGGAGTGAGCATGGCGGTGCGGACCCCGGGGTAGGCGGCGACCTTGGAGACGCACGAGTCGATGCGCGGCGTGCGGATGGCGTCGCTCACGTCAACATCGTCCACCTCGATGCGCGTCGTGGAGCCCTCGCGCGGGGGAAAGCGGATCGAGATGGTGTTGGCAAGGTCGTCGACAGCGGGCTCGTCGTCGAGGTCGACGCCGCGGTCGAGCGCGGAGAGCGCGACCGCGCGGTACATGGCGCCGGTGTCGAGCTTGTCGAAGCAGAACCTGCGCGCGACCTCGCGGGCGATAGTGGACTTGCCGGAACCCGCCGGTCCGTCGATTGCGATGATCATATCTCGTCCTCTCTGGTTCTGGTTGGATCGTTTTCGATAGCCATGCGCTGCATGTCGGATTTGAGTGCGGTAACTTCTGTCTCTTCAAGTTCGCGCCAGGCGCCCTCGGGGAGCTCGCCGAGGGTAAGCGGCCCCATGCGGTCGCGGTGTAGGCGGATGACCGGGTGGTGAATGGCGTCGAACATGCGCTTCACCTGGTTCTTTCGCCCTTCGCGCAGCTCGATTGAAACCGGCGTGACCGTGCCGTTCTCGATTGTTTGCGCGTCGTCGGGCCAGAGCTCGCGCGCAAAGGCGCGGTCAATGATGGTGCAGGGCGCGGGGCGGCAGGGGCCGTCGTCGAGCGTGATACCTTGGCGGAGCGGTCCGAGCTCCTCGTCTGCAAGGCGCCCGTCCACAAGCGCGAGATAGCGCTTGGGCACGTGAAAGGAAGGATGCAGAAGCCGGTTTCCCGTGTCGCCGTCGGTGGTGAAGAGTAGAAGGCCTGTCGTGTCCTTGTCGAGTCGTCCCACGGGAAAGAGCCCGGGAAAGCGCTCGCGCGGCACGAGCTCGGCCACGCAGGGACGCCCCTGAGGGTCGGCCATGGTGGTGAGGTAACCCGCCGGCTTATGGAGCATAAGGTAGACGGGACCCTCCCCCATGGCGATCGCGTGTCCGTCTACGGTGACCTCATCCACGCCGAGGGTCACCTTGGTACCAAGCTCGGTCACAACGGAGCCGTTCACAGAGACGCGACCGGCGGTGATGAGGTCCTCTGACCCGCGCCGGCTCGCTACGCCAGCGCGTGCAAGATAGCGCTGGAGGCGCATGGTCCAGGGATGGTCCTCCCCTGGTATGACCTTATCCGGCTCAGTCATCGAACTCCTCGTCGGTCGCGTTGCCCACGATCATGAGGTCGTCATCGTCCTCTGCAACCTCGTCGATGAGCTCGCGCTCCTCGTCGAGGTCCTCCTCGGTCTCCTCCAGGGTGGATTGGATGGAGCGTCCCGAGAGGCGCTCACGAATGAACTGGCGCGCCTGCTCGTCGGGCGCGAACTGCTCGAGGTCAGGCAGGTCCTTTAAGGAGCGCAGGCCAAACTTCTCGAGGAAGGCGTTGGTCGTGCCGTAGAGGATCGCCTGACCGTGCTCGGCGTCACGACCGAGTTCGCGCACAAGGCCTTTGTCCACGAGCGAGGAGATGACGCCGTCGGAGTTGACGCCGCGGATGCCGCGAACCTGCTCGCGCGTGGCGGGCTGGTGGTAGGCGATGACGGCGAGCGTCTCGAGCGCTGCCTGGCTGAGCTTCTGCGTGTCCCAGGAAAGGACGAAGGCCTCAACCTGATCGTGGAAGGCGGGATGGGTGAAGAGGCGCCAACCGCCCGCGACCTCACGAAGCTGGAACCCGCGGTTGGCCTCCTCGTACTCGACTTTAAGCTCGGCCAGAAGCGATGCAGCCTCGCCGGGCGCGATGTCGAGTGCCTGAGCGAGGGCGCTCGCGCTCACCGGGTCGCTCGATACGAGCAGAAGCGCCTCAAGCGCCGCCTTGGGCGAGAGCGGGTTTAGGTTCTCAAGGTCGTTCATGGTCTACTCCTTACGCGCACGGGCGCTGGGCATCAGTCTTCCTCGACGTAGAGGGCGTCTCCCGGGTGGTACTCCTCCGCGCCCTCCACACGCTCGATATGAATCTCGCCAAAGTTCTCCTCTTGCGTGAGCGTGATGGACCCGCGCTTGGCGAGCTCGAGGATCGCCAGGAAGGTGGAGACGAGCTGGTCGGTGGTCTCGGCACCTTTGATAAGGTCGGAGAACGTGCAGGTCACACGTGTTGCCGTAAGACGGTCGACCGAGGCTACGGTGAGCTCGAGCGGCACGCGGTGAGGGGCGACGTGCTCGGCCTCGAGCAGAAACGTCTCGCGCCTGCTGTCGAGGTCCGCGCAGATGACGGCAAGGCCGCGCAGCGTGATGCCCGCAAGGTAGTCGGGCATGAGGTTTAAGAACTCCGGGTCGGGGCCGGCAACGCGCGGGTGCATGCGGCGCTCGGCCTCCATGCGCGACCCGAGCGCGGCGGCCGCTCCCTTGAACTGCTTGTAGGCGATGAGGCGCTGGATGAGGATCTCGCGCAGACCCTCGGCGTCGAGCCCCGCGAGCTCATCGTCCTCCTCGAGGTCCGCTGTCACCGGGCTGTCAGCGTCGGTTGGCACGAGCGAGGCAGCTTTGATGTCGAGCAGGGTCGCCGCCACAAGGAGGAAGTCGCTCGCCACGTCGAGGTCCACGTCTTCCATGCGGTCGACCTCTTGGAGGTACTGCTCGGCAACCTCGGTGATAGAGATGGCGCCGATGTCCACGGCATGGCGGCTGACGAGCTGCAGCAGCAGGTCGAACGGGCCTGAGTAGGCCGCGGTGCTGACGCGGTACGACATGCTGCCCCTCTCCTTTTGCGTGTACGTGGGTTAGTGCAACTTTCTATTCTAGCCTAATGCCCAGGCCGCCAGCTGGTAGAAGAGCGGGTATACCGTGAAGTTGAAGTACACGCCCACGATGTCGATGCGCAGAATCTGCGGCAGCAGGTAGAGCACGATGATAAGGATGGGCATCGCGTACTGCTGGATCTGGTAGTAGGTCTCGAGCGCGCGGCCCTTGAGGAAGGGGACGAGGATCGAGGAACCGTCGAGCGGCGGCAGCGGGATGAGGTTGAAAAACGCGAGCGACAAATTCACCAGGATGGCGCTCATAAGAAACTCGAGGGGCAGGGTCGATCCCGTGGCCATGACAAGGGAGCCTACGGCAGGCACCCGGCAGAGCGCGGCGAAGACGACGGCGAGCACGATGTTGGATGCAGGTCCTGCGAGCGCCACGATGAGCTCGTCGCGCTTGGGGTTCTTGAGGTTGCCGAGGTAGACGGGTACCGGCTTGGCAAAGGCAAAGACTGGGCCTCCGAGCACGATCATGATAAGCGGCAGCAGCACCGTGCCAAAGGGGTCGATGTGCGCGAGCGGGTTTAACGAGACGCGCCCGCGAGAGCGTGCCGTCTTATCCCCCAGCGCCCAGGCGGCAAGGGCGTGAGCGCTCTCGTGCACGCAAAGACCGATGATGAGGGCGAGTGCCTGGATGAGAAGGCCTGCGATGTAGGCAACGTCGAGCATGGGACCCCCTAGCGCCTCACGAGCCACGAGATGCGCTGCGCGGCGTAGTCGAGGACAAAGAGCGCAACCGCGGTCAGGGCAAAGTCAAGGCGAAAGACGCCGCCAAAGGGCGTTGCGATAACGCCGTAGCCCGAGATGAAGGCGGGTATGGTGCGCGAGATGTCGAGTACGAGGTTCACGATACCAAGACGCGTCGCCACCCCCGAGAAGGACAGGATGCACACGATGGCGACGAGCGCTATCGCGGCGAGCCTGAAGCCCCAGGACAGGATGGCGAGCGCAAGGGCCGCTGCTTTACGCGCATCCACGGGCGATCTCCTCCTCGATTTCGGTCGACAGCTCGAGCCATTCGTCCTCGGCGTCTGCGATCTTCTTCTTTAGGTCGTTGTATTCGGCGAGCGCCGCGTTGAAACGCTCCTGGTCGGCGTAGAGCTCCTCGGAGGCCATGAGGGCCATGAGCTCGTCGTAGCGCGCACGGTCGCGCTCCAGGTTCTTCTCAAGGGCTGCCAAGCGCGTGCGGCGCGACTTGAGGCGGCGGTTGAGCTCGGCGCGAGCCTCGGCCTCGGCGCGCTTCTGCTCCTTGGTCTTGTGGGCCTCGCGTGCGGGCGCGGCGGCAGGGGTGTCCTCCCTGCGGTGAGTGCGCGGAACGCGGCCCACCGGCGTTGCGGCCGGCGGCTCCGTTGCAGAGTCAGCCTCGGCAGCGGCGCGTTGCGCCAGATCCTCG
>CASELS010000001.1 GCA_949288855.1 uncultured Collinsella sp. | reverse complement strand
CGAGATATCGGCCGACTCGATCTTCTCGAGCACGTCGCGCGTCACACAATCGGGACGGCAGGCACAGTGCTGTTCCTCGGCGCGCTTCTTGCAGGCGTCCGAGCAGGTCATGTCGGACAGGCTCACGCGGAAGACCTTGCCGTTCTCAAGGCGAAGCACCAGCTGCTCGCGCGGGGTGTCATACTCTTGGATCTTTGCTTTGCCAAGCGGCGTGTCAATGAGCGTCTTCTTTTTGGGCGCACGGCTCTTGAAGTCCTTGTACGCCTCGAACTCGTAGCGCAAGCAGCACATGAGGCGGCCGCACACGCCAGAGATTTTGGACGAGTTGAGCGGCAGGTCCTGCTCCTTTGCCATGCGGATAGAGACCGGCTCGAACTGCCCGCCAAAGCGCGTGCAGCAAAGCTCCTGCCCGCACTGGGCATAGCCACCCGCCAGGCGCGTCTCGTCGCGCACGCCAATCTGGCGCATGTCGACGCGCACGTGCAGGCAACTCGCAAGGTCCTTAACGAGCTGACGGAAGTCGACGCGGTCCTCGGCGGCAAAGTAGAACACCGCCTTCTCGCCCCCAAAGAGGAACTCCACGCCCACCGGCTTCATGTCGAGGTTGTTCTGCTTGATGAGGCGGCGGAAGTCGCTCATGGCGGCGTCGCCGCGGTCGGCGAGCTCGTCGGCACGGTCGAGGTCCTCGTCGGTCGCGATGCGGATCACCGGCTTGAGCTGCGCCGCAAGATCCTCCTCCTCGACCTCATACGGATCCTCGGTGACGAGGCCCAGCTCGGTTCCGCGCTCGGTGGAGCAGACGGCGTAATCGCCCTCCACGATGTCGAGGTCCTGCGGATCAAACCACAGCTCGCGCGCGGCGAAGGGGAACTTTACGGGAACAACTACCGGCATAGGAGCGCCTTCCTGATATCGAGAAACATGACCTCGAGGGCCAGTTGGGGAGTTATGTTGCGGGCGACGGTCCGCTCGGTGCGCGTCACGGCGTCGATGGCGCGTACCGCGCCTGCCGTGTCGGTCCGGGCAGCTAGCCGCTCGACGATTGCGGCAACGTCCTCGTTGACGATGCCGTCGCTGACGCCTTCGAGCACGCCGAGCACATCGCGCAGAAGCGAGCGGGCGCTCGCCAGCACTTCCATGATACCCGAACGCTCGCGCGCATTGAGCTCGCGCTTCTGACGGTCCTCAAGCTGCTTCAATGCTCCACGGCTGAGGTAGTCGGCGTTCTGGCTGAGCACGGCCTCCTGGGTTGACTTGACCTCTGCGAGCGGCGCCTTGACCTCTACGATGAGCTGCTTTGCCGCGTTTAGGATGTCGAGGTCGTCCGCCTCGGGCAGCGCGTCGAGCGTGCGGAGCATCGTGCGTCGCGCCGCCTGACGCTCCGCGCTTTTGAGAAATTCCACCGCACGCGCCGGGCTTCCCGCCACCGCAACCGCCATGCGGCAGCGTTCGGGAGCAGCGCCGGTGGCGTGCGCGACGGCCGTCGCCGCATCTTGGGGCGACACCATGCGGAAGGGAACACACTGGCAGCGCGAGACGATGGTGGGAAGGATCGTCTCCGCCGAGGTGCCGAGCAAGATGAACGTCACGCCCTGCGGAGGTTCCTCGAGGGTCTTGAGCAGTGCGTTGGCGGAGTCCGCCCGCAGCTGTTCGGCACGGTCAACGATGTAGACCTTCGAGCGTGCGCGGATGGGAGCGAGCGAAACGTCCTCGATAAGGTCGCGCGTCTGGCCGATGAGGTATCCCGTCACGCTCTCGGGAGAAAGATAGTGCACGTCGGGGTGAGTCCGGCGCGCCACGCGCACACAGGCCTCGCATGAGGCGCAGCCGTGGCTCTCGCAGATAATCGCCTGCGCAAGCGCCCAGGCGGCATCGAGCTTGCCCGAGCCGGGGGCCCCGAGGAAAAGATACGCATGGCTTGTGCGGTCGCCCTCGACGGCACGCATCAGAAAGTCGCGCACGCGCGGCTGGGTGTCGAGCTTGGCAAGAAGGCTCGACGGAGCGGGACGTTTGGCAGTCGTTTCCACCGTCTCAGACGCCCCCTAGCGAAAAGCCCGCCGCCGCGAGCTCGGCAGCGACATCGGAGAAGACTTCCTCGACAGACCGCGCCGCATCGATAAGGCGCACGCGCGCCGGCTCTTCCTCGGCAATCGCTCGAAAACCGGCTGCCACGCGCTCCTGAAACGCCAAGCCCTTCGCTTCCATGCGATCGGCCGCATCCCCGCGCGCCCGTGCGCGCTCGGCCGCAACGGCCGGATCGATATCGAACACGAGCGTGAGCGCCGGACGGCAGCCGCCCACCGCAATAGCGTTGGCGGCGTCGACCGAAGCGCGGTCGATGCCATCGGCAAACGACTGATAGCACGTGGTCGAGTCGATAAAGCGGTCGCACACAACGACCTTGCCCGCAGCAAGTGCAGGCTCGATGCGCTCATGCACAAGCTGAGCGCGGGCCGCGGCGTAAAGCAACAGCTCGCAGGTATCGCTCATCTCGGCATGCGCAGGGTCGAGCAAAAGGGCGCGGATCTTCTCGGAGATGACCACGCCGCCCGGCTCGCGCAGGGCAAGCACGTCGTAACCCGCCTGCTCGAGTGCAGAGACGATGCGTGCCGCCTGCGTGGATTTTCCGCATCCGTCGATACCCTCCACGGTGATGAACGCGGGCGTAGGCGCGGCAAGCGAAGCTGTTGGCATGAGCACCCCCTATACCGCGCGATCCATGTAGTACTTGACGTTCTCCTGGTACTCGGGCCATGCCTCGGGATGGAAGTCCTGTGCCCAGTAGCCAAGGGCGCGCGCCGTGACGAGCGTTGCGGCAGTGCTCACAAAGAAGACCGCAAACAGCACCAGAATCGTGATGGGGATGAACGAGAGCATCATGGCGAGCAGCTGCGCCACGATGTAGTAATCGGAGTGATAGACGCCCGACATCCCGTAGGCGACCGAGATGCTCGACCCCATGACCACCATGAACAGCAAGAGGTAGCACACAAAGGTGATGAGCACCACGAGGGCAGCGGGCCCCCAGTACGCGGCAAACACCTGACCGGTCTTGCCCGGCGCCGCAAAGAGCGACCAGGCGCGCTTGAGGTTAAGACCGGAGCGGACGCGGCCGCAGAGCGCCGTGCGCATGTTCATCACGGCAAAGAACGGGCCGCAGCAGACAACGAACAGAATGACGAGCAGGGTGAAGATGATAAACAGCCGAAGCGCGCTGAACACCGTCGCGGCGAACAGGCCGAGCACGAAGAAGACGACCGTCATGCTGACCGAGACGCCGTAGATGTAGAGGCCGTTGTCGAGCACGCCGGGGCGCACGATCTTGGTGGGAAGGGGCAGATGGCGGCCAAGCGCCTGCTCGCGCGCCCAGGTGTAGGCATAACCGCTGAGCACGAGGCTTCCCACGCCCGGAACAAACTGGAAGAGGGCAAGCTTGAGGATAATCCAGAGCTTGCCGGGCGACGCCTTGAAGTCCATCCAGGCGCGCTTGAGCGGACTCGGGCGATACGGGTCGGCGATGGCGGGATGGATCTCGGGACCGGCGGACGGCTCGTTGGCGGCGTCCGCGCCTGAAGCGCCGGTGGCCGGATAGGGCTCGGTCGGCGCGGTATGCGGAATCTCCTGCGTTGGAGGCTCTTCCTGCGGAATCTGCTGGGTAGCTGATTCCTCGCGAGGAACCTCCTGTGTGGGCGCCTCCTCAGGCGGGATCACTTGCGTGGGCTGCTCTTCGCACGGAGTCTCCTGAGAGGTGGGCTCCTCCTGCGGAGTCTCATCGATCGCACTGTTTTCGTTCGCGTCGTTTGCAAGCACCGCACCGCAGGCAGGGCAAACGGCATTTTGGGAATCTTCGGGTTCGAACTCGTGCCCGCATACAGGACAGGTGGCCATACGCGCCTCCTTTATTAGACGTCAACCGCACCACGTGCGGTATCGTCCCATGGTAAACGAACGCGCGGACACCGCACAAGCGGCGGCGTCCGGCTCGCTATGCCGTCTTGGAGCTCGATGCCTTTTTGGCGGCAGTCTTCTTGGTTGCGGACTTCTTGGAAGACGTCTTCTTTGCCCCCGGCTTGCGCGCGCCGCCGCGACCGCGGGCGGGCTTCTTCTCCTTGCTGGGACAGTCCATGTTCACGCAGATGCGCCACGGACCGCGCGCCGTCTCGACCACCACAATGGGCGCGCCGCAGTGCTCGCACACCTCGCCCGTGGCCTCGAGCTTGCCGCGTGCCGGCAGCGGGTAGGAAACGCCGCAGTCGTCGTAGTTGGTGCAGCGGATAAAGCGCTTGCCGCTTCGCTCGGACTTGTGCGCGATGAGGTCGCCGTGACGCCCCGCCGCCGCGCAGGTGGGGCACTCGCCCACCTTGAGATCGGGCTCGAAGTTGGTGGGGCACTGGGGGTTCACGCAAACCTCGTAGGCCTTGCTGCGGAACGGCTGGCACTTGATGCGCGGCGCTCCGCACTCCGGGCACACAGCCGCCTCGCCCTCGAGCGGGCTCACCTTCACGCCGGAGGGCACCGGGTAGGTGACGTCGCAGTCCGGCCAGCCCATGCAGCCGATGAAGCTGCCCCGGGTCTTGGCGGAGGTCTTCATGACCAGGTCCTTGCCGCACTTGGGGCAGGTGCCCACCTTGGCGTCGGCCGTGACGGCGTCCGCGATGCGGTCGCCCAGGTCGTCCTTGTGCTCTATGAGCGCATCGAGCATGCCGGCAAGAAGCGCCCGCGAGTGGTCCACAACGCGCTCCTGGGTGTCTTGCCCCTCTGCGACGCGCGTCATATCCTCGTCGAGCTCGGCCGTCATCTCGGGCGTGGTGATGCGCGGCGCAAACTCGTGCAGTGCGTCGACAATGGCCATGCCGAGCTGGCTCGGCTCGATGGGGTCGTTTTTGAGGTAGCGCACTTGGTAGAGGCGCTCGATAATCGAGGCGCGCGTGGACTTGGTACCAAGGCCGCGCTTCTCCATCTCCTGCACGAGGCGTCCCTGGCTGTAGCGCGCGGGCGGCTCGGTCTGCTTGGCCTCGAGCTTGATGTCGCGCACGTCGACCATGTCGCCCTCGGCAAGTGCGGGCAGTTGCTCGTCGCGCTTGAGACCGTAGGGGTAGGCCTCGCGGAAGCCCTGCTCAACAAGAACGTCGCCCGACGCGGTGAAGGGCTCGCCCGCCACGTCGATGGCGAGCTTGGTGTTCTCAATGGTCGCGGGGCCCATGAGCGTCGCCAAAAAGCGCCGCGCAATGAGCTGGTAGAGCTTCTTCTGACCGCCGTCCAAGCTCGACGGATCGCCCTGGCCCGTGGGGTGGATGGGCGGATGGTCGGTGGTCTCGACCTTACCGCGCGTGGGCTTCATGGGGCCGGCGAGGACCTTGCTGCACACAGGGCGCAGCGCCGGGTTGGTATCGGCGAGGCCACGGACCACGCCCGCGATGTCGAGTGAGCGCGGGTAGACCGTGTTGTCCACGCGCGGATAGGAGATGAGGCCCGCCATGTAAAGGCTCTCGGCAATGCGCATGGTGCGCGCCGGCGAGATACCCTCGGCAGCGGCTGCCGCCTGCAGGCTCGTGGTGTTGAACGGAATGGGCGGCTGCTGCTTGCGGGCGCGGCGGGTCACCTGCGTGACGGTGCCGGTTGTGGCGCCCTCGACATGCGAAAACGCCGTCTCCGCCGCCGTCTTATCCGTAAAGCGCGCCGTGGCGTGGGAAATCTTGAACTCGTCACCGTCCTTGGCGGCAAGACCGCGAATCTGCCAGTAATCCTCGGGCACAAAGGCCATGCGCTCGCGCTCGCGCTCGACCACCAAGGCGAGCGTAGGCGTCTGCACGCGGCCGGCGGAGCGCACGTTGCCAAACCCGCCAAAGCGCGCAAGCGTGAGGTAGCGCGTGAGCACGGCACCCCAGATAAGGTCGATGTACTGGCGGCTCTCGCCGGCATCCGCCAGATTCTGGTCGAGCGTGACGAGGTTCTCAAAGGCCGCCGTCACCTCACCCTTGATGAGAGCCGAGTAGCGCGCACGGTAGGCCGGCAGCTCCGGCGCGACCTCGCGTATCATGTCGAGCGCGTCCGAGCCGATAAGCTCGCCCTCGCGGTCGAAGTCGGTAGCGATGATGACCTCGTCCGCCTTTTTGGCGAGGTTCTTGAGAACGCGGATGATCTCCTTCTCGGCCGGCTTCTTGAGCACGGGCGCCCAGGTGAGATAGGGCAGGCTCTCGACCTTCCAGCCCTTGAGCGAGATGCCGTTTGCGAGATAGGGCTTGCGCTTGGTGGCATACGGCGGGCGCGCCAGACCATCGGGGATATCCGCGGGGAGCACCTCGCCCTCCTCGGTCACGCTATACCAGCCCTGCTTCTTGTCAAAGAGCACGTCGTCGGGGAAGTCGGGCGCCAAGATGTGCCCGGCGAGGCCCATGGAGACCCACTCCTCGCCCGCTACCTCAAAGCGGTAGACCTGGGTGTTGTAGACCTTGTCGGTCTTGGGCTTAGTGGTGGAGAGCAGCTGTGCGATCTTTTGCGCGGCGATGTTCTTCTCTGCGACGACGAGCTTCACGAGGACCCCTTGGCGGCCGGTTGACACATCAAATCAGACACCGCGAAGCGTGCCCCGCGGCGGTGGTTTCTTGCCGGACAGTATAACCAAGTTGCGCGAGCGCGAAAAATCAACACATGTTGCAGCGCGGCGATGGCCGGTCTACACCGTGAGGAACACCATCGCGATGATGAGGGCAAAGCCGGCGATATCGGTCGGTGCAAAGACCGTCCCCAAAAAGATTGCGCTCGTGATGGTCGCCGATACGGGCTCGACCGTGCCGATGAGGCTCGCACGCATAGAACCGATGTCTTTCACGCCCTGCATATATAAGAAGTACGCGAGGAACGATCCCACAAAGACAAGCACGGCAAAGGCGCCCCAGCCCATAGCGTCAAATACGGGCACCTGCTCCCATGGGCGGATGATGACCGAGGAAGCCAGCCCCGACACGAGCATGCCCATGCCCGTCACGATCGAGGAGCCGTACCGGGCGAGAAGCCCCGTGGGGATGATGGACATGCACGCGGCGCCCACCGCGGCGATAAGGCCGATGGCGAGCCCGTCGGGCGGGATAACGAGCGTGGAGGGGTTGCCCGCCGTCGCGAGCAGATAGGTGCCGGCGAGCGCCAGCACCACACCTGCGAGCTCGCGCTTGCGGGGGCCGCGCCGCGCGCGCAGGCAGGCGTAGACCATAATGATGATGAGCTGCAGGCACTGGAGCACCGTCGCCGTGCCGGCGTTCATGGCGCGCACGGCAAGCAGATAGAAATACTGGTTGAGAAAGACACCGCTCGCCGCAAAGACCGCAAGCAGGGCAAGGTCGCGCGGGGTGGTGAGCAGCTGTTTGAGGCGAGCGCGATCGGTCGCGAGAATAAAGACGAGAAAGAGCGCGCCCGAGCAGAGTTGGCGCACCACCATAAGCCACGCGGTATCAACCGCGTAGTTCTCAAAAAGGTAGCTCGCGCACGTTCCCGAGAAGCCCCAGAAGATACCGCCCGCAAGCGTAGCCAGAAAGCCCGTGATAAGTTTGCGGTTTGCTGAGGCGTTGAGGCGCTCGCGGATGCCGCGACGGCGGGCACGGGAGGCGGCATCGGTGCCGAAATCTTCCGCTGAAATATCCTCTTGTTCTGCCATGCCTGCCCCCTTTGGTCCGCGACACACCATAGCGTATGATTACGCAGGTTAAAAGGGGTATCGGACAAAAAGAACGTCAGAGGGCAAAGTCGCTTTGGCAGGCTAAAGCATCTGCTGGGAGATGCATGCACCGGCTAATCGGCATGCGACCCGTCCTCGGTTGAGGGAGCATCCAGTTTAGGTGCAGGCGAGAGATAGCGCTCGCAGCAGCGCGGCACGGCGTAGATGGCAAGACCGATCCAGACGATGCACGTGATGATGCTCACCACATCGGGGTTGACGGGCGGCACAAGCTCCGTCAGAAGCGACACGATATTAGGGATGAACGCCACCAGGCCCACAAGCCCGGCATAGAGAAGAAACGCGTCTTTCTTGCTCCAATGATTCTGCTCCACAAAGGTCTCTCCCGCGAAGTTCCGAGCAAAGTAGTCGCGCTTGATTGCCTTGTAGGCGCCCGCAATGAAGACGACCGTGACGATCAAAAAGATGAAGAGGAACAGATAGAGGCCGATTATCAGATTGAAGGCCTGCAGCACGTCAAGCTGCCCAAACGGATTGACGCCCACAGCATCCATCACATTCAGCACGATAAGCGCTATAGAGGCGATGGCGTCCGTCACCAAGGTAAACACCAGATACCGAAGGAACTTGCGCCGCGCCTGCTCCCCCATCACCTGCCACGCCGTCTTGAGCATGTCGACGATACCGTTCATGGTGCCTCCTCGCGGACGGAAAACCATAGGGCCTATATACCCAAAAGAATGCCGCGTCCTCAGAGGATACGATCGGACCGCACCGATGGGCGCCGACCCGGCCAAGCCGGCTGTTTACCTCGCCCAGTAGCGCCCGAGAGCGTTGCGATTGAGACGAGAGGTGCCGCGGGAACCAGCTGATAGGACTATGATGATTGGAACGATGTCACTAGGTTTATAGGCCATGGTGATAATGGCGGTAACTTTGCCGTAAACGACTGGACCATCACCACGTTTTGGTGATTTGGCATCGGGGGGGTCGACATGCACAACCATCGGATGCTGGTAGCCGTACTGATTATTGCCTTCCTGCTTCTGCTGAGCCTGCTCTTCTTCGCGCTTTGGGATAAACCGTACGAGCTATTTGCATATCCTCCCCAGTAACAGCGCCATGGCAATCATAGCGCTCGCTACTGGATAGACGATTCTCTGCATCCCGGGAAATACGATTGGGCTGTGCCGATAATCCATGTCGCACATTGCGAATTGCCACGATTAACAACACCATAGACCTCCGCAGACGGATTGGCTGCCGCGGTAAACGGTGGCGCCAGGCGGTAGTATGGGTATAAGCACCCTCGTTCACTACGTTTGCCTTGATAGGAGCTGTATGGCCACCATCGAATCCGCTGCCTGCGCATCCGCTGCCCACCTGCTCGCCCCCGGCGCGACCGTCTCGGGCTTTACCGTCTGCCGCCGCGAGGCGATTGAGGAACTCGACGCCGACGCATATGTGCTGCGCCACGAAGCTTCCGGCGCGCGCCTGCTCTACCTTGCCTGCGACGATGAGAACAAGGCCTTCGCCATCGGCTTCAAGACCCCACCCGCAGACGACACGGGCGTCTTCCACATCCTCGAGCACTCGGTGCTCTGCGGCAGCGCCAAGTTCCCCGTGAAGGAGCCCTTCGTCGACCTCATCAAGAGCTCGATGCAGACGTTTCTGAACGCCATGACCTACCCGGACAAGACCATCTACCCGGTTGCCTCCACCAACGAGCAGGACCTGCTTAACCTCATGGACGTCTACATGGACGCCGTGCTTAACCCCGCCATCTACACGAAGCCCACCATCTTTGAGCAGGAGGGCTGGCATGAAGAGGTCGAGCGCGACGCCGAAGGACGTCCGCACCGCCGTGTGAACGGCGTTGTCTACAACGAGATGAAAGGCGCGCTCTCGGACCCCATGGACGTGCTCGATAACGCTGTGAACCGGGCGCTCTTCCCCAACACGGCCTACGCGCACGAGTCCGGCGGAAACCCCCGCGCCATCCCCACACTCACCTACGAGGCGTTTCTCGACAACCACGCCCGCCACTACAATCTGGCGAACAGCTACATCGTGCTCTACGGCGACTTTAGAGACGTGCGCCGCGAGCTTGCGTTTTTGGACGAGAACTACCTTGGCGCCGCGGTACAGGAGCGCGCGGCGGCTGCCCGCGCTGCATCCGGCCACGCGCCGACTGAGGTGGGCGCACCCAACCCGCTTGAACACCAGGCACCCGTCATCTGCGATTACGAGCGCATCGAGATGGCGACCACGCCCGACAACGCCCTCGTGGGCCAGGCGTACGTGCTTGGCGACGCGTACGACCCCTTCCGCACTGTCGCCGCGGACGTGCTCTTTGACGCGCTTCTGGGCTCCAACGAGGCGCCGGTGAAAAAGGCCCTTATCGAGGCAGGCATCGGCGGAAACGTAACCTCCTACACCTCTTCGGCGTGCCTGCAACCCTACGAGCTCATCATCCTGCAGAACGCCAAGCCCGAAGTCGCGCAGGCCTTCCGCCAGATTATCGAGAGCACCTGCCGCGATCTTGTTGAGCACGGCATTCCGCGGGAGCGTCTGGAGGCCATCATCTCCAGCAACGAGTATGCCCTGCGTCAGCGCGATTACGGCACGGCGGACGGCGTGGTGCTTGCCTGCGAAGCGCTCTCCACCTGGCTGTACGCCGAAGACTCGCCTAAGACGCGCGCCGCCACCGCCGCCCTTACCTATGCGGAGACGTTCGCGCGCCTGCGCCGTGAGCTCGAGGGGGACTTCTTCGAGCGGCTCCTGCGCGAGCTCGTCCTCGAAAGCAACCACCGCGCCCTCGTGGAGCTCGTACCTGTTGACACCGCACGGGGTACGGCAGACGCGCCCGACGGCACAGACGATGTGTCCGCTGCTGCAGATGCAGACAATACGCTCATGAACGACCCGAACTCTGCCGATTCCAGCGATTTCGATACGGTTATGAGCGCAAACGAGGCCGCGCGCATCGAAGAGCGCGTCGCGGCGCTGCGCGCGGCACAGGAAGCGGAAGACACCCCCGAGGCAAAAGCGACCCTGCCGCGCCTTACCGTGGCAGACATCGGTGCGGCGCGCCCCGAGCCCGCGCTCACCCTCGACCGCGAGACGCCCTTGCCCTGTCTTGTGCACCCGCTGCCGACGCACCGCATCGCCTACGCGCTCACCTACTTTGACCTCACGCACGTGAGCTACGCCGAGCTCCCCTACGTGAAGGTGCTCTGCCGCCTCATGCAGCAGCTCGCCACGCGCAACCACACCGCCGCCGAGCTCGACAGCTACATCACGAGCAACCTCGGCTTCCTCTCCTTCACGCCCGAGGTCTTCTACCGTGACGAGAATTGGCGCCTCGCCCGGCCCATGCTCTGCGTGGCGGCGGGCGCACTCTCCGAGAAGATCGACGCCCTCGCCAAGATTCCGCGCGAGGTGTGGGCGGAGACCCTCTTTGAAGACACCGGCCGGATGCGCGATGTGCTCGTGCAGCTCAAGATTGGCATGGAGCAGGGCTTCATTGTCTCCGGTCATCAGGCGGCGCTTGCACGCGCCTACTCCTACGTCTCGCCCGCTGGCGTGGTGCACGAGCTGCTCGGCGGCGTGGACTTCTACCTGTTCTTGAAAGACCTCGTCGAGCACTTTGACGAGCGCGCGACTGAGCTTTGCGACAAGCTCCGCGACCTGCAGAGCCGCATCTTCACCTCGACCGGCACGATTACGAGCTTTACGGGCTCATCGGAGGACTACCGCGCCTATTGGGAGGCCGCGGGGAACTTGGGTCTCACGCCGCGCACGGCGCCCGCCAAGGAGCTCTACGTACCTGCACCCGAGGACAAGCACGAGGCGTTCGTTATCCCGAGCGACGTGAGTTACACCGCGCTCTCTACCGACCCGCGCCGCCTTGGCATCGCCACAAACGGACGCTGGGGCGTGGCCGCAAATGCGCTTTCTTACGACTACCTGTGGAACGAGATTCGCGTGAAGGGCGGCGCCTACGGGTGCGGCTTCCGCGCCGTGGTGGAGCGCCAGCTTGCGTTCTACACCTACCGCGACCCCGCCATCGACCCGTCGCTTGCGCGCATTCGCGCCGCGGGCACTTGGCTCGCCGGCTTCGAGCCCGACTCGGCCGCCTTTGAGGGCTTTATCGTCTCAAGCGTGGCCGCGCACGACGCGCCGGTGAAACCCTATGCCCAGACAAAGCGCCGCTGCGGCGAGTACTTTGCCGGACGTGAGCCGGGCTTCCGCGACCGCGTGCGCGCCGACATGCTTGCGGCCACGCCCGCAGAGCTGCGCGCGCTTAGCTCCGACATCACCCGCGTCGCCGCCGAGGCGCCCGCATGCGTCTTTGGCGGACGGGACATCATCGCGGCGAGTGATGCCGGTTGGAACGTCGTGGAGCTCCTCGGCTAGATACCAGCCTCCCCCGCACCCGCATTGATGCACTTGTTGGCGGCCGGAGTGATCATTTCGCTCCGGCCGCCATTTTTAGCGCGAAGTAAGTGGGCCGCGCGCGCAGCGCTACTTACCGACCGTGCGGATGTCGTAGGGTGTGGTCTGGTAGACGTAGTAGTTGAGCCAGTTGGTATAAAGAAGCTGCGCCTGCGCGCGCCACGTGTTCACCGGCGAGCGCGCGGGGTCGTTATCAGGGAAGTAATGAGCGGGTACCTCGGGGTCGATGCCGCGCGCCACGTCGCGCTCGTATTCGAGCGCGAGGGTGTCGACGTCGTACTCGGGGTGGCCAAAGATAAAGAAACGACGGCTGTCGGTAGACTTCACAATGTAGAGCCCCACCTCGGGCGAGTCCGCAATCACCTCGAGCTCCGGCACGCGCGCCACGTCCTCGGCTCGCACCTCGGTGTTGCGCGAGTGAACGGCGTAGAAGCGGTCGTCGAGTCCGCGCACGAGCGGCGAGCTCGGCTTGACGATACGATGCTCAAAAACGCCCGACGCCTTCTTGGGAAGCGGGTGCTTGTCAATGCCGTAGTGGAAGTAGAGTCCCGCCTGCGCGCCCCAGCAGATATGGAGCGTCGAGTGCACGTGAGTGGTCGACCAGTCCATGATTCGGCAGAGCTCGTCCCAATAATCGACCTCCTCAAAAGGCATCTCCTCCACCGGCGCGCCCGTGATGATGAGGCCATCGAAGCGTTCGTGGCGCACCTCGTCGAATGTGCGGTAGAACGTTTCCAGATGGCTTGCCGCCACATGCGCCGCCTCATGGCTCGCCGTGCGCAGCAGCTCGACCTCGATCTGCAGCGGCGTGTTGGAAAGTTTGCGCATGATCTGGGTCTCGGTGGCGACCTTGGTGGGCATGAGGTTCAAGATGAGTACGCGCAGGGGGCGGATGTCCTGGTGGATAGCGCGGTACTCCGTCATGACAAAGATGTTCTCGGCCTCGAGCGCCGCGGTTGCGGGCAGAGCGTCGGGGATGCGGATGGGCACGGTAGCACTCCTTTATCGATCGGTCGGCTCAGCTGTCTGAGCAAATGGCGCGTACAGCACGTCCGAGGCGCCTAGCGGTCCTCTCCGGCCACGGCGACGCCGGCAGCGCGGGCGAGGTCTGCCTCCTCGGGATAGTAGACGCCCCATTCGTAGCGCAGGCGCGTCATGAGATCCATAACATCGGCGGCGATGTCGATGAGGCCAGCCGCGTGCTCATCGCCGGCAACGGCTGCTTCGAGATCGGCTACCTCGTAGGCGAGCGCGTAGCCCTCCTCTCCCGCCCCGACGACTTCGCGATGACCGTCGTCGGTCCAGGTGATAATCGCACGGTCGGCGCGCGGATACGCGTCAACCTCGATATAACACCGGTCGAAGGAAAGCATAGCGCGCTTGGGCTGCTTGGAATGGAGCGAGAGGGAGAACACGCCAATCTGCCCCTCGGCGTTGCGGCACACAAACCCACTCGTTTCGTCCACGCCCGTCTGGGCGCGGTTGGCGAGCGACACAACCTCGGTGGGCGCGCTCGCCATGAAGAGGCGGGCGATGGTGAGCGCGTACACGCCGATATCGAGCATCGCTCCCCCGGCAAGCTGCGGATTGTAGAAGCGATTGGTAAGGTCGCCGTACTCCTTGTAGCTGCCAAAATTCACCTGGGTGAGATTGAGCGGACCAAACTCTCCCGCGCGGGCGCGGTCGAGAAGCTTGGTATACAGGGGCATGTGCAGAATCGTGGTGGCGTCCATAAGCACCACGCCGTGCACGGCGGCGAGCTCGCGCGCCTCTACAAGCTCGGCGGCGTTGAGCGTGATGGACTTCTCGCAGAGCACATGCTTGCCCGCCGCGAGGGCACGCCGTAAAAACGCGAGATGGGTGTTGTGCGGCGTGGTGATGTAGACGGCGTCGACATCCGGGTCGGCGTAAAGGTCGTCGAAGGTCCGGTACACGCGCTCGACACCATAGCGTTCGGCAAACGCAAGGGCTTTCTCATATGTGCGATTAGCGACACCCGCTAGGTGGCGACCGGCGAGCGCGAGCGTCTGCGCCATCTGGTTGGCAACAACGCCGCAACCAATCACTGCCCAGCGCAGCTCTGGCGCACGGAAGATATCCTGTGGAAACACCTTGTTGCGCACGGACGCATAAGCGGCATCGGATGCCGCGGCAGAATCGAATGGAGCGCGACCAAAGGCAGACATATGAGCTCCTCACAGCGGGCCTGGATAACGTAGCCATTATAGTCGTTGCGCGCACGCCCCTAGGCACCCGGCGTCTGCAAGCCTCCTGTAGAGCCGGAAATGAGACGAGCGAACGATGGCGCAGCATGTTCACGACGAAAATGGGCATCAAATCCAGAACAGCCCGACCACAAGCCCATCCCAAGGGTCAATTGCCCTGCATGCGAGGCAGGCCATTCAGCATCTATCCGGTGCTTGCAAAATATGATGCCCATTTCCGGCTCGAAGTGACGCCTTGCCCCAAAATCGCTTAGACGCGGGCGCCGCGCGCAGGTCCTTCAGCACTGTACGCGTCCTCGAACCGAGCGATTTCCGCTAGAAAGGCGTCACCGAAGTCATCCACTTTTTTCTCGCCGATGCCGGGCACCTCCAGGGGCTCCGCACGCGTGGCGGGACGGCGTCGGCACATGCCGCGCAGGGCTTTGTCACTTGCGATCATATACGGCGCCCACGCGCGCTCGATGGCGAGCTCGCGACGGACCTCGCGCAAACGCTCGAAGAGCTCCGCATCGTCGCCTACGCGCGGACGGGCGTCTTCCGCTGCCTCGGAGCGCAAGATATCGACCGCCTTGCGAGCCCGCGCGGGAGCGCGACGGGCGGCGACGCGGCGCTTTACCGTGAGGGAGAACGCCGCTCCCCCATCTTCTCCCAGCACCTCGACCGCGCGGGGACCGAGACTTACCACAGGGAACTGCCCCTGCGACTGCGTGAGGTACCCACGGCCGATGAGCTGGCCAATCACATCTTTGATGCGCGCCACAGGCTCTTCGTGCAGGGCACCGTAGCCCGGAAGGTCGTCCAAGCGGTACTGCCGTATGCGCTCGGTGTTGGCGCCGTGCAGGGCATCAGCCACAAGGGCGCGGCCAAAGCGGCCGCCGCACGCCTGCACGAAACGCACCGCCTCGCGGGCGGTCTCGGTCACGTCCTCCACCTCGTAGGCCGTCGTGCAGTTGGAGCAGTTGCCGCAACCTGTCCGTGCGCTATCAGGCGAGCATGCGTCAGGGCGCGCGGTGCCCTCGGACACCCCGAGCGCACCTTCGTCGCCAAAGTAGCGCAAGATGTAGGCACGCAAACAGCCCGTGGTCTCGCAGTAGCCCTCCATGGCGGAGAGCAGGCGGTAACGATTCTGACGGGCGCGCTCGCGCGCCTCGTCGTCGAGTTCCGACTCGTCGTCCGTGCGGTCGATAAGGTAGCGTCTGAGGCGAAAATCATTACCGTTCCAAAGCAGGTGGCACTCCGCAGGATCGCCGTCGCGCCCGGCGCGGCCCGCCTCCTGGTAGTAGGCCTCGATGCTCTCGGGCACGTTGTGGTGAATCACGTAGCGCACGTTTGGCTTGTCGATTCCCATGCCAAAGGCGTTGGTCGCCACAATCACTGGCATAAGGTCGTCGATAAAGGCGGCCTGGTTCTCCAGGCGTTCGCCCGCCGACATACCCGCATGGTAGCGGCCCACACGAATGCCCGCCGGTGCGAGTTCGCGCCCCAAGTTAAAAGCGAGCTCGTCCACCGCCTTGCGCGTCGAGCAGTAGATGATGCCGCTCTCGTCGGCATGCGCACGGGCATAATTACGGATCCAGACGGCCTTAGCTTTGTCGCCCATCTCCTCCACTCCAAAGTAAAGGTTGGTGCGGTCAAAACCGGTCACCACCGTCTCGGGCCGGCGGAGGCCGAGCATCTGGATGATGTCAGCGCGCACGCGCTCGGTCGCCGTCGCCGTGAACGCCGCCACGACGGGGCGCACCGGCAGCTCGCCGATAAAGCGCGCGATCTCGAGGTACGAGGGGCGAAAATCCTGTCCCCACTGGGAGACGCAGTGCGCCTCGTCCACCGCAACGAGGGGAATGCCGATACCGTCCGGCCCCGCCACCTCGCGCGCGAAGGCGCAGAAGCGCTCGTCTGCCAGGCGCTCGGGCGCCACGTACATGATCTGGTACCAGCCCTCGCGGGCGCGCTTGAGCACTGTGTTCTGTTGAGCCGGGGTGAGGGTCGAGTTGAGATACGAGGGCCGGGCGCCCGCCGCCTTGAGCGCGCGCACCTGGTCGCCCATAAGCGAGACGAGGGGGCTCACCACGAGCGTGAGGCCGGGCAGCGTGAGCGCGGGAATCTGGTAGCAGATGGACTTGCCGGCACCGGTGGGCATGACGCCGAGCGCATCGCGGCCGGCGAGTATCGCCGCGACGAGACGCTCCTGCCCGGGGCGAAACGCGCTGTAACCAAAGTACGTGCCGAGCGCTTGCCGCGCCTCGTCCATGCTCACCGTGGCCGCCATGCCGCGCACCTCCCCGCACCCATCGCAACGAACGAAAAGCCCGGGCCGACGGAGGGTACCGTCGACCCGGGCGGACTGGTTCCGTAGCGAGGATTATACGCTAGCGCTTGCGGCGGCGCAGCGCGGCCGCTGCACCAATTGCACCTGCGCCGGCAAGACCGCTCAGACCGACCGCCAGAAGAGCGGGGTCACCCGTCTCGGGGAGGTCGCCCTCGCCCTTCTTGTCAGCGTTCTTGTCGGTCTTATCGTCGTCTTTCTTGTCTGTAGTGTCGGCAGGCTTCTGTTCGTCCGTCGGCTGTTCCTCGGTTGCCTGGCCGCCTTGGCCACCGCCCTGCTCGCCACCGCCCGAGAGTGCGCCCGTCACGGTGACATCAACGGTACGCGTGATGGTTTCCGCTTTGCCGTCTACCGTAAAATTGCCAACAATCGAAACAGTAGCAGTACCGGAACCAACAAACTCCAGTACCGCAAGGTCCTTTTCCTCATCCTTCGCAACGCGCACAACGCCCTCGTTGTCCGAGCTGACGGTAATTCCGGAATACGTCACGTTCGATTCACCGTCATCGATGCGGTCTGAAACGTACAGCGAAAGCCCGCAAGAACCAGGCCCCTTGCTCAAATCATATGAGACTCCCGAGACGCCCATCCGGCCATAGCTTATATCCACTTCCTGCTCTTCCGCAGAAAGGGGATTGTGGTACACACTGCAGAGGTCGAGCAGGCTAACATATCCGGGAACCGTGTACGCTATGGACGCCTCACCGAGCTTATTTCCCTCGCCATCATATACGGTGGCGATAAGCTTCGCCTCTCCGGGATTCACGCCTTCGATATAGCCGCCGTCTTCGTTTACCAGAAGCACATCCAAATTGCTAGATCTGTACTTCACCAGCTCGTCAGAGACTGGGTCACCAGCAGGATTGCCACCGGCATCCGCCGGTGAAACCTGGAAAGTATCCAGCGTCAGGCGGCTTCCCAAATGAATGACCGTTTCCCCCGGGATGGCCGACGTGCTGGAATAGGAACTAAATGCATATTGTCTCGACACTGGATCCGTATCGACGGGACCCTCACCGGTATACTCCACAACCTGATACGTAAGGCTTGCCACCGCTTCGCCTTGGTAAGTTGCGGTGATTATCGCCGTGCCCGGCGCATTGCCCGTTCTCATCGCGCAGCCGTCAGACGAAATCCAAAGCACGCTTTCATCGCTTGATGAGAACGTAACACCCTCAGAGAGCCGATCCACAACGCCATCTTGTTCACGGAACAACTGAAACATGGGGTCTTGATGAGGCCACGATCCACCGGCGTACAGGGCGTATTCCCCGTTGGTCATTATGCCTGTCAGATGATAATTAACTGCCCCGGATATCCTCGGCGACGGAACGGCGGCGACACCTCCGGTGGGCGCGGCGACGTCCTGGGCGAAAACGGTCGCCGGAGCGGCAAGGGCGAGCGCGCCGGTGAGACCGGCGACGATAAACGGTTTGGCAAAACGCGATGAAGCCATAGAATCCCCCTCAGGTGGTACAACATCCGCAGCAATCAAGCATGGATTTCATTTTCTACAGCGAGACGCGGGGTGCCAGCGCTTTGCCACAAACGCAGCGCTCTATGTCAAAACTCATGGCAGCGAACGCCCCAACCGACGCGTCGTGTATCCGAGCAGACGCATCGCAAGGGGCAGAAGCAGCGCACACCGTATCCCCCTGCCTCAAAGCTAATCTAGCTTGAGGACCACATCGACACGGAGCATACCGCCCCGCTGTTTGAGCGTGAGGGTGCCCTCACGGCGCTCGGCAAGGTCGCACACGATGGTGAGGCCCCAGCCGTGTTCAGGGAGCAGCGAGGCTTCCCCGATGTCCATCCCGTCACGGCGCACGTGTCGCAGGCGAGGTGGCATGCGACGCGGCTTCAGTCGGTCGATGGCAGCCGCCTGCTCCAGGGTGCAAGGGTTTTCCACCGCGAGGACGAGGTAGCCCTGAGTCGCGCGCATGCGCACCGTAACCGTAGGCACCATGTCGACAGGCGCGTCCTCCTCACACCGCGCCCCGCCTTGCGATGCCGTTTGCTCGCTGCCAGCCGCCTCTTCCGCGTCTGCCTGAACCGCCGCGGTGAGAGCGTTATCCACCAGGTTAGAGATGACCGCACAGAGCTCGGCATCGGTGATACCGATATCCGCCGGAACCTCGGCATGCACGACGAGCTGCGCACCCCGCTCCTTTGCCTGCGCCATCTTTGCCTTGAGAAGCGCATCGACAACGGGGTGCGCGCAGAGGCGGCCGCCAAAACGCGGAAGCGCCTCCTCGGTGCGCGACAACCCCTCCCGCGCCGCCGCCGCGTCGCCTGACGCCAACGCATCGGCGATACGGGTGAATTCCGTTGCATAACGCATGCGATCTTGCCGAGCCACTGCGAGCGTCTGCTCCGTTTGCGTAAGGTGCGCCTGCTGCAGCGCAACCTGCTCCTCCAGTGCCCGCGCGCGGGCGCGGCTCGCCTCGAGCTCGCCCGCCTCGGAGATACCGGCAAGGAGCCACGCATTCGACACGGTGGAGCCCGCACCGGCAACTACCGCCGCGAGCTCGAGAAGCACCACGCTGGCTGACGCGTCCGCAAGTCCCGCGAAAACAATAATCATCAGCGTCGCCACCTGCCACGCAGCGATGAGCGCCGTGAGCACGCGGCTGCCGATAGGAAGCGCGCGGTATCTGCGGGCGAGCGCTGCGAATGAGATACCCACGGCAAGCGTTGCCGCGCATACGAGCGCGAGAGAGATCTCCCTCATGAGGACTCACCGTCCTCATGGGCGAGCAGATCGGCCATCTCGCGTGCATAGGCAGCTGCTCGCTCGAGGTCGCCTTCCGCCATAAGGGCATCGATTGCTTGCAGGTGGTTGCGTGCGTCGTGACGAAGTTGCGCGGTGCGCACCGTGGCGTGCATGACGCGGTCATACGCTGCGAGGCAGGTGTCCAGCTGCTCTTGCGCCACGCGCGTCTGCGCCCGTGCGATTGCGGTGCGACGCGCCCGCTCCACCTGCACCAACAGAACCACCAAGATCGGCGGTAATGCGATCATGCACGCCAAGCCCGCGCGTGCAAGAGGATGGGTGGATGAGATGCCCTCTGCCACGAACAGGGAGTACATGATGCTCGCCAGCATCGCGCAGCAAAGGGCGGTCACCGCAAAACGAGGCAGGACAACGTTTATGCGGTCGCCGTGCGTCCAACGCGCCATGAACGCGCACACGAGGCGCCCGCAGGCGACAAGAACAGCAAACGCGAGCAGGCGGAGTGCGAGGAGCAGCACCGGGTCCTCAGCCATCACCGCCGCAGCATCGATGGGCTTTCCTGCAAGTACAAGAAACAAAAAGCCCGTAACCTCGCCTGCAATCGCCACCCCGATGCAGAGCGCCGTGGCTACGAGACGGCGCGCCACGGGGCCGCGCATCAAAAACGGCGGCAGGATGAACATGCAGAGCAGGATGTGTATGCGCGCGACTGCGGGATATACCTCACCCGTGACGATATCGAACGCCATGGCCGCGCCGCTCGCAACAAGATAGGCTGTACGGCCGCGCATAGGTAGCGCCATAGCCATATTCCAGCACATGACGAACGTGTTGACGCCGCCGACAAGCGTGATAAGCACCTGAAGCGCGCCCTCGCCCATCGTCCACCTACAGCGTTCGGCGGACGAAGGCCATGAGGCGCTCGGCAAACGTTTTACGGCAGCGCTGACTTACCGGAAGATGCGTGCCGTCCGTAAGAATGAGCTCGCGACCGGTAAACTCCGCCACATACGCCAAGTTGACGAGAAAACTCTTATGGCAGCGCACAAACTGGTCGGGCAGCTGCGCCTCGAGCTCTGATATGCGCGCATAGGCCTCCACCGTGCGCGTGCGCTCGTGGATGCGCACCTTGCGGCGGTCGCTCTCGATATAGCGCACCTCGCGCGGCGCGATACGGATGAGCGAGGTACCCTGGTGGACCAGCAAGGGCTCCGCCCGCTCCGTATCCAGCGCTTCGACGGCACGGGCGAGCGCCGCGTTGAGCTCGTCTTGCACCACAGGCTTGGAGAGAAACCACGTGTGGCGCGTGTGATATGCAGCGGGCGCGTACTCAAGATAGGCGGAGACGTAGATGACCTGCACGGGTGCGGTGGACGGAATGAGCCGGTGGACGAGGTCGATGCCGTTGAGGCCGTCTGCCAGCCGCACATCAACAAAGAGAATGTCGGGTAACGCCGCTGCCGAGAGCACGCGATGGGAGTCGGTATCCAAGGGGCGCGGAGACGCATCATCCGAAGGCGTCCGCTGGATGTTGTCGACCGCCCGCCACGCTGCCGCGAGCTCAAGATGCTCCGCCGCGGGCGAGGCCGCAATCATGCGAGCGAGCTCGGCGGCGTGCGCCGCATCGTCCTCCACTATGGCCACCGTATACATAGAGCACCCCCCCCCGCGTGATCTGCTACTGTCCAATGCGGGGAATAGGGCTCCATACTACCATCGGGAAGCTGCGGAAAGGCGCTATCGCGGCGGGCGATGTCACAACCGCGCGGTTTTCCGTCACGAGCGATGCGATGGGCCGCACCCATCCCCTGTACGCAGCAAAGCGCCCGGCGTTGGGGGGTTGCTAGGCGAAGAGCTGGTCCCGCACCTCGGGAAACGGTCGCACGGCCGGCTGGTCTGGGCGGTGCGGGGCAATGTGCCGCTCCATCCAGATCATGTTCCACCAACGGCCGTACTTGTAACCGCACTGCCTAAACTCGCCCACGAGGCGGTAGCCCATGTGCTCGTGGAAGCGCCAGCTATCGTTGGTGAGGTGCTCGTCCTCCACATCGGTCGTGGCGATGCAGGCCTCCATGTTGAGGATACCCTGGGTAACAAGACAGCGCTCGAGGGCGTTGTGGAGCGCCCGGCCCACACCGCTTCGGCGCTCCACCCGGTCGACGTAGATGGAGGTCTCCACCGCCCAGTCGTAGGCGGGGCGTGCCTTAAAGGGGCTTGCGTAGACGTAACCCACAATGTGAGGCTGGCCGTCCGCACCGGATCGCTCGGCCACCAGATAGGGATAGCGCTCGAGCGTGCGCGCCATGCGCGCGGTGAACTCCGCGAGCGTCGGCGGCTCGTACTCAAACGTGATCGCCGTGTCGCGCACGTAGGGCGCGTAAATCTCGTGGCAGCGGGGCGCATCGGTTTCAGGCCGCGCCACGCGAATGGTCACATCGCTCATGCTGTTTTGCCCCTATCAATCAGAATGCCGTACAGAACCTATGGTGACGAGGTGAAGCCGCCCCTGAGCGAGCTGTTGCACGGTTTGAACCCGTCCCCAAACGCGCTGAGCTAGTCGTCGTCGCCGGAAGGGGCGAGCTGCTCGAGCACCTTGAGTGCCGCGGCCACAGGACCGGCGGGGTCGTTGGCGTCGAGCCCGCGCCCCACGCCGGTACCCGACCCGGCGCCCGCCTTGTAGGGCACCGAAAGCTTGCGGCTCTTGGGGAAGTTCACCGCAGACAGGCGACTCTTGAGGTCGAAGGCGACCGTCTTGGGTACGTCGACGCCCTGGAACGTGAGGCGTCCCGCCGCGAGCGAGATGCTCTCGAGCCCCAGCCGGTCGGCGCGGATGCGCAGACGCGCGCGGTCGAAGAGATTCTTGGCGGCAAGCGGCAACTCGCCAAACTCCTCTGCGCACGCGGCTTCGGCCTCGTCCACCGCAGCCAGCGTATCTGCCGCGGCGACCTTACGGTAGACGAGCACGCGCTTGTCGACCGCGGGCACGTACTCCTCCGCCAAGAAGAAATCCGCCGGCAGGTTGATGGTGACACTTGCCTCCTCAACGTCGCCGCCCTCGCCGCGCGCCTCGGCCACCGCCTGCCCCAGCATCTGCGTGAAGAGGTCAAAGCCCACGCTTGAGAGGTTGCCGTGCTGCTCGGCACCCACAAGCGACCCCGCACCGCGGATCTCGAGGTCGCGCATGGCGATGCGCATGCCACTTCCCAGGTCCTGGAACTCAGCGAGGGCGGTCAGGCGCTCGGTGGCCTCGGGCGTGAGCGGAATCTCGCCCGGGAACATGAAGTAGGCATACGCCTGCGTGGCCGAACGGCCCACGCGACCCTTCAGCTGGTAGAGCTGAGCGAGACCCAAGCGCTGCGAGTCCTCGATGATGAGGGTGTTGGTATGCGGATTGTCGATGCCGCTCTCGATGATGGTCGTTGCCACGAGCACGTCGATCTTGCCCGTAGCGAAGTCGATCATGACGTCCTCGACCTCGCGTGGACTCATCTTGCCGTGTGCCACGCCCACGCGTGCCTCGGGCGCGACCTCGTGCACGCGGTCGACCGCGTCGTCGATGGTCTTCACGCGGTTGCTCACGTAATAGACCTGCCCCTTGCGCTCGAGCTCCAGGCGGATGGCAGCCGACACCACGTCTGGGTCGTACTCACCCACATGGACGATGACCGGGCGGCGCCCCGTGGGCGGGGTGGTGATGAGCGACATGTCGCGCACGCCGCTGATCGCCATCTGCATGGTGCGCGGGATAGGCGTTGCCGAGAGCGTGAGCACGTCAATCTGCTCGCGCAAATTTTTGAGCTGCTCTTTGTGCTGCACGCCAAAACGCTGCTCCTCGTCGATGATGACAAGGCCCAGGCGCGCCGGGTTGACATCCGAGGAAAGCAGGCGATGCGTGCCCACCAGCACATCGACCTTGCCTTCGGCAAACGCGGCGAGCGCGCGCTTTTGCTGTGCCGGCGTGCGGAAACGGGAGAGCACCTCGACCTCCACCCCAAAGGGCGCAAAGCGCTCAAAGAACGTCTGGTAGTGCTGCTGCGCGAGAATCGTCGTGGGGCAGAGCACCATCACCTGCCGGCCGGAATCAACGCACTTGAACGCCGCGCGCAGCGCCACCTCCGTCTTGCCAAAGCCCACGTCGCCGCAGAGCAGGCGGTCCATGGGTTTGGCAGACTCCATATCGGCCTTGATGTCGTGGATGGCCTCGATCTGGTCGTGCGTGGGTTCGTACGGAAAGCTCGCCTCCATCTCAAGCTGCTCGGGCGTGTCGGGCGGGCAGGCAAAACCCGTGATGGAGCTACGGCGCGTGTAAAGGTCGACGAGGTCGAAGGCGAGCTTTTTGGCGCTCTTGCGCGCCTTGTTTGTCGCGCGCGACCAGTCCGCCGTGTTGAGGCGCGTGAGGCGCGGGCTGTCGCCGTCGGGACCAACGTAGCGTGTGATGCGGTCGACCTGCTCGAGCGGCACGTACAGTTTGTCGCCGCCGGCGTACTCCAGAAGGAAGTAATCACGCTCGCGGCCCGCAACCTCCTGGCGCACGATGGACGAGAAGAGTGCGATGCCGTGCGTAGCATGGACCACGTAGTCCCCCGGCTTGAAGGGGAAGGTCACCTCGGTGATGTCTATACGCCGGCGGCGGGCTCGCCCGCGGCGGGCGTCGAGCCGCGCGTTCAGGTCGGCAATGGAGAAGATGGCGAGGTGCGCCTCGGGAATCACCACACCAGAGGGCAGCGGCAGATCGACAAAGGTGACGCGGCCGCGCGTGAGCGTGGGCACCGTAGTTGCACGTTCGGCGGGGTCGATGCGCTTTAGGTTGAGCGGGTCGGTCACGCGGATCTGGATGGATGCAGCGACCGCACCCTCGTTCTCGGGCGCGGTCTGCAGCGACTCCTCAAAGGGAATCGACTCGTCGCCGAGCGAGAGCTCGAGCGACTCGCGAGCGCCGCGGTCGGGCGCGGCGAACACCACGGCAAAACGGTTTGAAACGCATTCGCGAATACGCGAGATAAAGCGCGTGTCGGACCCCGCAATGGCGGGCTGCTCGATCTTAAGCTCGGCGGTGACCGCACCGCCCGCACGGATGAGCGAGACGTAGTTCAGACGCTGCTGACGGCCAAAGTCGAGCTCCTGCGGACGCACGTACAGACCGTCGAGCCTGCTCACGCGGGCCTCCCCCGCGCGGCGCTCCCAGTCCTCATAGGCGCGCGAGCAGTCGTCAAAGAGCGACCGCGGCTCCGAGAGGACCACGAGTGCGTCTTTGGCGAGATGCTCGAGCGGCGTCACGGTGCGTTCGTACAGAAGGGGCAGGAAACGGTCGAGCTCGGGCGTGGCCACACGTGCCTCGGCAAGCTCAAGCAGCGCCGCAAGCTCGGTATCCTGCTGCGCCGGCTGATACAGAGCGGCCCGCAGACGATGGAGCGCGTCATCGGTCAGGGCGAGCTCGCGGCAGGGGTAGATGTCGACGGCGTGCTCGTCGCCGATGGTCTGGCCCGTAGAAGTCACCATGCGGCGGATGCGGTCTATCTCGTCGCCAAAGAACTCCAAGCGTACGGGCGAGGTGCCCTGCGCGGGAAAGACGTCCACCGTATCGCCGTGCACGCGGAAGAGCCCCGGCGCATCTGCCGCCTCCGCGGCGGTGTAGCCCATACCCACCAGACGGCGGGGCACGTCCTCAAAGGGGACCTCATCCCCCACCGCAAAATGCGCTTCCTGCCAGTAGCGACTCGAGGGATCGGGCACGCAGCGCAGCAGGGCGCGGGCCGAGGCAACCATAATGACGGCCTCGCCGCGCGCCACACGGCCGATCGCCTGGCAACGCTGAGCTACGGCGGCATCGTCCAGATCCGCCTTGGCGTTCCAGGGGAGATCGCGACGCTCGGGGTAGCGCACCACATGCTCCAGCCCCAGATAGGCAGCGAGGGCCCGCGCCGCGCGGTCCGCCGCCTCCTCGCCCGAGACGATGTAGACCGTCGCACGGGGGCGCCGGGCAAACTGGGCGGCGAGCATAAGGGTGCGCCCCGACTGCGACACCGCAAGCGTGGCGTCCTTGCCCGCATCGAGCGCAGCCTCGATGGCGGCAGGGCCCTCTGCACAGAAAAGCTGCGCGGCGATTCGATGGATAAGCATGCGGTCTCCCGTCTTGCCGGGCGCGGGCGCCAGCCTTCGTGCCGCGCACGCCGAAAACCCGCCCGAGCAAGCCGGTGCGGGTCAATCGTTATGTTTTGCCCTATCTTAGCGCACAGCGGCGACGCAAATGCCTCGTCCATGCAGACTCTAGTCATCCCTACCAAGCGGCAATATTTTGCGCTACCCGCAGACTCTTCATATCAGTCAACGGCAGACATTGTGGCGGATGCACGGACCATTATCGAAAGCGCCCACGACGCCGCACGCCGTTCTGTCAACACAACCTTGGTGCTGCGCAACTGGTACCTGGGCAAGCGCATTGCCGAGGAGGAGCTCAAAGGCGCCAATCGTGCGGAATACGGCAAACAGGTCATCGAACGACTCGCTAACGAGCTTAAAACTATGGGCAAGGGGTTTGGCAAACAGGAGCTTCACAAATATGTTCAGTTCTATCGCCTGTTTCCCACAATTGTCGACTCAGTGAGTCGACAATTGGTGCACAGGCTATCTTGGACGCATTATCGCGAGCTTCTGCGCGTTATCAATGACGACGCACGCGCTTGGTACGCGCGCGAGGCATCCGAACAGGGATGGAGCGTCCGCACGCTCGCACGGAACATTGGCACAAAGTATTATGAACGCCTGCTCCTCTCGGGAAACAAAGCGCCCGTAGAGCAGGAGATGCAGGCAAAGGCCGCGCGATACCAAACGCGCGCGTATCACGTTGCTGAGTTCATCAAGGACCCGTACGTTGCTGAGTTCCTCGGCTTCTCGCCCGATACCGAGGTGCGCGAGACGGATCTGGAAAGCGCCATACTCGCCAACCTTCAAAAGTTTCTCTTGGAGATGGGCAAAGGCTATGCCTTTATGGGGCGCCAATACCATCTGCGTGGCATGAGCGGGGACTACTATATCGACCTTGTCTTCTACAACGTCATCCTGAAGTGTTACGTACTCGTGGACCTCAAGTGCGGCCCGGTCACCCACCAAGACGTCGGGCAGATGGATATGTACGTCCGCATGTTCGACGACAAGGTGCGGCGCGCCGACGATAATCCCACCATAGGAATCGTCCTCACCTCAGAGACTAGCGCGGACATCGCCCGCTACTCCGTCCTTCACGACAGCGACCAGCTCTATGCGAGCAGCTACCTGCTCTATCTCCCCAGCGAGGACGAGCTGCGTCAAGCCATAGAAACCGAGAAGCAGCGGTTTGCCTTAAAGGGCGGACAGGCAAACGAAGAAAGGGGCAATTGTTAGATAAGACCGAGCTCCTCGCAGGCGACGAGGATGCCGTCCTCGTCGATGTCGGGTGCGACGTAGCTGGCTGCGGCCTTGACCGCGTCTGAGGCGTTGCCCATGGCGACGCTCGTGCCCACGCAGCCGAACATGGGGACGTCGTTGCCGCCGTCGCCAAAGGCCGCGCACTCCTCGGGTTCAATGCCGAGCCACTCGAGGGTTGCCGCAATACCGGCCGGCTTACCGCCGTCTGCAGGGATAACATCGCAGAAATAATCGCACCAACGCGCGTGCGTCACGTGAGGACAAACGTCGGCAAAGACCCCCTCCTCCCCGGGAGCCACGTATACGCACAGCTGATACACCGGCTCGTCGAAGGCGTGGGAGAGGTCGCGAACGATGCTTTCGCCACCCACCCGCGCCTCGGCCAGGCGCACGCGCGGCCCGCGACGGTTGACGAAGTTCTGGCTAAGCTGCATGACTTGCAGCTCGTAAAGCCCTTCTTCGGCCTGTTTGATGATGGTCTTGACGTCCTGCGTATTGAGCGGTACATCGCGATAGGTCTTACCTGCGGCGTCTATGCAGTACTGTCCGTTAAACGTGAGGAAGCCGTCGAAGGGGAGCTCCTTGTGCAAGTCGAGGATAACCTCCGGCAGGCCACTTGACGCGCGTCCTGTTGCAATAAAGAGCTTGATACCGGCGGCGTGCATGCGGCGCAGTGCCTCAAGCGCCGACGGGGGAATCTCGTGCGTCCTAAAGCTCACGAGCGTACCGTCGATATCGAAGAATGCCGCCTTGATCATCTGGCCCCCCATTCATCTGTATGTGCATCATAGCGAAACACCGTCGTCTTGGGCGTAAAGCCCGCACGTCCGCCACCAGCTTGCGAGACTGCTCGCACGCTAAATGAGGCCCAGTTCCTCGCAAGCAACGAGAATGCCGTCCTCGTCGATATCGGGCGCGACGTAGCTCGCTGCGGCCTTGACCTCCTCGCTTGCGTTGCCCATGGCGATACTCGTGCCCACGCAACCGAACATGGGGATATCGTTGCCGCCGTCACCAAAGGCCGCACACTCCCCGGGCTCGATGTTGAGCATCTCAAGCGTCGCGGCAATCCCCGCGGGCTTGCCGCCGCCCGCGGGGATGACGTCGCAAAACGCATCGCTCCAGCGAACATGCTCGACCTGTGAACAGACATCGGCAAAGACGCTCTCGCAGCCCGGCTCCACATAGACGCACATCTGGTAAACCGGCTCATCAAAGGCATGCTCAAGGGGCAGAACCTGTGTCGGGGAATCCGTATGCTCCTCTGCCTTGCGCACGCGCTCGCTGCGGCGATTCACAAACAGGCGGTTAAGCTGCATGACCTCGACCTCGTAGAGACCGGCATCTGCCTGCGAGGCAATGATTCGCACGTCCTCCCAAGGCAGCGAGACATCACGGTAGACGGTTCCGTCGCTCAGATAGCAGTACTGGCCGTTGAAAGCGAGCACGCCGTCAAAGGGAACCTCCTCGCAGAGCTCGTTGATAACATCCGGCAAAGCGTTCGACGATCTGCCCGTAGCGATAAAAAGCTTGACACCCGCATTGTGAAGACGGTGCAGCGCGCGGCGCGCCGATGCGGGAACGGTATGGGTCTTAAAGCTCACCAGCGTGCCGTCTATGTCGAAGAACGCCGCCTTGATCATAAGTCCTCCTTGATGCCGTCGGCATGCGCAATGGGGTCCTGCCGGGATCCACACTTCCCGGCAGGACCGGTTGGGGGCAATTGGGCACGACGCCATACGTAACCCAAAAGCCGGTTTGAGAATAATATACGCAGGGAGTTGAGGGAATTTGAGTTGAGGTGATTTATGCGTATAAATTTCTCAAGAGCATTGTAGTATATTTATTCGTATAAATCAACAGATTGCGAGTTCCACACCGTGAAGAGCATCTACCACTCCATAGCCGCTACGCTCCGCGACGAGATTCGTGCCGGAGCGCACCCGTTTCAAACGCTGCTGCCTACCGAGGCCGAACTTTGCAAACGCTTTGGCTGTTCGCACGCCCCCGTGCGTCGCGCGCTTGCGGAACTCGCACAAGAGGGCTACGTGCAGGCGCGCCAAGGTCGCGGGGTTACCGTCATCTGGCAGCCGGAGCCAACAGGCACGCAAGGCTATGCCACCGGCGGAATCGACACCTTCCCCGAGATTTGCGCGGCACGCGGCCTCACCCCCAAAACGCGCCTGCTTACCTTTGAGCGCATAACGGCAAACGACGCTCTGTCCGAGGTGACGGGCTTTGCGCCGGGTATACCGCTCGTCCATCTCTTGCGCCTACGCATAGCGAGCGGGGACCCCGTGGCTGTAGAGGAGACCTATACCTCCGAACTTGAGGTTCCCGGCATCACGCCCGAGATTGCCATCACCGGCACCTACGCTCATATCGAAAACACCCTCGGTATAGAGATCCTCACCAGCAAGCGCACCATCACTATGCGCAAAGCGGGCGCGGCGGACGGCGAGCTCCTCTCCTTGGACCCCAATACCTACCTGGCTTTTGTGGAGTCCCATACCTTTGCCTCAACCGGAAACCAGTTTGAGGTCATCTACTCGCGCCAGCATCCCGAGTTCTTCTCTGCGCGCATCCTCGCCACGCGACCCACGCGCTAGCTAGCGGAGCGCCTCGCCAAACGCCGCGGGGCGCCGACTCGCATCGGCGCCCCACAATTGAGCATATCTTGTACTAAAACAACCGCGCGCTTAGCTCATGAGAGCGTTCGTGAGCTCACTCGCAGCGCTCTCGTCGGCGCTCCAGACGCCCTCGTCGTCCTGCGAGTAGGTAAAGTTGCAGTCGACTTCCTGGGGCTCGACGCTCTGAGCAACCTCCAACAGAATCTGGCCGGCCTGCTGGAAGAGCTCTTCCTCGCCCGAAATCGTCGTGAGGTCGATGCCGGAGAGATACTCGGTGAACTGCAGCTGGAACTCGTTCACGATATCACCCATCGACTTCGCCGTAACGGTTACGTTGGCATTGGCCGTCTTGTCCTCAACCGTGATCTCGTTGATGGTGTACGCAAAACCATCCAGGTAGGTATTCATAAACTCACCGGGGTCGATGCCAAGCGAATCGAAATTCTCGCCCGCCGAGCTCTCGATGGCCTCAAGCATCTCTCCGTTATCGGCTTTGACCTCAGCGAACTGCGCCTCGAGGTCCTCGCGAATGAGCTGCTCGGCAGAAGGGCCGCCGCATCCGGTGAGCACCAAAAGGCACGCGGCAAACAACGCCATAATCGGTACGATGAACTTCTTTTTCATGGGTCCTCCCCCATTCGAACCTACGCCCTGCTCGAGGGCGCTACCTGCCTATTCCTTGGCGCCGTACTGCTCGTAGTAGGCGTCGAGCGCGTCTTTGATCGCGTCGTCAATCACCACGCGACCACCGACCTCGTGGTCGTGAAGCACCTCGGTGACCTCGGCCATCGACACAATCGACGCCACGGGGAAACCGTACTTTGCCTCAATCTCCTTCTGGGCCGTGGTGACGCCGCCCTTGCCGACCTCCATGCGGTTGAGGCTAACGATGAGCCCCTTCACCTCGACGTCTGCCGCAGCCATGAGCTTGGGATAAGTCTCGTCGATGGACTTGCCCGAAGTCGTGACGTCCTCGACCATAACAACGCGGTCACCGTCCTTGAGCTCGTAGCCAAGCATGCCGCCCTTGTCGGCGCCGTGGTCCTTGACCTCCTTGCGGTCGGAGCAGTAACGGACCTCCTTGCCGTAGAGGTCGTGAAGCGCGATTGCCGTGACCACCGCGAGCGGAATGCCCTTGTAGGCGGGGCCAAACACCACGTCAAAATCGAGGCCAAAGTTATCGTGAATGGCGCGCGCGTAGTACTCGCCCAGGCGCTTGAGCTGCTCGCCCGTCACGTACGCCCCCGCGTTCATGAAAAACGGCGACTTGCGGCCGCTCTTGAGCGTGAACTCGCCGAACTTGAGCACGTCGGACTCGACCATGAACTCGATAAACTCCTGCTTATAAGCCTCCATGGATGGGCTCCTTTCACATATATCCAGATGAGTCTAAGGGTACCAGACTCACTCCTGCGTACGGCCGAGATGCGCGCTTGCATACGCTAACGAGGCGGCACGCCCGCTCATCCGAGCGCTTGGCGAACGCGCTCGCAGAAGCGCTCGACAAAGCGGGGCGCGTCCACGGTCACGGCGACCTTGGCAGACTTTTGCGGATCATGCAGGCGCAGAGGGTCGCCAATGGTGCGCCCGCGGAAGGGCCCGTCCAGATCGACCTTGAGGTTGATGTCGAGCGTGCCCGCAAGTGTGGGGTCAAGTGCGATCGCCACCGCAAGCGGGTCGTGCAGGGCGCATCCGCCGAGGTAACCCTGATGCTCCAGATAGAAATTGAAGTAATAGCCCACGATATCGGCAAAGGCTGCGCCCGCCGGGGTGCCAAGCGCCCGCCAGCAATCAAGCTCGTCAAAAGGCAGAATCGTCTGATGCGTAACATCGAGCCCCACCATGGTCACCGGCACGCCCGAGCGCAAAACGGCGTCAGCCGCCTCCGGGTCGTTGGCGATGTTTGCCTCGGCGCCCGGCGTGACGTTGCCGGGGATGGTGAGGGCACCACCCATGAAGACGATGCCGCCAATGGCACGCAGCGCCTCCGCATCACGGCGGGCGGCGAGCGCTAGGTTTGTCAGAGGACCGGTGGGGACGTAGATGAGGTCGCTTCCCCAGGTGCGCGCAGCGTCCAGCAGGAAGTCGACCGCAGCGCCGCCCTCGGCATCGGACTTGCCCACGGCCTCGCGCGTGGGCTCAGGCAGCGCAACCCCGCCAAGGCCGTTGGTACCGTGCACGTCTACCATCGTGGTATAGGGCGCCGTAGCCGCAAGCGCCCGGTCCGCACCGGCAACGACCGGCACCTCGGGATGGCCGAGGAGCTCGAGCATGGCAAGGCAGTTCTC
The DNA here is from genome assembly GCA_949288855.1 of uncultured Collinsella sp. Classification (GTDB taxonomy): domain Bacteria; phylum Actinomycetota; class Coriobacteriia; order Coriobacteriales; family Coriobacteriaceae; genus Coprousia. The sequence goes on along the minus strand of CASELS010000001.1, from coordinate 100,781 downwards.
CACGGACTGGGCGCAGGGCACGTTGCCAAACACCGTTGTGATGCCAATGAGCTCTACCTCGGGACTTGCGAGCGCATAGGCGAGCGCCATGGCATCGTCCACGCCCATATCAAGATCGAGTATCAGCTTTTTCATCTCAGCTCCTCTCCCCCAGCAGCCGCACCACCAATCCAGCGGCAGCAGCGTGCCTGTTGCAACATGACGCTCCGGCCTCGGTGGCTACCAGCCCATCATCCAAGCGACAACCTCGTCCCACGTAGGGATGGAAGACTGCGCGCCCAAGCGCGTGACCGCGAGCCCCGAGGCAAACGACGCCTGTATCATGCACTCAAAGATAAGCTCGCCCGCGGCACGCGCTGCAGCGAACACGCCAATATAGGTGTCCCCCGCGCCCGTGGTGTCCACGGCCTCGCAGCGCTGGGCCGGCACATGCATGAAGTCATCGTCAATAAGCGCGACCGACCCGGCGGAGCCAAGCGTGATGACGCCCATGCCGCCGTCGGTGAGCTCCTCAATCTTTTTGAGAGCCGCGGTGCAGGACGCTTCGTCCACCGGCATGGCCCCCGTGATGGCGGCGCACTCGGTCTCGTTCAGGCACACAAGATCGACCTCGTGCCACGCCTCTTTGGGCAGGTTGCAGGCAGGAGCCGGGTTAAAGATAGTGAAAAGCCCGTGCCGGTGTGCGCGCACAAGCGCCGCTGCCGTAGCGCCCAGGTCGCACTCGCCTTGGGCAATGAAGACGCTGCCCATAGGCGCCGCGCCAGATGCCACCAGCTCATCGATCACGCTCTCGACATCCTCGGGTGTGCGCACCGCGTTCGCGCCGGCTGAAAGCACGATGCGGTTGTCCCCGCCACTGCGTAAGATCGTGGCGGTGCCCGTGGGGACATCGGTAAGATGAGCCACGTTTGCGCAATCAACCCCGGCGTCCTCAAGCCCCGCCGTGAGCTCGCGGCCAAAGCCGTCATCACCCACGGCCGCAATCATGTAGGTTGTGGCCCCGCGGCGCGCTGCAGCGACCGCCTGGTTTGCGCCCTTGCCGCCCGCCGCCGTAAAGAAGTCGCTCCCCGCAATGGTCTCGCCCGCCTCGGGTATGCGCTCGCACGCCACCGAGAGGTCCATGTTCATGCTGCCGAACACCACAACGCTATGCTGTCCGTCCATGGCGGCCCCCTTCCGTCGCAGCGGGCGCGCGCTTGGCGCCCGTTGCCTCCCATCATACGCGCGCATGCTCGCGCCCTCGTGACAAGTCTGTAAACCGGCTTCAAATGTAGGTATGCGGCGTATTGACGTACTGTTAACGACGCGGCAAACTAACATCATCCCGCCCTAGAGCACGTTGGGGACCTTCGTCCCCGTTGGGGAGGCCGCTATGGAAAAGCATACCGAGCACAGCCGCGTGCGCCACTCGCATGACGAGCGGCGCGACGAGATTCTGCGCGCCGTCGTGGCCGTCTGCGCCGAGCAGGGGCTCTCGCGCCTATCCGTTTCAAGCGTCACCGCCCGCGTGGGCTGCACCCGCTCGCTGTTCTATCACTACTTCCCCAGCAAAGAGGCGGCCTTTGACGCCGCGCTCGAGCTCACCATCGACGCCTTTATCGACCGGCTGCGCGCCTGGGACCGCGAACGCGTGAGGGGCGATATCGAGGGCGCGCTCGACGGCATATCTCATCTACTCAAGACCTTGGTGGTGGAGACCCCCGACCTCTCGCGTTCCATCGCCGCCGATGGTGACGCCGTGCTCTACACCGCCTTTGTGCATCGCGTGGCCGAGCGCTGCGCTCGCTTTATGTGCGAGACCACGGTCGTCGACTTCTCGCGCTACCACGAGGTGCTGATCGACCACGTCTACGAGACGTTCTACATCCTCATCAGCGGTCTCATCCTCTTCATCCGCTCGCACCCCGATGTAGAGGAGACCGTCATCAAGGACGTCATCGCAAGCACGCTGCACATCGAGGGCTACACCGAGAAATACCCCGAGCGCCGCCCGGAGCGCTGAGTCAGGCACCTTCCTCCGGGGTGGCGATCTCTTTGATCATGGCCTCGTTGCCCTGCACGAGATAGGTGTTATCGCTGCCACATGCGGGGCAGATGCGACCGTGCGCCACGGTCTTATAGGTGGTGCCGCATGCCTCGCAAAACGTGCGCGCGGGAATCTCTTCCACCACAAGCTCGCATCCGCGCATCACCTCGTGCTTGTCGCATGCCCAGCGCCAGCAGTCCTGAAGGTAGCTCGGCATGATGCCCGACACCTCGCCGAGCTCGAGCGTCACCGCCGAGACCCGCCCTATGCGGGCCTCGGCAGCGATCTCCTCGACACTTTTGATGATGTGAAAGACAATCCCGAGCTCGTGCACGGCGCTCCTTTCCCAACGCGCAAGTCCAACGGTCGCGCCGGCCTCCTCTACTTGCCCCGCTTGCCAAACTTGATCTTGATAGCGCGCTTGAGGGCGTACTTGCCAATCGCCGGGAGCTTGTCCTCGTACTTGATCATCGTGCTTGCCTCGGGGTGCTCGCGATGCAGATGGATTGCGTCGAACGCGCACTTAGTAGTGCAAAGGCCGCAGCCGATGCACTTGTTCTCGTCCACAATGCTCGCCCCGCAGCCCAGGCAGCGCGCAGTCTCGGCACGCACCTGCTCCTCAGTAAAGGTTGCCGTGTACTCGCGGAAGGGAGCGTCGACTCGGCCGAGGTCGGGCTTCACCGCGGGCTGCTGGCGGCTCGCGGTATCGTAGCTCGCCAGGTCCGCGGCATCCTTATCGAGCTCGCGATAGGCGCGCGGGTTACGGCCGATAGTGAGGGTCGCCCCCTGCACGTAGCGATGGAGCGATACCGCCGCCTCGTGCCCTGCGGCGATGGCGTCGATAGCAAACTTGGGCCCCGTAAAGGCGTCGCCGCCCACAAAAATATCGGGCTCGGCGGTCTGATAGGTCTGCGTGTCGGCCACCGCCGTACCGCCGCGGCCGAACTCGACCGCGCTCCCGGCAAGAAGTTCGCCCCATGCCACGCCCTGGCCAATGGAGAAGATCACGCGGTCCGCCGCAACGGTGCGGAGCTCCGCATCGTCATAGACGGGCGCAAAGCGACCCTCGTCATCGTAGACACGCGTACAACGGCGGAAGACGACCTCGCTCACATGGCCCGCATCGTCGGTACGCACCTCAAGAGGACCCCAGCCATGGCTGATATGGACACCGTCCTCCACGGCCTCGCGCACCTCCTCCGCACTTGCCGGCATCTCGTCCTCCTGCTCGAGGCAGAACATCTCCACGTGGGGCGATCCCAGACGCGAGGCGGTGCGCGCCGCGTCGATGGCAACGTTGCCGCCACCGACCACGATGGTACGCCCGGTAAGTGTGCTCATCTCGCCACCCGAGTCCTGCGCCTCAGCCACACCGTGCAAGAAGTCGACCGCGGTCAACGCGCCCTCGGCCTTCTCGCCGGGAATACCCGGCAGACGGCCCGCCTGGCAGCCGATGGCCACGTAGAACGCACGGTAGCCCTCGGCGCGCAGGTCCGCGAGCGTCACATCGCGCCCCACCTCCACGCCAAAGCGGAACTCGACACCCATGGCCTCGATAACGGCAACCTCCGCCGCGATGATGTCTTTCTCGAGCTTGTAGGAGGGGATACCGTAGGCGAGCATGCCGCCCGGGCGCGCGCTCTTCTCAAACACCACAGGCTTATAGCCGCGCTCTGCCAAATAAAACGCGCAGCTAAGGCCTGCCGGGCCGGCGCCGATGATGGCAATCTTCTCGTCAAAGGCGCCCTCCACGCGCGGAATCACCTTGGGCGGGATGTAGCGCGTCTGCTCGTCGAGGTCGCGCGCAGCAATGAACTTCTTCACCTCGTCGATGGCGATGGCCTCGTCCACCCGTCCGCGCGTGCAGGCGTCCTCGCAGCGGCGGTTGCAGATGCGCCCGCAGATGGCGGGCAGCGGGTTCTCGCGCTTGATGAGGGCGAGCGCCTCGGTATAGCGTCCCTGCGCCGCGAGCTTGAGGTAGCCCTGCACCGCAATGTGCGCCGGGCAGGCCGTCTTGCAGGGCGCCGTGCCCGCTTCGTAGGTCTCGATGCGGTTCTTGCTGCGATAGTCGGGCGACCATTTCTCGGGCCCCCACGAAACCGCGTCAGGAAGCTCCTGTTTGGGGTAGGCGGGAACCTTGCCCGTGGCCTTCTCGCACAGCTTCTGCCCGAGCTTGACGGCGCCCGCCGGGCACACCTCCACGCAACGGCCGCAGGCGACGCACTTGTCCGCCTCTGTGCGCGCAACGTATGCCGACCGCGAGAGGTTGGGCGTGTTGAAGAGCTGCGAGGTGCGCAGCGCGTAGCACACGTTCACGTTGCAGTTGCAGATGGCAAAGATCTTGTTCTCGCCGTCGATGTTGGTGATCTGGTGCACAAAGCCGTTGTCCTCCGCCTTTTGGAGGATTTCCATCACCTCGTCGCGCGTGATGTAGCGGCCGCCCTTGCCGGTCTCCACCACGTAGTCGGCCATGTCGCCCACCGCGATGCACCAGTCGGCCGGATCGTCGCCACAGGCCTCGCCGAGCACGCTTCTGCTCATACGGCAGCTGCAGGGGCTCGCCGCGTACTTGCCGTCGTACTTGTCGAGCCAATGGCCGATGTGCTCGATGGAGACGCTTCTGTTTTCGGTCTCGATGGCCTGCTCGACGGGGATGACGTGCATGCCTATGCCCGCACCGCCCGGCGGCACCATGGGCGTGATGCGCGAGAGCGGGCCCTTTGATGCCTGCTCGAAGAACTTTGCCGTCGCGGGATGCTCCTTCATCTGCTCCCAACGCATGTTGAGGAACTCGGCCGATCCCGGCACCAAAATGGGGCTCACCCACTGCTTGGTACGCGCGGGATTCTCCCAGTTGTACTCCAGAAGGCCAATCTCGCTCATCTCATCGAGCAGCGGACGCAGCACATCTGCCGCAAGCCCTGTCGCGCGCTGGGCCTCCTCAAACGTGTAGGGGCGGCGCACCTTGAGCTTGAGCAGCACGTCTGCCATCTCGTCGGTCGTCACGCTCTCAAACGCCCAGTACTCGTACGGCAGGAGATTGCCCTTGCCGAGGGTGCGGTTGGTGAGATGCTTGCAGAGCGCGACGATCTTCTCACGCGGATGCTCGGGCAGCGGTGGCACAAACTCCGCGCCGATATCGGGCTCGGTATAGGAGATGCCGGGGCCGTTCAAGATCATGCTCGTTCCTTTCGCACGTAACTGGCGCATTTGGACGTATTTGGGGACGGGTTCAAACTGTGCATTCGCAGGCATGGATGCACAGATGGGGACGGGGTCAAACCGTGCATTACCGGATGGGTGCCGCGGCCGCCCGTCTGACGCGGCCGCGCACCTCGGCGCTAGGCGCCGCTTTTCCAAGTGGCGACGCGCTCGCGCAGCCACTCCGCCCACGCGTCAATGCCCTCCCCTGTTTTAGCGCAGATGGGAATGACCTGCGCTGCAGGGTTGCGGCAGGCGATGTTCTCGCGCACGCGGTCCATACTGAACGTATCGAATATCGGCAGCGCGTCGATCTTGTTGATGAGCACCACGTCGCAGACCGAGAACATGAGCGGGTACTTAAGCGGCTTGTCGTCCCCCTCGGGGACCGAGAGGATCATCGCGTTGGCAGAGGCCCCCGTATCAAACTCTGCCGGGCACACAAGGTTGCCCACGTTCTCCAAAATTGCGAGGTCAACGAGTGCGGGGTCCTCCGCGCGAAGCGCATCGAGTCCCTGCTCGGTCATATACGCATCGAGATGGCACATGCCGCCCGTGTGAAGCTGGATAGAGCGCACGCCCGCGCCTGCGATGGTGCGCGCGTCGACATCGGAGTCGATATCCGCCTCCATCACCGCAATCGAGAGCTCGCCCGCAAGCGCCTCGATGGTACGCAGAAGCGTTGTGGTCTTACCCGAGCCGGGGCTCGACATGAGGTTCAGTAAAAACGTGCCCTCGCGCCTGAGCCGCGCACGGAGCTCGTCCGCCTTGCGGTCGTTGTCGGCAAACACGCTCTGCTTAACCTCGATAACGCGATAATCAGCCATGGCACCGCCGTTCGTCGGAAAGTGTTGACGTTTCGTCAAATAAGAGATTGACATATCGTCAACTCCGGTCAAGACTGAAATCGGCGAGCCGGGTCGTTCGCACGGGGAACGGTCCCCTATCCCGCATGCCTGCGCTATCGCCTGCAACCGCGCCCGTTCAGGGCATGTTCGAAGGAGGCTGCATGCTGTTTCAAGTGTACGGAGAGAACGCTCCGTTCCAGTGGCTCGGATGGGTGCTGGTGTTTGCCGCCCTCATCCTCGCCAACGAATTCGCTCGCCGCTCAAAGCTCGGCGGTATCCTGTGCTTCCTCGCACTCCCGGCAGCGCTCACCGTCTACTTTGCCGCCATCTACATTGGCGCGGCGGCGGGAGCAGAATGGGCGCTCACCAACCCGACCTACGTCTACATGAACAGCTGGTTCCACTATGCGAAGCTCTATGCCGCAACAGCAGGCTGCATCGGCTTTATGATTTTGAAGTACCGCTGGGGCTCGCTGGGCAAAAGCCACTGGTTCCGCGCCTATCCGTTTGTGATCGTTGCCATCAACATCCTGATCGCCGTGGTCTCGGACTTTGAGAGCGCCGTTCGCGCCTGGGGCACCACCTGGGTCTCGAGCGAGGGCGTCACCCTCATGGGCGGCTGGCATAACGTCTTTAACGGCATCGCCGGCATCCTGAACATCTTCTGCATGACCGGCTGGTGGGGCATCTACACCTCCAAGAAGCGCGACGATATGCTCTGGCCCGATATGACCTGGGTCTTCATCATCGCCTACGACCTCTGGAACTTCTGCTACACCTACAACTGCCTGCCCACCCACGCCTGGTACTGTGGCTTGGCGCTGCTGCTTGCGCCCACCGTGGCCAACTTCTTCTGGAACAAGGGCGGCTGGATTCAGAACCGTGCCAACACGCTCGCGCTCTGGTGCATGTTTGCCCAGGTATTCCCCATGTTTCAGGATTACTCGGTGTTCTCTACCGACTCGGTGAACGACCCGACCGTAAACCTCGTGGTGTCGGTGCTCGCCCTCGCTGCCAATGTGGCCGCCCTTGCCCACATTGCCTACCGCGCCAAGAAGCTCGGCGTGAACCCCTACAAGCAGGAGGTCTTCCGCGGCACGCGTGACTTCGAGAAGGCGATCGCCCGCGCCGACCTCACCGTCGAGTAGCTGCAGCGCACCGCCCGAAGCACCTGCCATTGCCAATGCTTCGATTCTAGAGCACATCAACAAATCGCCCGCACCGCTGTCCTTTCCAGCGGTGCGGGCGCGTCGTTCAAAATCCAAATTACAGGAATCAGCCCCACGGATCGCGCTCGAAGAGCGGCTCCGGCTCGGGCCGACGGTCTGAATAGGGGTCGTAGCCGTCGTCATCCTCGTTTTCCGCCCGAATAAACGGGTCGCGCGGTGCGCCCCCGTGCTTGGGCGGCGTCTTCTGAGGATGCTGCTCCGTCGACACGGCGTTCTGCGCGCTAGGCATCGATGCCATAGGAATCACCCCTACACTGGGCGCTTGCCCATCTTTGCGTACACGTCATCGCGCGGGATCCAGTCGAGGAACTTCTCCACCTGCATGTCCCAGAAGCGCCACTCGTGCCCAAAACCGGCTACCTCGTCCCAGGTCACATCTGCACCGAGCTCCACCAGGTGATCGCGGAAGTCGACGTTTGCCTGGAAGAGGAAGTCCTCGGTACCGCACGCAAGGTAGAGAGGCGGCAGCGTGCGACCGGCTGCTGCGGCGTCATCCGCAAGCGCAGCGAGATCGTACTCATGCGGCAGCGGCGCCTCCTCACCCTTGGAACCCATGGGGTCCTTTACAAACGTTACCGGGTTAATGCCCACGCCGCCCGAGAACGAACCGATGGCACGATAGCGCTCGGGATGCGTGATGCCATGCAAGAGCGCCCCAAAGCCGCCCATGGAAAGCCCCGCGATATAGGACTCCTCCGGTTTGTCGGAAACGGGGAAGTAATTGCAGACAAACTCGGGCAGCTCCTCGTCCACAAAACGCATGAAGTCGTCCGCGCCCGCATCTGCATAGGCCTTGTTCTCGGCGGACATGGTCACCACGGCAATGCGCTGCTCCTCGGCGTACATCTCAACGTTGGAATAGCCCAGCCACTGCGCATGGTTGTTGCCAAAGCCGTGCAGCAGGTACAGCACGGGGAACTTGGCAGGGAGTTTGTGCGTAGGCGTGATACCCCCTAGGCCGAGCGACTCCGGGCAGGTGACCGAAGGCACCACGACCGAGATATCGACCGCGCGGTTCAGCACATACGAGTAGAAGTTGCAGACCGTTCTCATGAGCGCTCCTCACATCGAGGTGGTTGACGCTCCTATTGTAGGCCGAGCGCGCGCAGAATCGCGAGGAGGAGCTGAGCGGCGAGCAAGATGGCAAAGCCGCCCGCCACCATAAGGCCAATGTGCTTGAGGCCAGACGCGAGGTACGCCCCGCGCAGGGAGGCATTGATCTCGTTGACGTTTTGAACCTGTGCCCAAGCGCGCTCGCCGCACTGCGGACAGGTAACTTTCTTGGCAAAAGAGTGATAGGTGGGCTCGTCTACCAGCGCGGCCCCCTCGCGGCGCGTACGCGTAACGCTCGCCGACTTGGAGAACCACGTATCGGCAAGTTCACCGGCGGGCAAATCAAACGTCGCGCCACAGGACTCGCAGGTAAGGTGTGCCGTAAGGCCGCTCGCACGCAAAAGGGCACGGCCGCCGCGCAGGAAGTGCACAGCGCAGGCGATAACCCAACCAAGAAGGGCAACACCCATAACAATAAGGACAATGGTCGAGGTGTTCATGGTCCTACCTTTCTGCAAGAACAAGCGCCGGCAGCTCGTGCAGGCTGTCGAGCACCGCGGCGCACTGGGCCGTGAGCTCGGGCGTAGGCGCCGCCCACTCGGGCACGAGATAGGTGCGCATGCCAGCCGCCACAGCGGCACGGGCGCCGTTGACGGAGTCCTCCACCGCAGCACACATCACGGGTTCGAGCGAAAGACGCGAGGCCGCCTTGAGGTAGATATCGGGCTCGGGCTTGGCGCGCTCGATCTCGTCCCCAAAGGTCATCGAGGTGAAATACGGCACCATGCCAAAACGATCGAGGGTAGGAAGTGCTCGCTCGCGCGCCGTCGAGGTGGCAAGGGCAAGGGTCACGCTCGCATCGGAGAGCGCCGCGAGCGCCTCCAGAGCACCGGCGCAGGGCTCGAGCGCCTCGTCTTCAATCTGGAAGAACAGCTCGCGCTGGTGGGCAAAGAGTCGGTCGGTGAGCGCCGGGTCGCCAAACTCGGCGTTGATCATCGCACGGGCGTTGGGCAGCGAACAGCCCACGAAGGCATGCCAGATGCGCTCCGGCACGTTAAGGCCAAAGTCTGCCGCCGCACGGCGCCACGCGGTCTGGCTCACCCGCTCGGTATCGACGAGCGTGCCGTCCATGTCGAAGATCACTGCCTCGGGTAGCGCCATGCCAATCCTTTCTTAGGTGTGCTGCGGGTGTATTGTAGCGAATCCAACCCGCACAAAACAGCCGGGTGCGGCCAAATTCCGTACCCGGCTGCACTTGTTTGGCGGTCGCATCCTCGACGTTTAAGACGCCTCTCGGAATCCTTACGCCTCCGGCACCTCATAGGTCGGGACGGGACCGGTTGCATCCTCCACCACGTAGAACGCGCCGTCGGTGTCCACATCGACTGTGATCTCGTCGCCCTCGCGCACCTTGCCGTCGATGATGGCACGCGCGATGACGTCGACCACCTCGGTCTGGATGAGGCGCTTCAAGGGGCGCGCACCATAAACCGGGTCGAGGCCACCCACCGCGAGCATCTGCTTGGCGCCCGGGGTGATGACAAGCGTCATGCGCTCCTTGGCGAGGCGGCTGCGCACGTCGGCGAGCTGGATGTCGACGATCTTCTCGATCTCGGCCATGCCAAGCGGATGGAAGACCACGATGTCGTCGATACGGTTCAGGAACTCCGGGCGGAATGTGGCACGCATGGCCTCGTCGACCTCGCGGCGCATGGCCTCGTCGTCTTTGCCCGAGTGCTCGGCAATCGCGGTGGAGCCCACGTTAGACGTCATGATGATGATCGTGTTCTTAAAGCTCACCTGGCGGCCCTGGCCATCGGTCAGGCGGCCATCATCGAGCACCTGCAGAAGCACGTTAAAGACGTCCGGGTGAGCCTTCTCCATCTCGTCGAGCAGAATCACGCTGTACGGACGACGGCGAACCGCCTCGGTAAGCTGGCCACCCTCCTCGTAGCCCACGTATCCCGGAGGGGCACCGATGAGGCGCTGGACCGAGAACTTCTCCATGTACTCGGACATATCGATGCGCACGAGCGCCCGCTCGTCGTCGAAGAGGCAGGTTGCGAGCGCCTTGGCGAGCTCGGTCTTGCCCACGCCGGTGGGGCCCAGGAAGAAGAAGCTGCCGATGGGCTTGTCCGGATCCGCCAGACCCGCACGGCTGCGGCGCACGGCCGCGGCTACGGCCGAGACCGCCTCGTCCTGGCCGATGACGCGCTTGTGCAGCTCGCCCTCGAGGTCGCGGAGCTTCTCGAGCTCGCCCTGCATCATCTTCGACACGGGCACGCCCGTCCACGCCGAGACCACCTCGGCGATCTCGTCTGAGGTGACCTGCTCGTTAAGGCCGGTGCCCTCCTGCTCGCGCTGGGAGGCAAGCTCCGCCTCGGCTGCGTGAATCTCCTGCTCGAGCTGCGGGATCTTGGCGTAGCGCAACTCCGAGGCGCGGGCGAGGTCGCCCTCACGCGTGGCGCGCTCCTCCTCGCCGCGCGCATCGTCGAGCGCGGCCTTGAGGTCCTGCACGTGGTCGATGGCGTTCTTCTGGTTAAGCCAACCCGCCTTCTGGACGTTCAGCTTCTCCTGCACCTCGGCAATCTCCTGCCGCAGGTTCTCCAAACGCTCGGCAGAGGCCTCGTCGGTCTCTTTCATGAGCGCCTGCTCCTCGATCTGCATCTGCGTGAGACGACGCTGCGTCTGATCGATCTCAACCGGCATGGAGTCGAGCTCCATGCGCAGGCGGCTCGCCGCCTCATCGACGAGGTCGATGGCCTTGTCCGGCAGGAAGCGGTCGGCGATGTAGCGGTCCGAGAGCTCGGCCGCCGACACGAGAGCGCCGTCGGTGATATGCACACCGTGGAAGATCTCGTACTTCTCTTTCAGGCCGCGCAGGATCGAGATGGTGTCCTCCACCGTGGGCTCCGAGACCATAACAGTCTGGAAGCGGCGGGCAAGGGCGGCATCCTTCTCGATGTACTTGCGGTACTCGTCGAGCGTGGTAGCGCCGATGGCGTGCAGGTCTCCGCGGGCGAGCGCCGGCTTCAGAATGTTGCCGGCATCCATAGAGCCCTCGGTTGCGCCCGCGCCCACGATGGTGTGGAGCTCGTCGATGAAGAGGATGACCTTACCGTCCGACTTCTCGACCTCCTTGAGCACGGCCTTCAGGCGGTCCTCAAACTCGCCACGGTACTTGGCGCCCGCCACGAGCGCACTCATATCGAGCTCGATGAGATCGCGGTCGCGCAGGGTCGTGGGCACGTCGCCCGCAACGATACGCTGGGCAATACCCTCAACGATGGCGGTCTTGCCTACGCCCGGCTCGCCGATGAGCACGGGGTTGTTCTTGGTGCGGCGCGAAAGCACCTGAATGGTACGGCGAATCTCGTCGGTACGGCCGATCACCGGGTCGAGCTTGCCGGCGCGAGCGAGGTCGCAGATGTTGCGGCCATACTGCTCGAGAGCCTCGTACTGGGGCTTGGCATCAGCCGACGTCACACGGTCATCACCGCGGAGCTCCTGATAGACCTCCTCGATGCGCTCGCGCGTGACACCTGCGGCCTTGAGCACCTGGCCGGCATCGCCCTTGTCCACGGCGAGCGCCATGAGCAGATGCTCGGTCACCACAAAGTTGTCCTCCATCTTGGCGGCGTACTTCTCCGCGCGCTCAAGCACGCGCACCAAATCGCGCGAAAGGCCGATCTCTCGGCCCTCGCCCGAAACCTTGGGGGCGCGCTCGACCGCGTCGGCGCAGGCACGCACAAGCTGCGCGGGGTCGGCGCCGATGCGCTCGATGATGACGGAGATGTTGCGCTCGCCGCTGGTAAGCAGAGCCTGCAACAGATGGATGGGTTCGACGGCACCGGCCTCGGCATCGCCTGCGATACCGATGGCCGCCTGCAGCGCCTCGCGCGAGGTCATAGCCAACTTGTCGATTCTCATGCGAATCACCTCTCTTAGGGCGGTCGCTCTGCTGGATAGGCCGAGCGACCTCGCCGCCCTGCGGGGCAGCATTCGTTCAGTCAGCTACCTTATAGCCGCTATGCGAGAGGTTATACACAAATCTAAGTCTCTCTATATAAGATTTTCTTAGTCATAGCATTTAGCATAAGCCAATCGCTGATTTGCGTCGTCTTATCATTGGTTAATGCAGCGTTTTCTGCTCAAGGGGATACTTCTGCCACTATCGCCTTAGGTTTTCGCTCCACGCTGCCTAGGCAGCCGCAAAGCGGTTTGGGATAGCGATGCCCAACGTCAAACATCGAATCCCACCGTCATCCACGATGAGCCCGCGCCCAAACGCTTGCTCCGCATCCTTATGGTCATTGAAGCGCTTAGAATAATGACTTTTAACGTCTTCATGCCCTCCAAAGACGACAAACCAGCAATCGCGGCATGCGGAGGAATTCGTTTCCTGCGCAAATGTTGCCGTCATCCCCTACTCTGGCCCGAATCCTCTCGTCCAACAGGGGGTCTTTTATTATTCTGCCTACCCTTTTGACCAGAGAGGGCATTTTAGGGTCGCGCGGGCGAAGATATTCTCCTCAAGCTCCCGGTCGCGGCGCTCAATCTCATCGGCATTGATACGCTCCCAGCGCGCTAGCGGTGTCTCGTGGACATAAACCATATAGAGCGCCCCCGCAATGAGCGCAAGCACGCAGAGCACCACAATGCCAGCCGTTCGAACCCGTGGAAACAGCACACAGGCGATTGCAATAAACACCAAGCAAAATCCAGCGATAGCCGCCAGCGCCATCATCCACATCTGCGTACTCCGTCTCGTCATGCCAATACGCTGCACAGCCCAGCGTCTCGGCGTGGCCCGCCGCAAACCATCAGATAGACAGGGGCGCCAGCTTTTCCAGCTTCCGAAAAGACACGCCCAAATGCTGCTTATTTTACGTCACGTCCAACGAGCCATATAGGGCAGAAGAACTCGCAGCTATCGAGAACCTTGGATTCGAACTTTTGTTCTATACTAGATATAATAGAACACATGTTTTTATTCTTGCTTTATTCATTTCCGAAGCGCGAGAGGGCTCTCGGCTAATCAAACCGAGAGCCCTCGATACACATACCGTGCGCTAGGGAAAATCCCAGGGGAAGCGATTGCGCACGCGGCGTCGCGCTCCGCCCGCTACGACTCACTCGTGATGTCGACGCCAAAGAACTCCTCCGAGAGGCTCGAGAGCATGCCGTTCTCGCGCAGCGCATCAATCGCCCCGTTCATGGCCTCACGCAGCTCCGCCGTCTCCTCGCCCTTACGCAGCGGGAATGCCACGGGCGTAGGATCGGCGTTCTCGGCAGCGATCTTGAGCGGTGCGTCGGGGTGCGCCTTCATGTAGTCGTAGAACACGACCTCGTCGTTTAGCGTGGCGTCGATACGCCCCTGCTCGAGGAGCTCGATGGTCTGGTTGAAATCGTCCACGCCGGTGTTGGTCGCGCCAAAGCTCTCGGCGAGTGTGGCATAACTCGAACCGAGCGTGTTGGCCGTATGCTTGCCGTCGAGGTCCTCCATGCTGGAGATGTCGGAGTCATCCATGGTGATGACCACGATGCGGTTGTAGGCGTAGGGCTCGGTAAAGTCATAGCGCTCCTCGCGCTCGGGCGTGACCGAGACGCCGTTTGCCATGGTATCGAAACGCCCCGAGTCAAGGCCCGCGAGCAGGCCGTCCCACTCGCCCTCGGCAAAGACCGCCTCTACGTCGAGCTCGGAAGCGATAGCGCGGGCGACCTCGATATCAAAACCGGTCAGCTCGTCGTCTGCGTTGTGGAACGTCCACGGACTCCAGGTGCCCTCGGTCGCAAAGGTCATCTTGCCGCCCTCCACGATCGTGTCGAGGAGATTGCCGCTCGTCGCCGTCGAGCCCGAGCCGGCATCCGTGCCGCCGCAACCGGCAAGCCCGAGGCCCGCCAGCACCGCCAGCGACCCTGCGCCCCCGATAAAAGCCCTTCTTGAAATGCTGTGCATAGCTGCGTCCTTTCTTGACGTTCAAGCTGCTAGATAGTCGTACTTGCAAACGTTCACGCGTGAAAACGTTGTTACTCGATTATGTTGCCGAGGCATCGACCGTGCGCAAAAAGGCGCGCACGCGGTCGTTGGCGGGGCGCTCAAAGAAGTCCCGAGCCGGAGCGTCTGCCACCACGCGGCCCTCCTCCATGAAGACCACGCGGTCGGCGACGTTTCTGGCAAAGCTCATCTCGTGCGTGACCACGAGCATGGTCATGCCCTCCTCCGCCAGACGCCGCATGACGGCGAGCACCTCGCCGGTGAGCTCGGGGTCGAGCGCCGAGGTGGGCTCGTCGAAGTAGATGATCTCGGGGTCGGTCGCCATGGCGCGAGCGATAGCGACGCGCTGCCGCTGGCCGCCGGAGAGCGCTACCGGGTAGGCGTCGCAGCGGTCGTCCATCCCCACGTGCTCAAGCATCTCGTGTGCACGTGCCTCGGCCTCCGCTTTGGGGACTCTTCGCGCGACCACCAGGCCCTCGGCCACGTTGCCGAGGACCGTGCGATTGCGAAAGAGGTTGTAGCTCTGGAACACAAACCCGGTGCGCCGCCGAACCGCCGCGACCTCGCGGTGCGTGGCGCGCGCGAGGTCATAGGTCTCGCCACCAAGCGAAAGCGTGCCGGCGTCTGCCCGCTCGAGGAAGTTCGCGCAGCGCAGAAGCGTTGTCTTACCCGATCCGGAGGGGCCGAGCACCGCCACGACCTCGCCCTTGTTGACCGCAAGGTCAAGGCCGTGCAGCACCTCGGTGCCGTCAAAGGATTTGCGCACGCCGGACAATCTCAACATCTCAGACATGGCGTCAGCCCCTTTCCATACCCTGAGCGGCTAGCTTGCGCTCGCCTACGCGCTGCAACCAGGTAAGCACCGTCGAGAAGAGGAGGTACACGAGCGCAACCTCCAGGTAGAGCGGCATGGTCACCCACTCGCGCGAAACAATCTCCTGCGTGGCGCGGAACATCTCGGTCACCATGATGCCGGACGCAAGCGAGGTGTCCTTCACAAGCGAGATGAGCTCGTTGGAAAGCGGCGGGAAGGCGGTCCGCAGCGCCTGCGGCAACACGATGCGCCGCATGACCTGCAAGTAGCTCATACCCACGCAGTAACCGGCCTCGACCTGGCCCGCGGGCACGCTCTCAAGCGCGCCGCGCATGGTCTCGGCAGAATAGGCACCCGTGTTGATGGAGAGCACCAAGACCGCCGTTGGCAGCGGGTCGAGCGTGACACCCAGATCCGGGAGGCCAAAGAACACAATGTAGAGCTGGACAAAGAGCGGCGTGCCGCGCACCACCCAAATGTAGAAGCGCGCGACTTGGCGAAGCACCGGCACGCGAGCGTACTGGATGAGTGCAACAACCGTTGCGATGACCAGCGCGATGGCAAACGACACAAGTGCGAGCGGCAACGTGACCGTTACGCCCGCGATAAAAATCTTGGGCAGCGCATCGATCAGAAGCTCGATGGTGGCACTATCCACGAGCGCTCACCTCACCTTCGCCCAAGAGGCCGGCATCTTCGCCCGCGCACGTTGCATCGGGGCTTTTCTCCTGCGCACCGTCGGCGCACGTACGACGGGGCGTGCATTCGCAGCTCACACGGTGAAGCATGTGATCGATGGCATCGATGCCGCGCTGGCGGCTGTGCATCTCGTCAAGCAGGCGCTGCCGCTCGCTCAAGAGCACGCGCTTTGCCTCGCGCGCACGACCCTCTTCGCAGGAACACTTAGCGCGCTGCACGCGCTCGGCGTCGCAGGCGCAGTCGCAGAGGCACCGTTCGACATCGGAACTTAAATCGCCCATAGTTGTCTCCTTTCCAACATAGATACTACGGGCGTGCCTCATCTATGTAAAAGACCTATAAGCTATGCCTTGCCATACGTAGGCGCTATAGATTACGAAGAACGCTTTGCCACCTCTTGAATGCGCGAGAATTGCTGCATAATCCAGTCGTAATTCTCGCGCCGGTGCGGAACCGTGCAGGCGCTGCAGTCCTTGATGTCGCCCTTCTCGCCCACATAGCGCGGGTTGCCGCCGCAATCGGGGCCGAGCGCATAGAGCGGGCAGAAGCAGAAAAGGCAGTTGAGCTCCTCCGCGGGCATGTCGTGACACGGGTAGAACTCGCATGCCGCGTGGTTGAAGAACCGGTAGTTCTGGGTCTCGGGCAACTCCATGGCTCTCTCCTCCCTACGCCGCGATGCCGCGCAGCGTGGCGATGTCCTCGGCGGGCAGCTCGAAATCATAATCGATATCCATCTCGGGCAGGGCAAGGCGCACCACACGCGACCCGTGGTAGGTGGTGATGCGCGCAACCTCCACGTCGTGCGTTACCTCCGCATCGCCCAGACCGGACAAGGCAGAGTCCGCCCCCTCGAAGATGTGAAAGATACGCCGTCGCTGACTGTCGGCAGGGCGGTCGCACACAAGCTTCCAGCGCCCGCAATCGAGCTTGTCAAGGGCAGAGGCGGCATCCGGCCCGCCCGACGACCGGGCGACGACCGTCGAGCCAGTGGCGACATCTTCTACCTCAAGCCGGCAATCCGCGGTGAGGGAGCGTTCCCGGTTGAGCGCCGCCCAAAGCAGGGCGGGCGCCTCGTCGAGGTTGTCGAGGGCGGAGTCGATGGCACCCGCAATCGCTGCGGAATCGAGCCCAAACGCCGCCGCACCCGCTTGCGCGGCAGATACCGCGCCCTCGCCCAGAGCAGACGATGCCTCCCCTGCCGCCGCACTCAGCTGCTCGGCAACGTCGTGCATGCTGTGCCATGCGAGCGCAGACGCGGGAGTCGCGCTGTCCGTGACGACGCAACCCGAGAGCGGCAGAGCGCACCCAAGCGCCAAGGCAGCGGCGATGCGGAAGCGCGCGGAGATAAACGACAAAACGGACCCCTTTCTCGGTACGGTCTCATCCTACCCATGCCGTCCGATTCCAAGGGGCCCGCCCACTTAAGAATGAGGTAAGCTCGCGCGACATGAATGCAGGCTGCGAAGGCCTCGCCCAGCCTATCCGCCGTGCGCACCTTGCTGAGCCGCGTGCCGCAAGCGCCTTATGCCTGCGGGTACTCCTCGTCCGTCACCGGCTCGAGCCACTCGTTAGAGGTGTTCTCGCCCGGCACCTCAAAGGCAATGTGGCTCATCCAGCTGTCGCGTGCGGCACCGTGCCAGTGCTTCACGCCCGCGGGGATATACACCACCGTGCCCGGCGTGAGCAGCTGCGGCTCGCGGCCCCACTCCTGGTACCAGCCACGACCATCGGTCACAATGAGCATCTGGCCGCCGCCCTTGTCGGCGTGGTGAATGTGCCAGTTGTTGCGGCACCCCGGCTCAAACGTCACGTTTGAGAGCGCCATGCCGCACGCAACCGGATCGGTCAGCGGGTTCAGGAACGACTGACCGATAAAGTCCTGCGCAGAGGAATCGTTGGGGTTGCCCTTGCCAAACATCGGCGAGAAGCTCTCGCCTTGGCCGTCGTCCGCCTCGTTGCCGTAGACGGTGAGCAGCACGCGGAAGGCTGCCCACGCGTTGGGCCAGCCGGCGTAAAACGCCTCGTGGGTCAAGATCTCGGCCATCTCGTCGCGCGTGACACCGTTTTGCTTGGCCGTTGCCATGTGGTACTCAAACGAGCTGTCCACCATACCCTTCGCTACAAGCGTCACCACAGTCACGATGGAGCGCATCTTGAGCGAGAGCTTGTCCTCGCGCGACCACACCTCGCCAAAGAGCACATCGTCGTTGAGCTCGGCGAACTTGGGCGCCACAACACCCAGCTGGTTGCGGCCTGCGGTTTGCTTGACTGCCATATTGATCTCCTTTTCTGCCGGCTTTCGAGGGTGCCGGCCCGCCCCGGTTACCAATACAAGTGAGACTTAGGTGCCCATATCTCGCAACGCGCTATCTCACGCTCATAAGCGAACTGAACATGCGGATTTAGCCCAAGTTCATGGCGGTTATGAGCGCGGGCACGATGGCGAAGCTCGCGATGGTCGAAACGATGGTCCCCTGCGCAGGGAGCTCACCGTCTTGCCCATAGGTTGCCGCGATGGGGCCTGCCATGGAGCCCGTGGGCATGGCGAGCATCACCACAAAGACGCCGAGGGCAAGCGCGCTCGGCACCACCGGCGCCAGCAGTACGTACACCGCAAGCGGCACCGCGAGGAAGCGGATGAGGGTGAAGCCCCAAAGGCGCGGTTGCCCGAGCACGGCACCCAGATTGGCGTCGGCAATCGAGAGGCCCACGAGCATCATGGCCAAGGGCGAGGTGACCCCGCCCGCCATGCTTGCCGCCTGCATGATGGGGACAGGTATGGGAACCCGCGCGAAGAAAACCACCATCGCAATAAGGCTTGCCACCAAAGGCACGTTCACCATATCGCGCAGCATGCCGCGCATATCGATGGTGCGTCGGAGGGGCGCGCCGTTCACGGCCGCACCATCGCCGCGCGTACCGCCCGAGCGCAGCACCGCCACGCCCAGGCTGTAGAGAAAGACGTTCGAGATGGCGATGAAGATACTCCCCAGAAACACGCTCGGACCACCAAAGATTGATTCGAGCACCGCAAAACCGATAAAGCCCGTGTTGGTGAGCACGCCCATCCAAAGGTAGAGGCTCCGCTCGGCACGCGAGGTGCGCAGCACGAGGTTGGCGAGCACGCCGCCCGCGAGCATCACGAAGAAGAGGGCTGCTGCAAGCACGAGCGACCAGGTGATGGCCTCAGCATCCGTGGAGGCATCGACCTCTCCCACCGAGGCGAGAATCGTGCACGGTAGCGTGATGTTGAAGATAAGGCCCGAGAGCTTGGGGCGGATATCGGCAGAGAGGAACCCGCAGCGCGCCGCCACATAGCCCAGCACCGTCACGATGATGAGCGAGAACATGCTCCCCAATGTGTTTGCGATATCTGCCATCAGGTCCTCCTTACACGAGCGCGATGCGCAGCGATTGACGGCCTTCGAGTGCGCGCAGCGCCTCGAAGTCGCCCTCAATGTGGCCGAGCGTCACCTGATCGCCGTAGCGCAGCGAGTTCTCTTCGTCGCCGATGAGCACCGAGAGCCATCCGCCCGCCGGGTTGTAGGCGATGTCGCCATTGCACCAGCCGCGATGCACCTCGTCAGCGTCAACCGGAAGGGCGCAGGGCATGGCGGCACAAAGCGCCACGCCCGTGCAGCAGGCGGTGAGCGACAGCGGCAGCAGCTCAGCAAACGCGCCAGCGGACGCCGTGTCCTTAAGAAGCGCCGTGGCGGAGCAGGCATCGAAATCCAACTTGATGCGATTCGATCGTTCGCCTCGCATCCGCCTCACCACCTTCTCTCAGCGCGCCAACTCTACCTGGCCTTAGTTTCGCGCGATGCAGCATAAATTACTATTACTTATGTTCTATAGTGTGATATGAGTGACACTTATGGTTAGGAGGCACTGTGGAGCTTCGCACCCTGCGCTACTTTCTCGCCGTCTGCCAAGAGGGCACCATGTCGCATGCCGCCGAGGTTTTGCATGTGACGCAACCGGCGCTCTCACGACAGATCGCCGCACTCGAGCGCGAACTGGGTACGCAACTGCTCGAGCGGCACAGCAGAAGCGTCACCCCTACTGAGCGCGGCCTTTACCTGCGCCGGCGTGCCGAGGAAATCGTCGGCCTCGCTGACCAAACAGCCTCGGACTTCACCTGTCCCGACGAGATCGTTGCCGGGGACGTTCGCATCGGTGCTGGCGAGAGCCAGGGCGTGCGCGTCATCGCGCAGGCGGCGCGCGCCTTTCGCGAGCGTTATCCTGGCGTGCGCTTCCACCTGCACAGCGCCAACGCCATCGACCTCGTGGAGCGGCTCGAGCGCGGTGTGGACGACTTCGCCGTGCTCATGAACTATGCCGATATCGAACGCTTCGCGCACCTGAGGCTGCGTCCTACCGATGCCTGGGGCGTCATCATGCGCGAGAACGACCCACTCGCCGCCCAGGAAACCGTCGGCCCCGCCGACCTGGGCGACACTCCGCTCATCGTGCCCGAGCGCCTCTGGCAAGGTGATGCGCCGGCGGGCATCTTCGCCACCTGGCTCGGCCCGCACGCGGACGATATCGAGGTGGCGGCAACCTACAACCTCAACTTCAACGCGGCGGTCTTTGTACGCGAGGGCGCAGGCCGCATGATTGGCTACGAGGGGCTCAACGCCACGGGGTCGGGCACCGGTCTGGCGTTTCGTTTGCTCTATCCACCCGCCGTCGCACCCATTGACTTTGCGTGGAAGCGCGATGTGGCCCTCCCCCACGCCGCGCAGCTGTTCTTGGACGAGCTACTGGCACAGCAATCCACTGGCTAGGCTTACGCTATCAATCCCGTATTCCTCTGCCAATATTGTCACTGACATTGTCACTGAGCTATACTGTCAGTGATCCAGATGGGAGGGGTGCCATGATCGATCGCAAAGAAGTTATCTGCACCATCAATCGGCTGCGCAGCCAGGGGAAAGACGATGCGTGTTGCGAAGCAAAGGCCTGCACTCACTCCCTTAGCGCCGATGTCTGGGAGACGGTCAGCGCGTTCGCCAACACACATAGCGGCATAATCCTTCTGGGCGTCGATGAACGCCACGGGTTTGAACCATGTCCCGGCTTTGATACGTCACGCGTCATAGATCAGTTTGTCGAGGGGATCGGCGACGGGAGCCCATCAGGAGCGCGCCTTGCCAATCCACCTCGCTACGAGCTCGTGCGACTGGAGGTGGAAGGCACCGAGATTCTCGCTATTGCTATAGAAGAAAACGATGTCAACCGAAAACCTTGCTATCTCATTGCGCGCGGCGTTGCTTCGGGAACGTTCAAGCGAGTCGATGACAAGGACCTACTGCTCTCTAAAGCCGAGATCTACGAGCTGCAGACCGCCGGCACTCCCGTAGACAGCGACCGCCGCCCTGTGCCGGAGACGGACGCATCCGACCTCGATGCAGAACAGGTTGCCCGCTATCTTGCCGTCATGTCTTCGTCCAAAGCGCTGCGCGGCGTCGCGGACGATGCGCAGGCCCTAGAACGCCTGGGCATTACGGATAAGCAGGGTACGGTAAGACTCGCTGGCCTTTTGACCTTAGGCGTCTACCCTCAGCAATACTTCCCCGCATTGATTATTGATGTTGCGCACCACCCTGGCACAGAAAAGTCTGAGCCCGGTCAGCCGCGCTTTCTCGACCGTGTAACGTGCGACGGCGCGCTCTCAGAAACCGTCACCGATGCCGTTCGCGCGGTGCTACGCAACCTGCGCACCATCTCCTATGTCGATGGTGTTAGCAGGCACGATACCCCCGAGATTCCCGAGGAGGTTCTTCGCGAGGCGATTGTCAATGCAGTCGCCCATCGCGAGTACCAGGAACTGTTTGTCGGCCAGTCTGTTGTGATCGACATCTACCGCAACCGGGTGGAAGTCACGAGCCCCGGAGGGCTCTGGGGCGGCAAAACCCTTGCGAATCTCGCCGACGGCACCTCCCGCTGTCGCAACAGCACACTCATGCATCTGATGGAGACAATGCCGGTGCGCAATGGAGATGGCCTGCACGCCGAACGACAAGGGTCGGGCATCCCCTTTATGATCAATATGATGCGCGAACGCGGACTGCCTGATCCTGAGTTTTACGCCGGCATCGATCAGTTCAAAGTCGTCTTATGGCGTCCAAGTGCTGAGGTAGCACCAGCGGAGCACGCGTCGCGCAGAAAAGAAATGGTCGTTACCAGCCGTAATGTAACGGACAGCATTCCTCAATCAAGGAGCGCAGACACCGCGCCGGACATCCTGCCGACGATGCTACATTCCAACCGCGTCAGTCTCGATTTCGATGGCTCCTCTCACAGAAAGGAGCGTCTACAGCAAATAATGAACTTCGTCGAGGAGCGGGCGCCGGTAGGAATCCAAGAGATATCCGAGGGCCTCGATATCAACCTAGCGACCACGCGGCGCGACATAAGAGCTCTGCTCAAGGCGGGATATATACAGGCAACGGCGCCCGCACAAAGCAGACGCCGCCGTTATTACCCCGCGCTAGCAGGGCATTCCCCAGGCTAGCAAGCTAGTCTCCTCGACAAACCGTCATCAAGGCCCTCTCGCCGGTGACCACCACTCCACAAGTCCGTAGCAGCACACGCCAGAATCGAGCGCTGTAAAATGCCTGGCCGAGCCGCTACAACGCAAGGCTGTCAACCCATGCGTCGATATCCGCTGCGGGCGTACCGGAGCCAAAGCGCATGCCAGCAACCCACGTGCCCGTATCGGTCATACCCGCCAGCTCATCGGCACTCGACCCTATGCCTGATGAGGCCGATGTGCAAAACGGCACCACGGTCTTTCCCGAGAAATCGTTGGCAGATGCGAACGTCTTAACAGGCCAGCTTGAGACCCTTTCCGCCCGCCCGGTTAGTCTGTGACGGCCATCTCGGCCTCGCGCGCCTTGGCAAAGCTCAGGCACTCGGCAATCTTCTCGCCGCAGGCCAGGTAGGTGTAGGTGGGCATCTCAAAGAGCACGGGGCTCAGCGCTGCGATGTCAACCTTGCCGTCGTCGGCCACAATTGCATCGTCCGCATAGGTGCCCGCAATGGAGCAGATAAAGTTCTCAAAGTGATCGATCTCGTAAACATCCTCGACACGGCACTCCATGGAAAGCTTGGCGTCGTCGATAAGCGGGGCGCCGGCCTCGCCAGCCGTCCAAGCGAAGACATCGGCCTTGCTCTGACGCGCGCCGCTCACGCTGCCGCAGAAGTCCGCACGGTCAAGCCAGCTCTCGTCCACTACGTTGACGGACAGCACGCCCGTCTTCTCGATGCAGCTGTTTATAAAGTGCGCTCCCGCGAGGCTCACCATGATCTTGCTATGACTTGGGATGCCTGTGTGCGCCACGAGCGTCCACGTAGGTTCGTCGCCGTTCATAGCGCCCACCACCACGACGGGCATGGGATAGAGGGCGAGCTTGGGTCCAATGCTTTTCTTCATACGGGTCCTCTCTCTCGATTCGGAGCGATACGTCCCTAGGAATAGATAGAGCAAGCCCCTATTTCTTGTGGGGGTCGGTTGTGCCTGCCAGCGGCTTCTCGCCGGGGCGCGCAAGCGGTCCCACCAGCTCATGCGCCGCGTACGGCTCCTCCAGATAGGCGATCTCGTCGGGCGTGAGCGCCACGTCAAGCGCTGCCACCGCATCGTCCACGCGCTCGGGACTTGAGCAGCCCACAATAGGCGCCTCCACGCCGCGCGCCCACAGCCAGGCAAGCGCCACCCGCGCCATCGGCACAGAATGCTTCTCGGCAACCTCTGCCAGCCGGGCAATAATCTGCATGTCGTTCTCGCGCGCAGCGTCGTACTTGTTGCGCATGGTAGCGTCGGTGGTGGAGCGCTTAGAGTCCGAGTCCCACGTGGGACGGCACAGGTGCCCCGAGGCCAAGGGCGAATACGGCGTGAGCGCCATGTCAAACTGACGGCAGACGGGAATCATCTCGCGCTCGTCCTCGCGATAGAGCAGGTTGTAGTGGCACTGCATGCTCGTGAACCCGGTCCCGCCGTTTTGCTCGGCAACTACCTGTATGTTGTGCAGCTGGTAGGCATACATCTCGCTCGCGCCGAGCGCGCGCACCTTACCGGCTCGCACGAGAGCGTCGAGCGCCTCCATCGTCTCCTCGATGGGCGTGCCGTAGTCAAAGCGGTGGATAATGTAGAGGTCGAGGTAGTCGGTTCGAAGACGCTTGAGCGTGCCGTCGATCTCGCGATTGATGGCCTCGCGCGAGAGGTGCCCGTCGTTGAAGTAAACCTTGCTTGCCAGCACGATGTCCTCGCGCGGTACACCGAGGTCGCGCAGAGCCGCGCCGATATACTCCTCGCTCGTGCCGAAGGCGTAGGTGTTCGCCGTATCGATGAAGTTGATACCCAGTTCGAGCGCCCGCTTGATGACCGCACGGGTCTCATCCGGTCCGATGGTCCACTGGTGGAAATCGGGCGACGCCTTACCAAAGCTCATACCGCCGAGGCACAGGCGCGACACTTTGATGCCGGAATGACCGAGCGTTGCATACTGCATATCTGCCATAGAGCGCCTACTTTCGAATAAACGCCTGGTCATGGTCGGGAAGGCCCGCCTCGTCCGTGACGTAGCGCTCGGCCGTCATGTGCAGGTCGTACTTATCGCGTAGCTCCGCGATCTTTGCCATCATAGGCGAGGCGTGGTGGGCATCGATCGTCTCCTGGTCGCGCCATGCGTCGATAAGCAGCACCGTCTCCGAGTCATCGAGCGGCTGGAAGTAGCGGTAGCGCACGTTGCCTTCCTCGGCACGGATGGCGTCGGCCGTACCGGACGCCTCCATCTCCTCCGCGAACTTGCGCGCCGCGCCGTTCTCGCCCGTGTAATACAGATTCACCGTAATAGCCATTGTGTCCTCCTCATCTCTGCGCGGCCCGTGCCGCGTACCTATAGCCGAAATCGCGGTATATGCCCTTTGAGTCTCTTATCCCTCATCTGCCCCAAGCGGCTCGAGCTCGCGAATCACGCGCGCCGGCACGCCGGCGACGATACAGTTGTCCGGCACATCACGCGTGACTACGGCACCCGCGCCTACCACCACATTGCTGCCGATGGTGACGCCCGGCACCACAATGACGCCGCCGCCAATCCACACGTCGCTGCCGATGGTGATGGGCTTGGTGATGGTCACGAGCTTAAGCGTCCCGTCCGCGCCGCGCTTCCAGCGCTCACGGGCGTCCACCGCATGGCTGCCGCAGAAGAGCTTCACGTCGGGCGCAATCACCACGCGGTCGCCGATGGTCACGCGCGCGCTGTCTTGGATGGTGCAGTTGCCGTTGATGAAAACATCGTGGCCGATGCTCGTGTGTTTGCCGTAGAGAATGCTCGCGGGCGACTGCACGGTCACGTTCTCACCGCAGCTGCCGAGCATATCGCGTAGAATCTCGCCGCGCCGCGCCGGCTCTTTTTCAGCGTTGTAGGCGACGAGCAGCTCTCGCGTACGGGCGAGCATGCTCTGGATTTCTGGATCCGTGTAGTCGTACTCAAGCCCTGCCAGCAGTTTCTCGTGTTCAGTCATCACGAATCCCTCCCGAAGCTCAAGTCTTCCCTGTCTGTAATTTACGCTACGCTACGTCACTTGTAAAGTAGTTTTTCTACTTTGATTATCTTATTTGCTCTTTTGAGATACTTCTGATACTATCTTGGCGAAAAGATACGTTCATACGGAGGCACCGACCGCATATGGCAGAATTCGTCCGAGCGCGCAGCGACGAGCAGAAAGAACAGCGCCTGTCAGAAATCAAGCAGGTTACCCGCGATCTTTTTAGCGAGCTTTCCTATCACGAGATAACGCTCGCCGCCATCGCCGAGCGCCTCGGTTGGTCGCGCGCCGCACTCTATAAATACGTTACGTCCAAAGAGGACATCTTCCTCGAGCTCACGAACGATGCCATGGAGGCGTACCAAAACGACCTGCTCACGGTCTATCCGGCAGGCTCCACGTTCTCGCCCACCGTGCTGGCAGAGGTCTGGTGCGAGCAGGTGGTTGCCCACCGCGATTACTTCCGCTACGGCGACCTTCTCATGACCATCATCGAAACCAACTGCACGCTCGAGCGCCTCGCCGCCTTCAAGGCGCGCTACTACGCGGGTCAAGACGCGCTCTCTGCGCGCTTTGCCGAGAACCTCGGCTGTGAGCCCGCCCGTATGGCGCAGATGCTCTATGCCGTGTACTGCCACGCCGTGGGCATCGCCGGCTGGTGTCAGGAGAGCCCCCGTGTGGCGGAGGCCATCGAGCTCGCCGGGCTTACGCGGCGCACGGTGGACTTCCGGGGCGAGATGCGCGACTTCATAGGGATGTGCCTTACCCACTACACGGCCTAACTCCTACGTTCTGCGGGCAGCGCGCGACGGCCGCGCGGCGCTTCTCGCTGTCATAACAATCAGTACCGCCACGCGAGGCCCCGAGGTTCCCGCGCCCTTCCCTCATACCGAAAGGAAGCGTTATGACCAACTACGCACCAACCGCCTGCACCCCTCATTTCAATCCCGCCTCGACCGTCACCACCAACGAGCGCGGCCAGGCTGTGCCCACCGGTACCGTGCCCGTTACTGCCAGCGCCTTCGGCACGCAAGAGTCAACCACCGTCACCTGGCTCGGCGGCGCGGGGCTCCTCATCAATGCCCGCGGCACGCGCATCATGATTGACCCCGTGCTCGAGGGATTCGACATGCCGGTGGTCTTTGAGGCACCCATCGCCCCGGCAGACGTCCCCGCACTCGACGCGGTGCTTCTCACCCATATCGACAACGACCACTTCAGTCGCCCCACCTGCCGCGACGTCGCCGGCGTGTGCCCGGCCTACCATGCACCGCAGTACGTGGCAGAGGCGGCGCGCGAGGAGGGGCTTCCCGGCATCGGCCACGATATCGACGAGACGTTCACCGTGGGCAGCATGACCTGCCGCCTCACCCCGGCGTGGCACAACTGGCAAAACGACTCTAAGAAGTGGGCATACCGCGAGTGGAAGCGCGAGGACTATTGCGGCTACTGGCTGGACACGCCGGACGGCACCATCTGGCTGCCAGGCGACTCCAAACTCCTGCCCGAGCATCTAGAGATGCCCGAGCCCAAGATGATCCTGCTCGACTTCTCGGACAACGAGTGGCACATCACCTTCGAGGGCGCGGTCAAGCTCGCAAACACCTATCCAAACGCGCAGCTCCTCTGCATCCACTGGGGCACGGTGGACGCGCCCGACTGGTCGACCTTCAATGGTGACCCGCGTGCTCTGGCCACCGCTGTCGCGAACCCCGAGCGCGTGCTCGCGCCGCTTCCCGGTGAGGCGGTGACCCTGTAATGAAGACGCTTTACCTTACGCGTCACGGCGAGACTATGTTCAACCGCCAGCACCGCATCCAGGGCTGGTGCGATTCACCCCTTACCAAACGCGGATGCGACCAAGCGCGCGAGATGGGCGCGATCCTGCACGAACGCGGCGTGAATTTTGATACGGCGGTATGCTCAACGGCCGAGCGCGCCAGCGACACGCTCGAGCTTCTGCTTGGCGCGCTCGACATGCCGCTCGCCTACGAGCGCCTCAAAGGCCTGCGCGAGATGTTCTACGGCGACCTCGAGGCCCAGCAGGATTTTCTTGCCGAGAACGACCCCGAGGCGTGCCGGACCTATTACCTGCAATTTGGTGGCGAGTCGTCCGATACGGTACGCGACCGCATGGTGGCAACACTAACCGATACCATGCGCGCACCCGGACATGACTGCGTACTCGCCGTGGGACACGGCGGTGCCAACTTCAACTTTCTGCGCGCCGTGACCGACCCCATGCCCATCCTCAACGCAGGCTGGGGCAATCTCACCACCTGCGTCTACACCTTTGACGAGACGCAGGCCGACGAACTGCCCGATGGGCAGGGCGCCGGCCCGTGGAACCTGGTTGACGTTATACGTCTGCCAAACTAGCGCTCGCGCCGGCGCGCTTATGCGTCGGCGCCTGCCTCCACCTCATCTTCCTCATGCGGGAGCAGGAAGTTTGCCACCACCGCCACCACAAAGGCGATGGCGATGCAGTTGCTACCAAAGATGGACTGCACGATGGGCGGAAACGCAGCAAAGATGCCCTGCACCTGCGTGAACCCGATACCGGCAGAGAGCGCGAGCGCCGCAATGGTGATGTTTCGCTGCGTAAAGCCCGCCTCGGCAATCATCTGGGCACCCGAGAGCACGATGTTGCCAAACATCATGACCGTGCAGCCGCCGAGCACCGCCTCGGGAAGCGAGTTGAAAACCGCCGCCACCGCGGGCACAAAGGCCGCGAGGATAAGAATCGCGCCGCCGCAGGCAATGACGCGGCGGTTGACGACGCGCGTCATGGCAACAAGACCGACGTTCTGCGCAAACGAGGTGATAGGCAGGCAGCCAAAAAGGCCTGCGACCGAGGAGACAACGCCATCCGCCGTGATGGCGCCCGACATCTCGCGGTCGGTGGGCGTACGGTCAAAGCCCACCTTGGTGAGCGCGGTGGTGTTACCCATAACCTCGACGGAACTCACGAGATAGAGCAGCCCGAGCGAGATGATCGCGCCAAGGTCAAACTCCGGCGCAAAGGGCATGAACTGCGGAATGGAGATGGGCGCGAGCCCCGAGAACGCGCTCAGGTCGACCTTGCCGAGCACAAGCGCTACCACGTAGCCCACCACAAGACCAAAGAGGACCGAGAGCTGCTTTTTGGTTCCCTTGGCGAGGCACTGGAAGGCAAGGCAGCTCACGAGCGAGATGGTCGCGAGCAAAAGGTTCTGCCAGCTGCCAAAGTCCTCGGCACCCGATCCGCCGCCAAACGATTCGGCGCCCACCGAGAGCAGCGAGAAGCCAATGGAGGTCACCACCACGGCCGATACGATCGGCGGCACAAAGCGACGCCAGTAGCGCACCGTGAGACCGAGCGCGCCCTCAATAAGGCCGCCGACGATGATGGCACCGACCGCGACGTTATACCCTTGAGCAGCGACAATGGCAACAACTGCCGAGACGTACGTGAAGCTAATGCCCGTCACAATGGGCAGCGCGCCGCCCACGCGCCACAGGGGAAAGAGCTGAACCATCGTACCGAGGCCCGCCATAAGCAAGGCGTTTTGAATGAGCGCCGCAGACTGCGACGCATCCATACCGGCCGCCGCCGCAACGATAAAGATGGGCGCGAGGTTTGCCACAAACATGGCGAGCACATGCTGGAGGCCATACGGGAAGCCCTGCGCTATCGAAATCTTGGCGTAGAAGTCACCGAGCGCCGACGCCATGCTGGCGGCGCCGTCAGCACCGGCCGCCGCGCCGTTGGGGCGCTTGTCCTCGGCCGCCATTAGCGAAACTCGATTTCGCCGGTAGCGGGATCCATCGCGTCAACAATGGCGAGCGACTGCAGGTCATAACCGCGCTCGCGCAGGCTCGCGCCGCCATCCTGGAAGCCCTTTTCGATGGCGATGCCAATGCCCTCAACAACCGCACCGGCAGCTTCGCAGATCTCAATGAGGCCGTTCAGCGCGCAGCCGTTGGCGAGGAAGTCGTCGATAAGCAGCACATGCTCGCCGGCGCTTAGGAACTTCTTGGCCACGATCACGTGAAAGTCCTTCTGCTTGGTGAACGAGTGGATGGAGGTCGCATACTGCTCGCCATCGAGATTGATGGACTGATACTTCTTGGCAAACACGACGGGAACGTTGTTGAAGTGGCGCGCCGCAACGCAGGCGATGCCAATACCCGACGCCTCGATAGTCAGGATCTTGTCGACGGGCTTGCCAGCAAACAGACGCGCCCACTCCTCGCCCATGCGATCAAACAGCGCAACATCGCACTGGTGGTTGAGAAACGCGTCGACCTTAAGGACGTTGCCCTCCTTAACGGTGCCAAAGCGGCGGATGTACTCCTCGAGCTCCTTCATGCAACCTCTTCTCGTCGGCGCCCGGCACGAGCGACAGGCGCGTTGTCCCTGCTGTGATTATACGCGCCACACCCTTGATGAAACAGCGTTTCATGCATTTGGGCTATAGTTCGAAGCTGGGCATCCAGCGCTATGGTTTTGTTCAAACCGCGCCGCATCGAGACGGCAACGAAGGGACTCTATGGAACTCCGCCATCTGCAGTACTTCCTCATGGTCGCCCGCGAGGGGACCATCTCCGGCGCGGCGCACGCACTCCATCTTTCTCAGCCCTCGCTCTCTCGCCAGATGCAGGACCTAGAGAACGAGCTCGGCCTCAAACTCTTTGACCGCGGCAGCCGTCGCATCGAGCTCACCGCGGCGGGCATGCGCTTGCGCCGGCGCGCGGAGGAGATAGTCGATTTGGTGGGGCGCACGGAGGCGGAGCTGCGCGTATCTGCCGAGACGCTCACGGGCGAGGTTCGCATTGGCTGCGGTGAAACGCCCGCGGTGAGGCTCGTTGCCAACGTGATAGCCGAGATGCAAGACGAGTATCCGCTGGTGCGTTTTGCCCTGCACAGCGGCAACGCCGAGGACGTGCGCGAACGGCTCGACAACGGCCTTATCGACTTTGGCCTCTTTGTGGGCAAGGTCGACCTCACGCGCTATGAGAGCATCGAGCTGCCCGCGCGCGACCGCTGGGGCGTTATCATGCGGCGCGACGACGCTCTATGTTCCCGCGATGCGGTGACGCCAAACGACCTTACGGGCCTTCCGCTCATCCTCTCTGCCCAAGGCGGTGACGAGCTGGCGCCGTGGTTCCACCGAGACCTCGCCGAACTCGACGTTGTTGCCACGTACAACCTGCTCTACAACGCCGCGGCACTCGCCGAGGCGCATGTGGGGTATGTGGTATGCCTTGAGGGGATCGTCGAGGCTTCGCTCGCCACCGATCTTGTCTTCCGCCCACTGGAGCCCGAGGTCACCGCCGGCGTTGCTATCGCGTGGAAGCGCTATCAGGAGCTCTCCCCCGCCGCGGAGGCGTTTCGCCAGACCATAAGCGAACTTTGGGGCAATTGATATAAAGTCAAAGGCAAACGCTATCGTTTAGTCGTCAATATGCTCTAGTACCCACGACTTTACGCGAGGATAATCTTCGGTTGCCGTCTTATACACCGTTTCAAAATGAAGCGTGTAATACCCATGGGCATATACATCGCGCGTTCGTGCGGCATACTTCAATTCGCTACCAGGATAGGCTTGATAGAAATCATCCGAGAGATGCTTCGCAAGCTCGCCGATATTGATTGATGCCATTGCTGCAGCACGTTTTATTGTCTCGTCATTCAAAAAAGCCGAGTCGTCCATACCTAGCAACAAGTTTTCGAGAAAACTAATTTCAACGAGTATCTACTCGAGGATATGTCGGTCAGGCTGCTTCATACAGCGGCACCTTCTCGCATATATCTAAAAGCGACCCATGGGGAAGAGGGTCTTGAACCATATCGACATCAGTGGCTAGGTGGGCCTCCATGGCCTCGAGGGCACGGGCAAGCGTGAAAAAGCTAACAACGGGATCTATGAATTCGACAAGGAGGTCGACATCCGACTCATCGGACGCAGTTCCTCGAGCGTAGCTACCAAATAGCTTCACACTTTTAATCTTCTCGTTATGGGCGGCGGCCGAATTGTATTCCAATACCGCCGCTTTAACGGCGTTACGAATCTCGTCAATGGTGTAGCACACGGCAACCTCCCCTCCCTTGATGGGAGTATTGTACCCGCATCTGCATTTAGTTGGCATCGCAGCACATAGAAGCCCAAACCGCACGTACGGAAACGAATCATGCAATAATTGAGGTAGTGAACCCCAAAACACGCGATTCGGCGCCCTTCCCGCTCTCGGGTTCACTACCTCGATTATTGCAGGCCCTCTACCTGCACTTCCTCCGAGGGCGCATCCCCGGGTTCACTACCCGGGTTCACTACCTCAATTCTTGCAAAAAACTCGGTGGCAGATGGCCACCGCAGCGAGCCGAGCAGCGAGCCGCGCGCCCGGGCCGCGGGCGATAACGTCTGCAACGCGGTGGCGGGCACCCAAAGCGAACCGGGCAAGGCACGCGGCACGGGCCCGCAAACGCATGCGCCCCGCTCCGCACAGGCAGGCGAAGCGGGGTGCTCGTAAAAACCAAGGTGGCACGCCGGCAAGCGGCGCGGTTCTCGGCGCGGCTCTTACTGCGCGGCGAGGTTGATGCCCATCGCCCAACCCCAACGGGGAGCGACGGTATCGCCGTAGTAGTTGCACCACGTATCGAGGTTGGTGGTGGCGATGCGGCCGATGTTCTCCATGATGCGGTTGTCGCCAATGTAGATGCCCACGTGACCCCAAATGCGGCCGGCGTAGTTCTTGCTGTACGTCGACACAGCAACGATCATGCCCACCTGCAGCTGTGCCTTGTTGGAGTACGTGCAGTAGCGCGCGTACATGTCGTTGGCGTTGCCGCCGATGTAGCCGTAACCTGCACGCTGGAACACGCGCGAGACCCATGCCGCGCAATAGTTGGCGCCGGGGGACGGCGTAGCGTAGCAGGAGTCGACGATGCGGCGCTGTGCCGAACTGGCAGCGTTGTAGTCCTGGCCACTACCCGCCTGCGGGATGTAGCCACCGCCGCCGCTGCTGCTTCCGCCACCGCTCGACGAACCCTGCTGGGCCTGCTGGGCGGCGAGTTCCGCCTGGCGACGGGCCTCCTCGGCAGCACGAGCCTCGGCCTCGGCCGCGGCGACAATCTCAGCGTCGCGTTGGGCCACAAGCTGCTGCACCTCACCAGAAAGACCGCTCAGTACCTCCTGGACCTCGTCCTGTTTCGCTTGCATGCTCGCAAGCTGCTGCGTCTGCTGGTCACGCAGCTCCTCAAGATCGGCCTTCTGGCCCTCGAGCTCGGTCTTCTTCTCCTCAAGCTCGGCCTGAATCGCGTTGATCTCCTTGATGGCCTCGCGGTCAGCCGCGTTGATCTTATCGATGTAGTAGATGTTGGAGAGCAGCTCATCGAACGACTCGGACGAGAACAGCAGCGCGAGCGCGTCGTTGCCACCGTTCTTGTAGCTCGATGCCACGCGATCGGAAAGCTCGCTTTGCTTCCCCTCAAGCTCCTCTTGCTTCTTGTCGATCTCTGCCTGCTTGTCATCGATCTGGAGCTGGACGTCCTCGATCTTGTCGAGCGTCTGCCCCTGCTGAACAGTGAGCGCCTGGAACTGCGAGGCAATCTCGTTCAGCTGGGCTTGCACGGCGTCGTACTCCGCCTGCGCCTCCGCAAGGGCGTCGAGCGTCTCCTGCGTTGCCTCCGCAGCACCCGCCGCACGCGGCAGGCCGAACAGCACCGCGGCACCGGCAAGGCCCAGAAGGCCCTTGAGGGCGGTGCGGCGAGAGACCTGGTCCTGATAGGCAATGCTCAGGAAAGCGTTGGTGAGGTCGGTTTGCTTCTGCGCATCCATGGGTGCGCCTTCTGTGCGTTGTGACATATGTGCTCCGTTAGTAATGTGTGTATATGTCGCCGAACGTAGACTTAAGGATAGCGTACTTTGCGGGCATCCGTTCTATTTACACAGACGTGTTTGTGTTGCGAATTGTTCACTTCTGCAGCATAGGGTGTCATTTCGGCATCAAAACAGACCAAGTTGCACGAAGGCGTGTCCGTTGTCGTAACCTTTGCCCCTGCGGCGTTTGCGGGGTGCTGCCTGCGCTATACTCGGTGGGACCATCAGCGGAAGGAGACCGCATGTCCAGCACGCTTACCCCCGATCAGACCTGCGTCCTTGTAACCGGTGGCGCCGGGTTTATCGGCTCGCACACCGTCGTCGAACTTCTCGAGCAGGGATATAAGGTCGTCATTGTGGACGACCTGTCCAACTCGAGCGCCGTTGCCGTCGAGCGCATCAAGCGCATCGTGGGCGACGAGGCGGCAGCCAACCTCACCTTCTACGAGGCAGACGTCAACGACCGCGAGGCGCTCGAGCACATCTTTAGCGCGCACCAGATCGACCGCGTCATCCATTTTGCCGGCTACAAAGCCGTGGGCGAGAGCGTCTCGAAGCCGATCGAGTACTACGCCAACAACATTGGCAACACCCTCACGCTCGTGGACGTCATGCGCGCGCATGGCTGCAAGTCCATCATCTTCTCCAGCTCGGCCACCGTCTACGGCGACCCGGATAGCCTGCCGCTTACCGAGGCAGCGCCCAAGAAGCCCGCAACCAA
Source organism: uncultured Collinsella sp. (assembly GCA_949288855.1). Taxonomy (GTDB): domain Bacteria; phylum Actinomycetota; class Coriobacteriia; order Coriobacteriales; family Coriobacteriaceae; genus Coprousia. Next base: position 66,775 of record CASELS010000001.1, on the reverse strand, counting down.
CCCCTACGGCTGGACAAAGTGGATGATCGAGCAGATCCTGACCGACCTCCACACCGCAGATCCGGAGTGGGACGTCGTGCTGCTGCGCTACTTCAACCCCATCGGCGCACATCCCTCGGGCCTCATTGGCGAGGACCCCAAGGGCATCCCCAACAACCTCGTCCCGTACGTGGCGCAGACCGCCATCGGCAAGCGTGACGCCGTGCATGTCTTTGGCGGCGACTACGACACCCCCGACGGCACCGGCGTGCGCGACTACATCCACGTGGTCGACCTCGCGCTCGGCCATGTGGCGGCACTCGCCTGGATGAACGGTAAAACCGGCGTGGAGGTCTTCAACCTCGGCACCGGCACGGGCACCTCGGTGCTCGAGATCATCCGTGCGTTCAGCGCCGCCTGCGGGCACGAGATCCCCTATGTGATTGAGGCGCGCCGCCCCGGCGACGTGACCGCCAACTACGCCGACTGCACTAAGGCGCGCGAGCTCATGGGCTGGGAGGCCAAGTACAACATCGACGACATGTGCCGCGATTCGTGGAACTGGCAGTCCAAGAACCCCGACGGTTACGCCACGCCCGAGGCGTAACGGAAGAAGGGTCCGCCATGGCAGAGAAGAACGCACACAGCACTGCAGACGGCACGCGCTTTGTCGCCTACCTGACCGAGAAGCTGCCGCTTGTGGAGCAGGCGCTTGCCGAGACCGTGGCGCGCCCCCTGACCGACCTGCCGCAGGAGCGCGACCTCACGCGTTACCTCTACGAGCCGCTCGATCGCTTCACCGCTTCGGGCGGCAAGCGCGTGCGCCCCGTGCTCGCGCTGCTCGGCGCTGAAGCCGTGGGCGGCGAGACCGCGCGTGCCCTCTCCCCCGCCGTTGCCATCGAACTCTTCCAGAGTGCCGCCCTCATCCACGACGACATCGCCGATGAGGGAGAGCTCCGCCGCGGCGAGCCGTGCCTGCACATAAGCGAGGGCACCGGCATTGCTATCAACGCAGGCGACCTCGCGCTTACCCGTGTGTTTGAGATCGTGCTCACCGATGAGGGACTCGAGCCCGCGCGGCGCCTGCGCGTGCTCGACGAGCTCGCCCGCATGGAGCGCCACACCCTCGAGGGCCAGGCCCTCGACCTTGGCTGGGTGCGTGACGCGCGCTGGGATATCTCGAGCGCGGACTACTTCTATATGGTGGACAGCAAAACCGCGTGGTATACCGCCGCGAGCCCGCTTCTCATCGGCGCCATCGCCGGCGGGGCGGACGACGCGCGCGCACGCCGCCTCATTGAGGTGGGCGCGCCCGCGGGCATTGTCTTCCAGGTGCAAGACGACCTCCTGAACCTTGTGGGCGACGCCGATGCCCAGGGCAAGGACTTTCGCTCCGACATCACCGAGGGCAAGCGCACCCTCGCCGTGGTAACCGCGCTCGAGAATCTCGAGGGCGCACCTCGCGAGGAGCTGGTGGGGCTTTTGCGCGCCAAGACGAGCGACCCGGCAGACCTCGCGCGCGCCGTGGAGCTCATCGAGGCCGGCGGCGGCATCACAACCTGCCGCGACGTAGCGCGCAAAAACGCCGAGCGTGCCATCGCGGCCGCGCACTCCCTTGCCGATGAGGGCGTTATCGCGCATCCTGCGGCCGAGGTGCTCGAGTCTATGGTCCACTTCTTTATGGAGCGCAACAAGTAGCAGGCAAACCGGCGCGCTGCAAAAGAGGAGCCAGAGGCGCTATGCCCGCTCGCGCGCCTCGAGGCGCCTATACGCGATACCACCTGCCACAATAAGCAGACCCGCCACCACCACGGCGATCGCGGCCAGCACATAGTTGCCGTCCCCAAAGGCCGAAGCCGCTATGGTCGAGGTCACGATGGAGGGGATGCGCCCCGCCGTGGCAATGACAAGAACCGCCGCAAAGCGCATGCGCGTGAGACCAGCAAAGTACGTGAGAAAATCCTTGGGCGTTCCCGGGATGAGAAAGACAATGAGCATGATAAGCTCGAGTTTGCGCGCGTCTCTGATCCATCCGTACCGCTCGAGGTGACTACGGTCAAAAAAGAGCCCCACCACGCGCCAGCCCCATGCGCGCACCGCGAAGTAGATGACACTGGATGCCACGGCACTCGCGATCAGACACAGGATGGTGCCCTCGACAAACCCAAATGCGTAGCCACTCGCCAGCTCTACGGGCTCTCCCGGTAAAAACGCCAGCAATACCTGCAGGATGTTCACACCAACGATAGCCAAGCGCGACAGCACGGGATGCCCCGCCACATACGCGCGCACCGCGTCCGCATCGGCAAGCCACGCGTAGACCGCCGGAAGATACTCCCAGCAAGCAATGAGCACGCCCACCAGCGCCACTATGCCGGCAGCGATAACCAGCGTGCGCCTGCGCCGCAGCGTACCTGCCGGACGTTCCGGTATGGAGCCCTTGATGTCCATCGTCGCCTCTTCCCACATGTGGATTCGGCCTCCTCCCGCCCGACTCGCGCAGCATTGCCCTTGCACATGCCGTCTGCCAACATGTGCTTTTCCGTCTTAGAGTGTAGAGAGGGGTCGATAAACGGAACTTGAAGACACGGTTAAGGTTTTGCTAACTCCACGGCAAAGGTCACGTGGACGAGCGCCCCGCCCGAAGTGGCATTTGCAAGCTCAAGGGATCCGCCGTGCAGCCGTGAAAGCATCGAAGCAACCGTGAGCCCCAGACCAAAGTGCTCCGCAGACTTCTGCTCGCTGAAGAACGACTCGCAGCCGCGTCTGAGCGCCTCAGCGCTAAATCCCGGGCCGTCATCGGTGACCGTCAGATCAAGCACGGCGGGCAGAGCCCCTTCCGTCTCGTCTTGAGCAGACGCCTTCTCGCTGTCCGTCTCGCACCGACGGCGCAGGCAGACAGCCAGCGACACCCTCTGCCTGGCAAACCGGCACGCATTTGACATCACGTTGCCCAGAACTTCCTCGACAAGCGACGCGTCTACGCAAAGCTCTGCAGCACCGGTGGAGCCGCACACGTCGGCAAGCTCGTTGCGCACTGACACATGGCAGGCAATTCCCGCCTCGGACGCAAGCGTGCGCGCGGTGCGGCCCAAATCGCCGGCAAGTACCGAGAAAGCAACCGAGCCGCGTTCCACCTCGCGATCTTCCAGCTTGGTTATCCCCGTCATGGCTTGAGCATAGGATTCGAGACGCTCGACTTGCCCTTGTAAGGTCGCGATATGCGGCGACGGCTCTTTATCCTCCATCATCTCGAGCGTGCCCTTGAGCACCGTTACCGGCGTGCGGAGATCGTGCGCAAAGGCAGCGTTTAAGCGCCTACGCTCCTCTGCCGTCTCAAACAGCTCGCGCTGGGCCTCCTCAAGAGACGCGCGCATACGTTCAAAAGCAGAGGCCAGACCTGCGAACTCCCTGCCCGCTACCGTGCCAACCGTGAAATCCAAATCCTGCGCGGCAATACGCTCCGCAGCGTGATGGAGCGACCCCAAAGGCTCAGCAAGACGAACCCGGTAAAACTGTCTAAAGAGCACCGTTGCCAGGACACCCAGCACCACAAAAGGCGCGAGCCCCGCCGCGATGCGCAGGGCAAACATGGGCGCGGTCTCGGTACTCGTCTGCGCCTGCGACACGTAATAGCCGATGTTCGAGGTAAGAATCTCATCGTTCGCCGCGCCAAGCTGCTCTATCGCACTCCCCAGCTCACCTGTGGTCGATATCCGCTCGCGGCGCTCGCGCTCGTCGTAGTGCGCAAGCTCGTCCGCCGCGATGGGTTTAGGGTTGTAGGGATTCCCACCTGCCTCAATATAGTCTGCCTCGGTATAGTTGCCTCCCCAGTCATACAGTTTGAGGCCGTCGTCTGAGGCAATCCGCTCAAGCGTCGCGTACACAACAGGCCGCTCGGTGGAAGCGTTAATGACCTGCGGCGACCCCTTATCTGTCTCCACGCTTGCACGGCCCGTACCCCGGCGCATCCCCACATACACCATGCGGTCGCCAACTCCGCTACCCAGATCAACGGAAACCGCCGGAACGAGCTCGCCCGATGCAACATCATAGATATAAGGGCCGCTGTCCACCTCGGTGCGTCCTTCGTTCTCCACGCGGTCCAGGTAGCGATATCCCTCAAGGCACGCCACCATGAACGCCACCGAGATCACAATGGAAAGCGCCAGGCAGATTGCCGTATAGCAGGCAAACGAGCGCATAAGGGGGAGATTCCTCCACCACACAGACGCCCTTACCCGCAACGGATCAGCGGCACCGGCTCCAGCGGCGCCCCCATGGCGTCCGCCGCCCGTTACGCGCACCTCGCCCCTTCTCTCACTCATCGCGCCTCCCACTTGTACCCGACGCCCCACACCGTTGCTATGGGATCTTGCGCACATCCCGCATCGGCAAACTTGCGCCGGATACGCCTCACATGCTCACGCACTATGCCAGAATCGCCCTCAGCGTCCCAATCCCACACCTGCTCGTATATTTGCTGGCGGTCATACACGCGCCCCGGGTTCTTGGAGAGCATCGCCACGATGTCAAACTCCGTCCGCGTAAGGTCGAGCGCAGCGGCTGCCTCGTCCGGCCGTTCGATCGAAACCGCGCGCCGCCCGTAATCGACGGTGATCTCCGAGAACATGCGCACGCTTTCCGTCGCGGCAGGCCGGCGCGCCTCTCGGGCAAGATGGGCGCGAACGCGACCGCCCAACACGGCGAGCGAGAAGGGCTTGAGCACATAGTCATCCGCTCCTGCGGCAAAGCCGTCGAGCTGGTCGGCGTCTTCCACGCGCGCCGTCAGAAAGATGATGGGACAGCTCACGTGCTCCCGAATCTTTCGGCAGAGCGCAAACCCATCCATACCCGGCATATTCACATCGAGCAGCGCTAGGTCGATTGCCTTCTGCGAGGCGCCGCCCTCAGCAAGTGCAGCGTTAATCGCGTCCAGGGCCTCGGCGGCACTCGTGGCGCAAGTGCATCGATATCCCTCGCTCTCAAAATATGCACCCAACATGCGAACAATATCCGGTTCATCATCCACAATAAGCAGACGCGCGCCTTCGTTCATGCCGGCCTCCGATCGATTGCTTCTGTCGATTGTATTCTGGCAGGCATTTGTCGAGTTTCTTCCTACGGCTGTCCTACCGTGGAATCTTTCTTGAAGCGACCCCCTATAGCCGGCTCCGCCAGCATGAGTGACCCCGAATTGCTAGACTAATAGCCAGTTATGCCGTTTTTCGCTCGCATCGTGCTGCGCGAGGCGGGCGCTTCGATACGAAGAGGTTGTCCATGGAACCGATTACGCGTGGTATGCAGGGTCCCGCCGTAGAGGACGTCCAGACCCGTCTTGCCGCCCTCGGGTTTACGCTCGACGCGGGCGAGGTGGCCGAGCACAGCTTTGGCACCACAACTGAGGAGGCGGTCCGCTCGTTCCGCGTCCAGCAGGGTCTCGCCGCCGAGGGCGCCGTCGATCTCGCTTGCTGGAGCAAGCTCGTGGATGCCTCCTATCGTCTGGGCGATCGCACCCTCTACCTCCGCCTCCCCAATTTCCACGGCGCCGACGTGCAGACGCTGCAAAACGCCCTTAACGCCCTTGGCTTCTCGTGCGGAGAGGCGGACGGCTACTTTGGCCCGCATACGGAAGCAGCCCTGCAACAGTTCCAAGAGAACGTTGGCCTTTTTGCCGATGGCATGGCTTTTCAGGATACGTTTAGCTACATCAAGCGCCTGCATCACGTGTGGGGCGGCAAGCCCTCGGTAAGCGAGTCCGAGGTCCGCACCGGCTTTGCGCGCGCCGCAAGCGTGCTCGAGCGCTACCGCATCGCCGTTATTGGCGACGACCCCATCTCGCGCAACGTTGCCTCACGCATGTGGAACATCGCTTCTGCCACAACTGAGGGTAGCGGTTTCACGCTTTGCGACGACACCGCTCCCGAGGACGCAGACCTTATCCTCGAGATCGCATCGACCGAGCTTCCCGAGGATGCCGAGCCGCGCGCAACTATTGACCTCTCCACCTGCGCGAACCTTTCGCAGCGTCTGCGCACCGCGTTTGCCGCTGCGGAGAAAGCACCCGCGCGCATTCGCATCGAGCTCACGGGCATGACGCGCATCGGTTCGTTTACCACCAGCGATGCGCAGGCGCTCGCCGTGCAGCTGCTCGACGGCGTTTGCGATGCGCTGAGCAATTAGGTACACTGTCTGACGCGCGCCGCATACGGTTAGCGCAGCATAGTGGGGCATCGTCCAGCGGCAGGACCCCGGTTTTTGGTGCCGGTTACGGGGGTTCGAATCCCTCTGCCCCAGCCACGAAAGATAGCAGCTCAGGGCCTATAACACGGCCTGAGCTGTTTTTCTTTTCTCTCTTTGAGCTAAGGATGTAAGCCAAACGTGAGCCAAATTCAAAGAAAACACGGCGCAAAACACCTCCGCTGATGCGCCGCGCATCGAGAATCAGCGTTTTAAAAAAATGCCGCGCTTCTTTATTTAACTCCTCGCGCCGGTCCCCCCATGGGCCCCGTTTGCTAGTGACCCATGAGGGCTTTAGTTGGACGGAAAAGAGGCATGCCGGAAACGCGGGTAGCCCCGCCCGACTGACGCCGAACGAGGCTACCAGCGCTGAAAACGTGAGACGGAGCCGGACCGCTGGCACGGGACACCCGCCTTCCTCACGGTAACACACGCGCAGAGGTTTAGACGTTCGCATTTACCGCTTTGGTCAAATCACCCCGTGAGAGGGCAGTCCTCTTCATCCAGCTTTTCACTTTCCTTGCTCTGTGACGACGATTCACCGCAATCCGCGACATAATGCGCTAGAGGCAGGCTTCAAACCGTACCCAGACGCTTCGTGGAGCTTCGAGGAATGCCCTCTCATGGCCCTATTTGACCAGAAAGCTCACAATGAACAAAGAACGGGCTCCGGTCGTATCGCCGGAGCCCGTTCTCAACCTCGTTCTAGAGAGGAAAGGCTGTACGTCAAGCGCTACGCGCGGGCGCTGGCACCCTCTGCGGGAGCGTCCGCTGCGTCGGGGCGCGCGCAATGAGCGCGACCGAGCTCGGTCCACTCGGGCTCCTCGTCGGGAAGCGAGCCCGCCCCCTTGGTGAAGAACTCCTTCAGGCAGTTGTACGCCACAATCACGCCAAGGACCATCAGCAGAATCGCAAACACGAGCTGCAGGCCGGACGTTGCGATAACGGCAACGCCGCTCGTCTGAAGCGCGGTGATGCAGCCGAGCGTGGACTGCACGAGCGACGTGAACGTGGAGCACAGCAGAAAGACCACGGGCACGTAGAGCATGAAGCCGCGGCGACCGGTGCACTTGCAGAAGACCGCGAGCGTGATCATGGTCATACCGCCAAGAAGCTGGTTGGAAGCGCCAAACAGCGGCCAGATGTTGGTGTAGCCGCCAAAGGCGAGGGCGAGGCCGAGGACGAGCGTGAGCACGGTGGCGACCCAGGTGTTGGAGAGAACCTTAGGCACACCAGCGAGCTCAGCCTGCTCATCCTCGAGCGCGTCATTGCTCTTGGCAAAGAACTCTTGGAAGGAGAGGCGGCCGATACGTGCGACGGCATCAACCGAGGTAAGGGCGAGCGCGGAGACGCACATGGTCATGAAGACCGTAGCGAGCGTCGAATCAACTCCAAAGGCGGTCATGCCGCGGGCAACGCCCTGGCTGAAGATCTGGAAGGGGGTGCCCACCAGCGCACCGCCCGCACCGGAGGTATTCATGGTCGTGAACATGATGGCGGCAAACACGATGGCGAGCACGCCCACAAAGGACTCGAGCACCATAGCGCCGTAACCCACCACGACCATGTCCTGCTCCTTCTCCACCTGCTTGGAGGAGGTGTTGGTGGAGACGAGGCTGTGGAAGCCCGAGAGCGCACCGCAGGCGACGGATACAAACAGCAGCGGGAACACGTAGCTTCCGCCCTCGGCGAGCGCGCCAAAATCGGCGACCATCGGGGCAGTCATCTCGGCATTGCCACCGAGCGCGAGCACAAAGATGCCCACCACGGCGCAACCGATCATGACGAGCATCATGATGCTCGTGAGGTAGTCACGCGGCTGCTTGAGCACCTGGATGGGCATGGCCGCCGCAAAGAGCAGGTACACCGTGATGACCGCAAACCAGCCCATCTTGTCGAGGTACACCGGGAACTGCATGCCGACGGCAAACATGGCCACAAAGAGCACGACGCCCACCGCAAGCTCACGCCAGCCGGTGAGGTTGAAACGGCGGCACACCCAGCCAAAGGCAATGGCAACAAACGTGAAGAGGATCGAGATGGTACCCGCCGTACCGCCAAAGTACGAGGCGGCCGTGTCGACGGCACCCGAGGCGTCAGTCACCGTCATGAAGGTGCCCGCAACCATATCGACAAAAGCAGCGATCACGATGATGGTGAAAAGCCAGCTGAAGAGCAAGAAGAGCTTGCGGCCGGTGCGACCGATGTACTTCTCGATAAGCTGGGCGAGGGACTTGCCGTTGTTCTTCACGCTCGCGTACAGCGCACCGAAGTCGTGCACCGCGCCAAAGAAGATGCCGCCCACGAGCACCCACAGAAGCACCGGCAGCCAGCCAAACATCATGGCGGCGATGGTGCCCGTGACAGGGCCCGCGCCGCAGATGGAGCTGAACTGATGCGAGAACACCGTGAAGCACGACGCGGGCGAGAAGTTCTTCCCGTCCTCCATGCGGCGCGCAGGGGTGAGCGCCTCGGCATCCACACCCCAGGTACGGGCGAGCCAACGCCCGTAGAGCAGATAGCCGACGGCGAGCACCACCGCCGCGGCAAGCACAACCAACAAACCGTTCATACGAAATGCCCCCTTCAGAACCATCGCAACGCAAACAAAACGCGGGGCCGTCGCATTCGGTCGACGGCCCCGCAAAGGACCGGTCCGCCTCTGTAGCGCGGACCGGTATGGCACCTATCCGCGCTAGGCAATAATCTCAATAGCGATAGATAGGTGACGTACGTTCATGTTGCGCGATCCTTTTGGTATCGGGTGCCGGCTCCACGCCGACACGTCTCGTTCCAACGAAGGGCAGTATCGCGCTTTAGTTTGATGGAGTCAACGCAGGGGCGTCGCATGTTACGAGCCTGTTGCGGATGTTTCGCCTTCGTTGCGTCCCCGGTTTTTGGCGCCGGGGACGCCGCGGGTGCGCTACTGGTCGTCCTTTGGGTTGAGCGGGTGCACGTCGGGCGCGAGCGCCGCGCAGAACTTGGTCATTGCGTCGCGCACCGCCACGACCGCCGGATCATCGGTATGATCCTCGGGGTGGAGCGGCAGGTCGTTCTTGATTGCGTCGTAAACCAGGTTGATGTACTCCTTGGCGCCCGAGGACGAGAGATGGGTGCCGTCGCCGTCAAAGAGGTCGTTGCGCCCCGCCGAGTAGCCGTACCAGTCGATAACGCGCACGTTGGCATAGCGCTCAGCCGCGCGGCCGATGGCGTCGTTGGTCGCCTGGACCCAGGGTTGGGGGCTGCGCGTGTTCACGAACACGGCGATGCGATCCTCCCCCACCGTCGCCATAAGGCCGTCGATCGCCTCGTCGGTCACCAGACCATTGGTGCCGAGGGCAAACACGGCGATCTTTCCGGCAAGGTTTTGCTGGACGTAGCTTGCATAGGACTCCGCACCGGCAGAGAACTGGCGGCTCTTTGCCGCATCGATGTGCCCGTGCGGGAAGGTCGACTCAAAGTCGGGCACGGCGCGCAGCGACACGGAGTCGCCCACCATGACCACGTCGTAGGAGCCCTCCGGGAACCCGTCCTCCCCCGCAACGACCGCATCGGTGGAAGGATCTTCCGTCGTGCCCTGATCGGAGGACTCGGTTGCGCCCTCGGTATCACCGGTGGTGTCCGCCGCGTCGGCATCCGTCGCGGCATCCTCCTCGGTGTTGAGCACCGCCGCGCCCTCGGCAGAGAGCGCCGAGGTGTCCGGCACAAAGACCAGACCACCCAAAGCAACAGCGAGCACGAGCGCCAGGGCGCCCGCGCGCACCGGATGGGCGCGCACGATCCCCGCCGGCGTCGCACCCTCGGCACGAACGCGGCGCAGGAAGGCACCAAAGGCACCCTTGCGGAACGGCGTCTCGATGAAGCGGTAGGAGATCTCGGCCGCCGCCACCACAACCAGCGCCTGGATGATGAGCATCCACCACGGGGTCTCGTTGATGTTGGAAACCGGATTCATAAGCAGAAGCAACGGGTAGTGCCAAAGATAAATGCTGTACGAGCGCTGGCCGAGCCACACGAGTGGCGGCAGCGAGAGCGCACGGGCGACCATGCCGCCCGGCTGGACGGCGGCGGCGATGACCATCAGGGTCAACACGGTGGCGAACAGCGTGCCGCCCTGGTACTGAAACGCGGTGTATCCGTTGGTGAAGAGCACCATGAGCACAAGACCGACGATGCCGATAAGGCCAATCACATCGAGCTGCCAGACCTTGTCGCTCTCGGCCGCCCCCGCAGCGCCGCGGCGCGAGGGGCGCGATGCGGCAGCGCCGTATGTGCTCGGCGTGGCCACGTTAAGCGCAGCGAGCTCCTCGGGCGTGAGCGCCTCGGCGTCGGCATCGTTTTCTGCAAGCGCCGGGAGGAAGCGGTCAAGGCCGAGCACGCGCACCAGGCGCGCGGGGCGCATGGACCCCTCGGGAATGAACGCGAGCCAGGCACCCAACAGCAGCGAGAACGCCCGGGTATCGGTTCCGTAGTACAGGCGGCTCGGGTCGGCCGCCGGATCATAGAGAAGCGTCATCGCCGCGGCCGAGACGATGGCGAGCACAAGCACAAAGCGGCGCGCCACGCGGTGACGGGTGCCGACGCGCAGCATCACCAGAAGAACCGGCGGCCAGACGAGGTAGAACTGCTCCTCGATGGCGAGCGACCAAAAGTGCGTGAGCGGTGAGGGGTCGCCGAGCGCGTTGAAGTACGAGACGTTGTTGAAGATCTGCCACCAGTTGTTGACGAACAAAAGCGACGGGATGATGTCCGGACGCATCTTGGTGAGCATGACGTGGTTGAAGATAGTGCAGAGCACGATGGTGACAACCACAACGGTCACGATTGCCGGCAGCAGACGACGGATGCGGCGCAGCCAGAAGCTCTTGAGGTCAATCTTGCCCGACTGGTCAAACTCCGCGATAAGAAGACGCGTGATGAGGTAACCGGACAGAACAAAGAACATCGTCACGCCAAGCAGGCCGCCCTGTGCCCAAGGCAGATGCAGGTGGTAGAGCACCACTGCGATGACGGCGAGCGTGCGGATACCATCGAGGGCGGGGATGTAGCGCATACGGCGCGGTGCGGACGCAGGCGCAGCCGCCGCAACAGCAGGGGCGGCAGAAGGACGAGCGCCGGTGCCGCGGGAAGTTGCGCCAGCGCGGCGAGCGGAGCCGCTCTGGGAGGCAACAGGTCTTTGGCCGGCAACAGGGCGCCCCGCGCCCGCGCGGCGCTGCGGTGCGCGCGGGGACGTAGACGGGCGACGACGTGAATCGGGTTGGAAAGAAAAAGGCAACATAGGCGGCAGGTATATCCGTTTCTCAGACTCTACAGCCCACCTACTGTAATACCTGCACCCTGCCTGCGCGACCGAGGACCGCCCAAACGCACCCGTCTCAATCAAAAGCTCAGGAACAGACCGTACTGGGCTTGCCCTTGTGCTAGAACCCCAAGAGCATGAGCGCAAACATGACTACGGTGAGCACCGTGATGAGGGCGATGGTCGCCCACGTGAGGATGTTCCACACGCGCCCGTTGCGATACGTCCCCATGATGATCTTGTCGCTTGCGATAAAGACCAAAAACACGAGCAGCACTGGCAGAAGCACACCATTGATGACCTGCGCCGACATCATAATCTCAAAGAGGTTCACGCCGGGCAGGATGACGAGCAGCGCCGCGCAGATGATGACAGCGGTAATGATGCCGCGGTAGACGGGCGCCTCATCCCAGCTGCGGTCGGCGCCGCGCTCCCAGCCAAAGGCCTCGCAGATGGCAGACGACGTCACGCCCGGCAGCACGCAGGCGGCAAGAAAACTCGCCGCCACGAGGCCGGCCGCAAAAAGCACCGTCGACCACGGACCCACGATAGGCTCGAGGGCAAGCGCCGCGTCAGCGGCATCGGAGACCCCGATGCCCGCCGGGAAGAGCACCGACCCCGTGGTCACAATGATGAACCAGGCAATGGCGCAGGCGAGCACCGAGCCCGACACGGTGTCCACGCGCTGCAGCGGGATGTCGGACTCGTCGGCGTTCTTATCGACCACGTTGTTTTGCGCGAGAAAGATCATCCACGGGGCAATGGTGGTACCGATAGTGGCAACCAGAAGCGACACGTAGTCGGGGCTCGCCACCAGGTGGGGAACCACCGTCGAGGTAGCAACGTCCCCCCAGTTGGGCCCCACCATAAACGCAGCGACCACGTAGGTCACAAACACGCAGCTCACCGCCAGCAGCACGCGCTCGATGCGTCGGAAACTCCCCGCCATGGTGAGCAGCCAGATCACAAGGCCCATGAGCGGGACAGAAATGGTCTTGGGCACCCCAAAGAGCGCAAGGCCGCTCGCAAGTCCTGCAAACTCGGAGATGGTGACCGCCGTGTTGGCGATAAGCAGCGCCGCCATGGCAAGGGCGCTTCGGCGGATACCAAATTTCTCGCGGATGAGGGACGCAAAGCCCTTACCCGTCACGCACCCGCAGCGCGCCGCCGTCTCCTGCACCACAATGAGCAGCACCGCCATGATGGGCAAGATCCACAGCGTCCGGTAGCCATAGGTGGCGCCGGCGCTCGAATAGGTGGCAATGCCACCGGCGTCGTTGCCGGCAAGCGCCGCCAAAAGGCCCGGCCCCATGGCGCCGAGCACCGCGGCAAGCGTCAGTTTGTCCGTATGGTCGCGAGCCATCGCACACACCAGCCGATCAGCTACGCCACAACCGCGAGCGTCGCCGCAACGGAGGCGGCGCTATAAAGAGCACAAGCGACGAGCATCGCCGTAACGGACAGGGCGTTTCCGGAGGTGTTGCGATCGTGCTCATCGCGCCAGAAAAGGATGGCCAGATACGCCACCGACGTGGCGCAGCTCAAGAATGCCACCAGCGCCGCGCAGGCAAAGCACGCACTGAGGAGCTCGTCTATAACCGAAGCAGCGGTGCCATCGGGATACGCCGCGCCGATGACGAGCTGGCCGCAGAGGTAGATGACCGCACCGAGCACAAGGCCCACAAATGCCGTCTGGACAAAGAAGCCGAGGTAGGGCTTGCCCCCGTCCTCCGGCTCGCTGTACTCGAGGTAGTAGTTCTTCACAAAAGCGACCGCGCGGTTGGCAGCAAGCAGTACCACGGGCATGACGCACATGGGGTAGATGAAGAGCTCCGGCGCCCCGCCGAGCGCGCCGAGCACACTCGCGACGATACCCGAGGCCACCGCCCAGACAAGCAGCCAGTACTGGCGGTGCGCAAACCAGCCAAAGACGTGCACGGGCTCTCCCGAACCGCCCTCGGTCGCGCCCACACCGGCAATCTGCAGGTCCTCCTCGTGCTCCTCGGCAATGACGTCGAGGGCGTCGTCGACGGTGACGATGCCCAAGATGTGGCGGGCGTCGTCGCAGACCGGGATCGCCGCGAGGTTGTATTTGGTCATCTCGTCGGCAACGTCTTCCTGGTCGAGGTCGGGAGCGACCCAGACCACGTCGCGATACGAGAGGCCAGAGAGGCGCGCGTCCGCCTCGGCAACGATGAGCGCGCGCAGGCTGAGCACGCCCGTGAGCGCGCCCGCGGGGTCCAGCGTATAAACGTAGTAGATGCTCTCGAAGTCCTCGTCGAGCGCGCGGATGGCCTCGATGGCGTCGGCTACCGTAGCGGTTGCGGGAAGGGCCACAAACTCGGAGGTCATGATACGACCGGCCGTGTCCTCCTCATACCCCAGAAGGGTACGAATCGCCTTCTCCTCCTTAACGCCCATGAGGCGCAGGAGCTTCTCGGCCTTCTCGTAATCGAGTTCCTCAATGAGCGCGGCGGCGTCGTCCGGGTCCATGAGGGCGAGCATGCTGGACGCGTCGCGGTCGCTCATGCCCTCGAGGACCTCTGCCGCGAGGTCGTCGTCATCAATCTCGCCGATGGCCTCGGCCGCCTGCGCCGTATCGAGCTGGTTGAAAACCTGGGCGCGCAGGCGCGGGTCGAGTTGCTCGATAATATCGGCGATGTCGGCAGGATGGAGCTCGTCTAAGGTCTTGTGCGAGACCGAGAGCTTGATGTCGCGCGTGGAGCGGTCAAGCAGGTCCATATAGGACCACGCGATGATCTCCTCTTTTAAGGGGCGCCCTAGGCACTTGGCGAGCGTGGTGACGATACGCTCGCACGCCGGATGGAGCGAACGCAGAAGGCCGCGGGCGCCCACCTCGGCGCCCAGCAGACGCAGCTGGTTCTCACCGGTGGCGGAGAGCTTGATGTCGTTCACGCGCACGACCTTCATGCCCTGCGTGTCGACGATCTGCTTGTTCAGGATATCGCGGGCAAGCAGCACCTCGTCGGGCTGCAGGTACGAGAAGCGCACATCGGTGCTCACCGCTTTGAGGTAAACGCCGGTCTCGTCGATATGGTCGACGTATTTGCGCCAGCTGATCATAAAGGGCGTCTTGCCCGGCCCTTGGAACGCAAGCGAGGTGACATGGGGAAAGACCTCGCCGGTGGCGATGCCCAAATCGTTAACGACACCGAGCTTCTCCCCCGCCACATCGACGACGGGGAGCTTGAGCATCTCGGATAAATAGTTCATTAGCGCTCCTTCACGGCAAATCTCCCGGGCACCGCAAGCACCGGGACGCGGAGTCAGGCCCCGCCCATATGAGACGCGCAGCGACGGGCCGGCACAACGGGCCCTCGTGCGGGTGGGCACCCCGTGCGCGCGCCGAAGAAGCACTCGCAGGGGTTACCGACTATGAGGTCGAGGTTTGGATTTCACCATAGCCCTTTCTAGTAACCCTTTAGAGACAGCCTTGTCACTATAGCACGAACGAGGCACCCGCACGTGCGGAGCGCCCCGTTCGGCCTTGAACAGATTGCTGACGAGCCCGGAGGCGCTACACCTCGGGCATGACCGCGCCCTCGGGCAGCGACACGGTGCCCTTAATAACTTCCTCGGGCACGCGTCCGTCAAGACGCATGAGCTCGCTCACGGTAACCAGCGTGTAGCCGCGCTCGCGCAGCCCGTCGATAATGCCAGGCAGAGCCTCGATATCTTGCTCGCGGTTACCGCCGCCGTCGTGCATGAGGACGATGGAGCCGTTGCGCGCGCCGTTCAGCACCGCACTGGTGATGGCCGCAGCACCCGGGCGCTCCCAGTCGAGCGTGTCGATGTTCCAGAGGACGTTCGTCGAGATGATGTCGCCCGCACGCGCCCACTCCACCTCGGTAAACGCACCATAGGGGGCACGCATCATCTGTGGGCGCACGCCAGACGCCTGCTCGAGGGCATCGGCGGCAGAGGTAATCTCCTGGCGGAGCGCATCGCGATCGAGCGTGGGGAGGTTCTGGTGCGCGTTGGTGTGGCTGGCGAGCTCGCAGCCCGCATCCACGATCGCACGGCACCCGTCCTGGTTGCCGCTCGCCTGGCTTCCCAAGTTAAAGAAGGTCGCCACCGCGTTCTTCTCCTTGAGGATGCGCAGAATCTCGGGCGTGTATTTGCTCGGGCCGTCGTCGAAGGTAAGCGCAATGTAGGGGCCGCCCGCGGGCTCCAGATTGATGGAACTCACAATCATATCGGTCGCAGGCTCGACAACTTCCACGTCGACGGTCTCGCCCGAGCGCTCGCCCCGGCGCACCGTCTTTTTGCCTGCCTTGCCCCATTGCGAGACAAACTGCACCGCGCCGCCCCGTTCCTTTTGAACACCCGGGGCAAGCGAGGCCTCTTCCTCGTGGCTCGGCTCCTCGACGTCGGTCCCGTTTCCCACGGCAACCTCGTCACCGTCCTTAAGAAGCGTTCCGGCAAAATCCTGCTCGGCAACGTTCTCGCCGTTGTAGGTCACAGTGCAAAGCACACCGCCCTGCTCGTCGATGACATTGCCCGTGATGGAAAGAAGGCGTCCGGGCTGCACACCCAAGTACTCGGTATCGGCAAGCAGATTGGCAAGCGGCGTGTTGATGCGTGCGGTCATATCCTGACCGTTCACGGTCAGCTTGATATCGCGCAAGAAGAAATACCAGCCGCCAATGCCTGCACCCAAAAGCAGTACGACAAAGAGCGCAACCACCGCGATCGCCGCAGAGCCGCCGCGGCGCGGCGGACGGGTAGAAGACGTTCGCGACGTGGGGCGGCGGGTCTCCTTGATGGTGGAGTAGATGGTCTGTGGCCGGTATGTTGGCGCGACAGCACCACCCGACCCATGACGGCGCTTGCCGTAATGGAGGTTTGTCGCCTTACCGATTTCTACATGGTCCCTATGGGACATGAAATCCACCTTCCCCGGCAATCCAATGACATCGAGCTGCGCTCAGCGTAGTTGTTTGCCCAGCTCATCGCAAGTGACTCAATCGTGAGTTGCTCCCCTATCAATCATACGTTGTTCCTCTAGGCAAACTTGCACGCAACCCCGCTACTCCTCTTCTTCGGGGATAACCGGAAGCGATGCCCCCTCGGGCATGCCCACCTTGGTAAGGTCAACCTCTTCCCGCAGGTCGACGTCGCTCTTGATGAGTTCGGAGAGCGTAACGAGTGTAAAGCCCTCCTCCTGCAGACGATCGATAATCTGAGGAAGCGCCTCGAGCGTCTGCTCGCCGGTTGCATCGCCGTCGGTCAGAAGGACGATGCTGCCCGCCCGAACGGAGCCCACCACCGTGTCTGTGACCTCGTCGGCGCCCGGGACAAGCCAATCGCCCGAGTCGACGTTCCACGAGACCACGGCGCTGACCAAATCCATCGCCTGCGTCCAGTTCTCGAGGCTGAAGGAGGCGTACGGCGCGCGCAGAACCGTCGGGCGCACGCCAGAGGCGGCCTCGATCGCATCGGCACCGCGCTCGATCTGAGAGCGGACCTCATCTGCGGAAAGACCGGTGAGGTCGGTGTCGCTATAGGTGTTCGAGCCTATCTCGCAACCCGCATCCGCAATGGCGCGCGCGGCAGCCGGGTTCGCCTCCGCCGCATCACCCTGCAAGAAGAACGTCGCCTTGACGCCCTTCTCGGTAAGGATGGAAAGGATCTGCTCGGTATAGGAGCTCGGTCCCTCGTCAAAGGTAAGGGCAACGAGCTTCTCGCTGTCCTCGGTAAAGACCGAGGCCTGGGCAATCTCGCAGTTGACGACCTCTTGCACAATGCCGCGGTCGGCCGTGATGCCCGAGACCTTACCTGTCCAAATCTCGGAGCGACCGGGCCGGCCCCACGTCTTCACGTACTGGATGGCGCCGGTGCCGTCGATAGTGACCGTGGGCATGATATCGGTTGCCTGGACGTCGTGCTCCTCATACACGTCGGCGCCGTCGTCGACGGTAAGCTCTTCGCCGCCGGTGAGCTTTGTCGTCTCATAGGCGTCGGCCGGGACTTCCTCCCCATTCAGCGTGACGGTATAGCGCGCACCCGCCCCGCGCTCGAGCACGGAGTCGTCAACGGCCAAAAGATTGCCGGAATCGTATTCCTCGGCAAGACCGTTGTCCTCGATAAACTGCGCGATTGTCGAGTTGATGCGCGCGCTCGCGGGCTCACCGTTATAGGTGATGTCCACCGAGCGGTTGAGGTACCAGATGACAGTCGCTAAAAAGAACAGGAAGGCGCAGCCAATCGCCAGGTAGGCGTAGGGCTTGCGTGTGTTGGGACCGCTCGCGCGAAAACCGCTCCGGCGCCTACCGAAGCCCTGAGAATGGTTGAGGTACGTGGCACCCGGGCGGCGACGCGCACGCGCGCGCCCCTGCGGTAGCTGATAGCCCCTTTTGCCCGTGCGCATCGTCGGGCGGGGCGATGAGTAGGAGGTTCTACGTTTAGGCAATGGTTCTCCTCCTCGCCATGGGGACGGGACCCCGTATGTGTGAGGCAAGCGCGCGACGCCGCGTCCCGTCGTCGGCGCCGTGAGCGCTACTTGCCCTTCTTCTTGGTATCGGTGCCCGCAGCCTTCTTGAATTCGCTCTTGAAGGCCCGGAACATACCCTTAGTCTTGCCAAGCTGGCGTCCAACGGCGCGGGTGCCCTTCTCTACGGCAACCGAACCGTGGTCGTCAAGGACCTTGGCTCCCTCTTTTACCTTTGCGCTCACCTTGACGGTGACCTCCGCGGCTCGCGCAGCGGCACCGCCCGAGACCTCGAGGTCGGCCACGGCGTCGTCAACAATCATGTAACCGTCGCAGTAGCCGCGCAGATACTGAGCGGGCATCTCGACATCGCCCAAAAGAACGCTTGCCGTGGCACCGCGCGTCAGCGCGTAATGGGAGACCTTGCCGGTCTTGGGATCGAAGGTCGCATCGGCGCAATACCCCAGCGAGCTCCCGGATTGGGTGCGGACGTCCATGCCCGTCCAGATGAGGCAGCGATCCAAATCGATGCCCAACCGCTTTGCCGCGGCTTTGTCGAAAGACGCCTTCTCATCGACGGCACAAAGGACGCCCTCGAACGGTTCGAGGGCGTCGTATGCCACAAAGAAGTCCGGTCGCTTGACCATGCCGGCTATCTCGGGCGGGGTGCACATAAAGCCCACGAGGCGCGAACCCTCGGGGGTGAAGACGGGAAAATGGAGCTTGCCCATCTTCTTCGGGCGCACCGGCGTGCCGTCTTTAGCGGTACGCTTGCCCTGAGGCGGCACGCGGTAGAGCTTGATGCCCTGAAAATCCTGTGCGCGCATTACGCCTCGGCAGCAGCCTCTGCGGCTGGAGCGACCTCGACCTCGACGTCCATGGCGGGCGTCACGTTGCCGGAAGAGACGGCCTCGTTGATGGTCTCGCGCAGCTGATCCATGCGCTCGCGGGCGAGGTCGACCTTGGCGCGGAGTTCATCGGTCTTGGCATCGACCATGGGACCGAAGTCGTTCATGGCGGAGCGGACCTGCTCGGTGCCCTGCTCGTAGAAATCGCGGGCGTTATCCCACGCGTCGTTGGCCATATCGCTCGCCATCGCACGGGTCTCCGCACCCGAACGCGGGGCGGTGAGGATGCCGATGATCGTACCGGCGGCGGCGCCGATGACGGCACCGGCAACAAAGCTGAACGTCTTACCCATGTCGATCCCTTCCGTGAGATTCATATCTACAGGTGCGCTTCATTATACCCGCATAGCGCGGCATCGAGCAGATGCGCCCGATAAACGGCGCATCCCGTCTGCTCCCTATGAACGTATGCTACTCGACGTGCGCCGCAGCGGCACCACCAAAGACGGCGTCGCTCGCGATGTCCTCGGTATGCGGGGCATCCTCGGCCTCATCGGCGAGCGGCTCGGCAGCCTCTTCATCGGCGACAATGCCCTCGGCGAGTTCCTCGGCAGCGGGCTCGTCGCCCTCGGGCGCGCCCTCCCCACGCAAGCTCGACACCAACTGGGTGAGCGCGGCAACCGTGCCCTCAAAGTCGGGCGCGGGGGCATCGGGGTTGACGAACGCCCACTGCATCATGAACGCCGCCGAAGACAGGGCGCCAATGGTAAGCGCATCATCGGGGCACCCGAGCTCGATGTCAAAGAGGCGCGGATCCTCCGCAACGCCACGGGTACGACCAAAGGAGATATCGCCCGCGAGCCCCGTCTGGTTCATGATCTCAACGGTGAGGTGCTCGAGCAGGTGCGCGAGCTCGGTATCGCCCATGCAGTCCTGGAACTTCTCGCCCGCGTCTCCGTAGCAGGCGTGCTGAGCGATGGCCGGAGCCAGATAGTAGACGCGCGCCGTCGCCTCAATATCCTCGGAGGTGCGCACCGGCATGCCGGGGTTCACCAGGACGCGGGCGCGAAGCTTGTCCTCGCCCACATGGATCTTCATGATGTTGAACAGGTCTGCCATGGCTGTCCGACCTTTCTGCCCTACGCGCCTCGCGGCGGGCACATCTCGCGGCTCTATGCTCGATATTCTAGCGCAGTCGACCTATCGGGCATCGCCCGCGGCCTCATCGGAGCGCGCCTCGTGTGCGACGCCCGCCGACGCCGCGTCGCCAGAGTCGTTCGTGTTGGCTACATTGCCCTGCTCAGCAGGCGTCTCGCTCTCCTCGGGGGCCGTCACGCGGATAAGCGAGATACGCTGTCCGCGCATGGACTGGACTTTGAACTTGTAACCGTTCTGCTCAAAGATCTCGCCGATGCTCGGCACCGAGTCGCAGAAATCCATGATCCAGCCGGCAATGGTCTCGTAATCGTCGCTCTCCTCAATGGGCCAGCCAAGCTCGGCGGCATCGTCGCAGCTAAAGCGACCGTCCACCAGCCACTCGCGGCGCGAGAGGCGCGTGAGGTACTTGTTGTCGGGATCGAACTCGTCCTCAATCTCGCCCACGACCTCTTCGACGATGTCCTCGATGGTGATGACGCCAGCCGTTCCGCCGTACTCGTCCACCACCACGACCATGCGCTCGCGCGCCGTCTGCATCTCAGAGAGCAAGGGCAGGATGTCCTTGGTGTCAGGCACAAACGTAACGTCGCGCAGGCTCGTGCTCACCGGGCGCTTACCCTCGCTCGACAGTGCGAGCTCAATCAGATCCTTGATGTGCGCGATACCCACGACGTTGTCGGGATCCTCGTGGTAGACCGGCACGCGTGAGAAGCCGGTCTTGCGCATGACGTCGAGCACCTGCTCGACCGTGTCGGTATCCTCGACCATCTCCACGTCCACACGCGGGACCATGACCTCGCGTGCCACAGCGTCGCCAAGGTCAAAGATCTCGTGGATCATGCGCTTCTCCTCGTCGCGCATGCCATCCTGCTCGGAGACCATGTACTTGATCTCCTCCTCGGACACGTTCTGGCGGTCGTCAGCGCTCTTGATGCCAAGCAGCGCCGAAATGCCGTTGGCAGACGCCTGGGTGAGCCACACGAGCGGGCGGGCGATCTTGCGGAAGAACATGATGGGGCCGGCGACGGACTTGGCCATGCCCTCGGCGTCAGAGAGGCCGATGCGCTTGGGCACGAGCTCGCCGATGACGATCGAGAGGTACGAAACGATAAGAGTGATGACGATGGGCGAGGCAACCGGGGCGATCGCGGAAAGCGGGGCGATGCCAAAGGACTCGACCCACGTCGTCAGCGGGTCAGAAAGCGTGTTGGACGACACCGTCGCCGAGAAGAAGCCGACGAGCGTAATGGCGACCTGGATGGTCGCGAGGAAGTCCGTCGAGTCTGCGGCAAGCTCGAGAGCGGCGGTCGCGCGCTTGTCGCCCTCCTCGGCATCGTGCTCGAGGCTGGCGCGCTTTGCGGTGGTGAGCGCCATCTCCGACATGGAGAAATAGCCGTTCAGCAGGGTGAGAAGAAGCGTGGCAACAATGGATATCGCAATGCCCATAAGGCGAAATCAAACCTCCCAGGTCTGGTGGATATAAGTGCCGGAGCTGTTCCGGCGAGCGGCGTGGGCGCGCAGAGCGCGCGGAGTCACATTAGATCACGTACAAGATCACCGCCATGAATTGGAATATGCTGCCGGCAAGCACCCACAGGTGCCAGACACTGTGCATATAGCGAACCTTCTTCATAACGTAGAAGGCGCAGCCGATGGTGTAGCAGAGACCGCCCACGGTAAGCAGGGCGAGCGCAACGGGATCGAGCGCGGCGATGAGCTGCGGCAGGCGGAAGACCACGAGCCAACCCATGCAGAGGTAGATGATGATAGTGACCCAACGCGGCTGACGCTGGCGGCCGATGATCTCAAACGAGATCCCAGCGAAAGCGAGCGCCCACACGACCACAAACATCACGATGCCGCCGGCGTCTGCCAAGGTAACGAGGCAAAACGGCGTATAGCTGCCTGCAATAAGCAGGTAGATGCTGCTGTGGTCGATAATGCGGAAGACACGTTTGGCGGCAGGCACCTGGATAGCGTGATAGAGCGTGGAGGCGAGGTACTCGAGGATGAGCGTCACGCCAAACACAATCGCCGAGGCAATGTGCGTGGACTCGGCACCGCCGAGCGCGGCCTTAACAATCAGAAGGACGAGACCTGCAATAGCAAGCAGAACGCCGATGCCGTGCGTGATGGAATTGGCAATCTCCTCCCCCAGCGTATAAAGAGGTAGCCCCTTTGCAGAGGCGTCCTCGACGCGGGGATATTTAGGGCAGGATTTGCGGCGCTTGCGGCACGTGGCGCATACGTCAACCTCCCCGGAGGGAGTTGCGCCATCCTCAAGCGGAATGGACACGGGCGCATTGGCAGCGCCCGAGGTACTTCGCGGTGAAGAACTGTCGCTAGAAGCAGACATGTACTGAGTCAATCCTCCAACATAGACTGCTCATAACTATAGCAGATAGCTCCCCCGCTAACGTAAGAGACATAAAAAGAAGGATGGCAGCACGCTCCTAGGGCTGCGCGCCCACAACGCTTTGAAAAAGATGGCCAGAGCAATAAAAGCGCCCCAGCCATCTCGTATAACGACAATATGTGCCCTAGTGACTACTTGACCTCGATGAGCTCGTAGCTGCTCGTACCGAGCCCAATCTTCTCAGCATGCTCGATCATGCTCTTCCAGTCGGTATCGGGGTGCGTCACATAGAAGTGGTCGTGCGCATGCTCCTCGTCGAGCTCGCCCGCCTCCTCGAGCTTGGCACGCTGGTCGGTGAGCTCCGTGTTAGGCAGCGGCGCCTGCGCAAGCGCGGCGTCGATGCACGCC
Organism: uncultured Collinsella sp.; assembly: GCA_949288855.1. Classification (GTDB taxonomy): domain Bacteria; phylum Actinomycetota; class Coriobacteriia; order Coriobacteriales; family Coriobacteriaceae; genus Coprousia. The sequence goes on along the minus strand of CASELS010000001.1, from coordinate 44,036 downwards.
TGGTCGATGGCAACCGGATCGAAGCTCGCAAACATACCGATATCGTTCACAATCGGCGTGTCGTTCTCGGGGTGGCAATCGCAGTTAGGCGAAATATCAATCGCAAGCGAAATGTGGAAGCTCGGGCGATCCTGCACAACCGCTTTGGTGTACTCGGCAATCTTGTAGTTGAGCACCTCTACCGCCTGGTCGTAATCGGGTTCGATGGCATCCTGGTTGCACGCACCGATGCAACGGCCGCAGCCCACGCAGCGGTCGTGATCTATATGAGCCACATGCACGGTGCGGACCGTACCGTTCGCAAGCTCGCGCTCGCGCGTCTCGTCAAACGAGACCGCGCCATGGGCGCAGATGCGCTCACATGCATGGCAGCCGATGCACCGATCAACCTTCACGCTCGGCTTGCCGGCGGCATGCTGCTCCATCTTGCCCGCACGGCTACCGCCACCCATGCCGAGGTTCTTCATGGCGCCGCCAAAGCCTGCCTGCTCATGCCCCTTGAAATGCGTGAGCGAGATGACGATATCGGCATCCATGAGCGCGTGGCCGATCTTTGCCTCTTTCACGTACTCGCCGCCCTTGACGGGAACGAGTGTCTCATCGGTGCCCTTAAGACCATCGGCAATGATCACATGGCAGCCTGTGGCATAGGGCGTAAAGCCGTTCTGATAGGCGCAGTCGATATGCTCGAGCGCGTTTTTGCGGCTACCCACATAAAGCGTGTTGCAGTCGGTGAGGAACGGCTTTCCACCGAGCTCTTTTACCACATCGGCAACAGCGCGAGCATAGTTGGGGCGCAAGAACGACAGGTTGCCAAGCTCGCCGAAATGAATCTTGATGGCGACGAACTTGTTCTGGAAATCAATCTGCTCAATACCGGCACGCTTGATAAGGCGCTTCAGCTTGTCGAGCTGACTCTCCTTTGCGTGCGTGCGCAAGTTAGTGAAATAGACTTTCGCGGGCTCAGTCGCGGTCATATGCAATCCTCCCCTGATAACGCAAAACCGTACATGGCTATTATGGCGGATTCGACGACCCGAGAATAATACCCATACCTCATGGCCAAACATACGCCAGCTGCATACGTTCACGCTCGCCGCTCGTCGTATCCCCCTCCCTTTACTCACCATTCTTGTGCCGTAAAAAAGAATTTGAGAAAGTTCTTGACGCCGGGCGGGGAGCGTGCGATTATATCCCATGCGCTGCGGCATTAGCTCAGCTGGATAGAGCGTTTGACTACGAATCAAAAGGTCGTAGGTTCGAATCCTACATGCCGCACCACAACGAATTGCGAGAGGGCCCGAGGGCCCTCTTTTGTTATCTAAACCAGGTACACCTGACACCATCGAACCGCTACGAGCGGGCAGCTGTGTTGCTACAACGTTGCGGCAACCGCCTTGCGAATGTAATCGGAACGGTTATTGGTCTTGCGATCTATGGCCGCGACCATGGACACCGGAAATTTGACAGGCACCGTCACCAACGCCTCATCCGATATTCTCGGGCGACCAGAACGAGCGTTCACGAGATGCCCGTCCCACTCCCCCTTTTCATACTCCAGTGCCTCTTTCTCTAGATCCTCATCGGTGATGACCGTTCCGTTTGAAAGATGATATTCCGACATAATTACAACCTCCTCATTGCACGCCGCATCTCGTCAATAGTCTTATTTGAGGGAGGCGTCATTGCATGAAAGACCAGCCAACCGTCAATGGTATGAACGCCGACCATTTCAATCAGTCTGCCCTGCTGGTCAAATCCCAAACGAACCTCCCGTTCCCCAGGGATGCGAATAGCCGAACAAAGATATCCCTCCCAGGCAAATGCGACCTCGCATTCCCCTAGATTAGGATGCCTTTTCATCACTCTGCTATGAATTATAGTCGTGCACTCCATACATCCGTCCTACTTTCGTAATATTTTAAGAGGTAGATTACGGTCAGAATCTCAGCGCACGATTGCTTGCTCATGCACCTCGTAAGAGAGCTCCAAACGCTTTAGAAGCTCTCGGATTCTCACGCCCGCATCGTATCCGGTGAACCCCATCACGAGCACTTCCAGCACCTGCTCGGGCGTATCGACATGGAAGTAATCGCCAAGGCCTCGCACCCCGGGAGCATCCACAAGCGTATCGACCGTATGCGGGGACTCCTCAAAGCACCAGCGCGTCAAATCCCCCTCGCTTTCCTGATGGATCAACAGACTGCCGTCACCCAAAAGGGATGCCTCAATCTTTAGGCGCTCCTCGTCCGGCTCGTTCTCAAACAGCATCGCCGTCACAACTAGTTCGTTCCGCTCACCCATGTTGCTTGCCTCCTTCATCCGGCCCATCTGATGGCATCAGTGTACGGCAATATGCAAACATCTGTTCGTGGAACTTTTGTTCGCTTGTTTTCGGGCTTTGTCCGCACGATGTGATATGAATAGCACGGCTACAATGGCAGAAAGCACGCGTTGAAGGAGCCCCTATGCCCTATCCGGTTTTTGATCTGCATTGCGATACCGCCGACCGCCTCGCCTGGCAATCGCTTCCCGCCGCCCTGCGCGAGCGTCTAAGCATGGACACCTACGGACCGGGCGACGAGAACGATCCCGCCGGCATCACCCAGCTGGCCCGCAACCACGGGCACATCTCGCTCGAAAAGATTGGGCAGCTGAGCTGGGCACAATGTTTTGCGTGCTACATCCCCGATGAGCTCACGCCAGCGCAGGCGCATGCGTTTTTTGACCACGTAAGCACCTATCTAGGCGAGCAGGTCGAGCGCAACGCCCCGCACATCACACTGGCGCAAAGCGCCGCGGACATCCGCCCCGCGCTCCGTGCAGGGCATGCCGTGGCGATTCGCACCATCGAAAACGCGACGCTGTTTGCCGAGGATCCTCGCCTCGTAGCTGCCGCATCTGACCTGGGCGTACTCATGGCATCGCTCAGCTGGAATGCACCCGGTCCCCTCGCAAGCGGGCACGACGCCCCGGAGCGCGGTCTTACCGCGACCGGCCGCGCCGTAATCGCCGAGATGGAGCACGAACGCATGGTTCTTGACGTGTCTCACTTGAACGATCGCTGCTTTGCAGAAGTTGCCTCGCTCACCGAGCGCCCGTTTGTGGCGAGCCATTCCAACAGCCGCAGCGTCTACGGACACCGCCGCAACCTCACTGACGACCAGTTTGCCGAGATTCGCGACCGCGGGGGCATCGTAGGGCTGAACTTTGCCGATATCTTCTTGAGCGATGCAGCTCCTGCCACCCCGCCCTCGTTTGACGATATCTCGCGCCACATCGACCATTGGCTTGAGCTCGGCGGTGAGGACGCCATCGCCCTGGGCAGTGATTTTGACGGCTGCGACACCCCGCCCGTAATCGAGACGGCAGCCGAGATGCCCGCATTCCAGCAAAGACTCGAGGCTCGCTTTGGCGCGCGCCTTACCGCCAAACTCTGTGCCGAAAACGCACTAACCTTCTTCGAGCGCCGGGCCCGTTAAGGCCTCGTCCTCCAGGGTTCGCAATCTCAGGGCTTGCTTCCTCTCGACAGCAAAAGGCCCCGACCCCTTTTCCAGAAAGACGATCGTGCAACGAGCGAAGCGCTCGTCTTTCTGGAAAAGGGGTCGGGGCCTGCGCGGCAAGAGAAATGCCGTTAGCGGATGACCTCGAGACCGCCCATGTAGGGACGCAGGACCTCGGGCACCGTGATGGAACCGTCGGCGTTCTGGTAGTTCTCCATAATCGCAGCCATAGTGCGGCCCGTGGGCAGACCAGAGCCGTTCAGGGTGTGGACGTAGCGCGTACCCTTGAAGTTCTCCGGGTCGCGGTAGCGGATGTTGGCGCGACGCGCCTGGAAGTCGCCGCAGTTGGAGCAGCTCGAAATCTCCTTATAGGCGTTGTAGCTCGGCAGCCAAACCTCGATGTCATAGGTCTGACGCGCGGAGAAGCCAAGGTCACCCGTGCAGAGCGAAATCACGCGGTACGGGAGTCCCAGCTGCTGGAGGATATACTCGGCCTCGGCGACCATGCTCTCCAGCTCGTCGTCGGACTCCTCGGGCTTGGCGAACTTGACCATCTCCACCTTGGTGAACTGGTGCTGACGGATGATGCCGCGGGTGTCGCGGCCGGCAGAACCCGCTTCCTCGCGGAAGCAGGGCGTGCCCGCAGTATAGCGGAGCGGAAGATCGGCGGCGTTCAGAATCTCGCCCGCATGCAGGTTGGTGAGCGCGACCTCGGCCGTAGGAATGAGGAACTGATCCTCGCCCGTGTGATAGGCGTCGTCCTCAAACTTGGGCAGCTGGCCCGTGCCGTACATAATCTCGCGGTTGACGATCACCGGCGGGATGAACTCCTTGAAACCGCGGGCGATATGCGTGTTCAGGAAGAAGTTCTCGAGAGCACGGTCGAGCTGCGCGCCGGCGCCGGCGAGCACCGTGAAGCGCGCGCCGGAGAGCTTGGAGCCGCGGTCGAAGTCGAGGATGCCGAGGTCAGTACCGAGGTCCCAGTGCGCTTTGGCCTCGAATCCCTCGGCCGCAAAATCGCGTGGGGTGCCCCAGCGGCGACGCTCGGGGTTCTCGGACTCGTCCACACCCACGGGCGTGGCGTCGCAGGGGATGTTGGGCAGATGGGCCATGAAGTCGTTAAGCTCGGCCTCAAGAGCGGCGCGGCGCTCGGCAAGGCCGTCGATCTTCTCGTTCACCTCGCGGACGGCCTCCTTGGCGGCCTCCGCCTCGTCGCGCTTGCCCTCGCGCATGAGGGCGCCGATCTTCTTCGACTCGGCATTGCGCGTGGCCTGCAGCTCCTCGACCTCGGTAATAACGGAGCGGCGCTCGTCGTCGAGGGCAAAGAAGCGCTCGCGGTCCCACGAGGTCTGTCGATCGGCCATGGCCTTGTCGACGGCATCGGGCGTCTCGCGGACAAATTTGATATCGAGCATGGTTCCTCCCGGTCGTATGCTCCTGTTTCTCAATCACTACTTGCACGGCCCTTGCGTCCGTGGCACTTTGGCAAGTATATACTTATTGCATCCAGACCCCTAGGGAGAAGGCGAGAAGCAAACAAGTCATGGACGGTATTTTTACCTTTCTTTTCAACACCCGCGCCGGTTTGGCGGTGCTGTTCTTTGGCGGCATCGCTGTTATCGGCATCATTGCATTTGTAACCGAGAAGCGTACGCACAAGATGTACGTGGACCGTGGACCGGCGAGCGAAGACGAGGACGGTTGGATCCTCTAGCGCCAATCATCAGGTGCGCCCGCGCATAAGGAGCCTCAGGCATTCGGGAAGGTGATCACATGGCTTGGAAGCCGCGTACACCAGAACGCGAACCGAACATCGACCCCTTTAACGCCCCTGATCCCATTATGCCGGGCGGCGAGCCCGATTTTGAGCCGCCGCGCGAACGCCCCGATGCCGACGACGGCATCGGCAGGATGGTTCGGCGCAACGAGCGCAAAGAACCCGGTCACGGCAAGCATCGTCCGCAGCGCACTTGGCGCTCCTCGGACAGCGCGCAGAGCCCTGCCGAAAGCGGCCCTGTCTCCCCCATTCAGGAAGATGAGGACGGGGCGCGCCGCGCGCAAAGCAAACAGCAAGACCTCGAGAGCAGCGCAAACGCTTGGCGGGCACGCAAGGCCGCTAAGCGTCGTTCTGGCGATGGCTCCGGCTGGAAGAAGCGCTCCTCCCGCCTCGGCTGCCTTATCGCCTTCATCTTTATGCTGTCCTTTTCCGGCATAGTGAGCACACTTCTTGAGAGCTGCTCCAGCTGCGTGGACTCCGTCTTTTTTGACGATACCTACGAAGACAATTACGACGATACGTATTACGACTACGATTCCGACGCCTATTGGCTTGCGCAAGACGACTTAAAGATAGCAACTGAAGAGGTAACCGCCTCTGCGCTTGAAGCGGCGCGTGAGGGAGATGTCACCTACCGCGAGATCGTCGCGTCGGCATTCACCGATGCATTCACCAGTGCCTCAGGCGTTGAGCCAGAGAGCATCGGCCTCGACACGCTCGAGATCTCAGAGCTCATACTCTCCAACATCACCTATGACATTGACTCGATATACGCCTTTGGAGATGCGACCGAGGACGGCTTCATCTTTAGCTGCTCGTCGTATTTTGACTTCACCATCCCCTCCGCCCGAGACCTCGGCTATCAAGTGGGCGAGTTTGTCTTAGGACTCGTGCCCGACGCCTCGGCAAGCCCATCGCTTTCGGTCGACGATCAGCTTGCCGTCAAGGCCTACGTTGAGCAGGAGCTCGAGCAGGCAGAGGTTTTTGAAAACTACAGCTCCATGGAGTTCGCTGCCACGGCAGATGCCGAGGGTGCGATCCTCGAGGGCCCCGTCCTCGACTCGGAAGACTGGCTCGACAACTTTGCGGGCATGGTGGGCGCCTACGACTACCTCGACTGAGCAGGGGCGGGAAGCGCCCGGGCAACCGCACGCGCAAGGATAGCGCCGACCGACATCTTGACGATATCGGGCACGATAAACGGCAACACCGCCGCGGCGAGGGCTGCGGGCAGCGCCATGCTGCCAACGATCATGAGCTGAGCGGTGCCAAACGCGTAGGAGATAGTCAAAAGGGCTGCGCGCGAGAGCACCTCGCGCACGGACTCGGGCAGACTCTTGATGCGGCTAACGGCACCTGCGGCAACCATACCGACAAGAAAGCCCCAAAGAAACCCGCCCGTGGGCCCGACGATGACGCCGAGGCCGCCCATCATGTTGGAAAAGACGGGCAGGCCCGCAATGCCAAGCACCAGGTAGACGGCGACGGTCATGACCGCGTCACGCGGAGCGAGGACGCCCGGCAACATGGCAAGCACCATTGTCTGCAGCGTGAAGGGAACGGGCCCTAAGGGAATGCTCACCCACGCGCTCACGGCAAGGAGCGCGCAACAGAGCCCGCACCGGGCAATTCTTTGAGATGACACGGGCGCTTACGCCTCCGGGGCCGCAGGCGGGACTTTGCCCTGCTCGTCAGCCTCGCCCGCCGTGAGCATCTGCTCGAACATAGAGGCAGAGGCCTTAAAATCGGCGGGGAGCACCACGGTGGAGCTCTTACCGGTCCGCGCGAACTCGGTCATCATCTCGCTCCACTGCGTGAACATGAAGAGCTGGTTGGCCTCGTCGTTGGAGACGCCGGTCTCCTGGATGGTCTCGAGCGAGTCCTTGATGCCGACGGCGATGGCCTTGCGCTGGTTGGCGATGCCCTCGCCCGCCTTCTCCATGGCCTCGGCCTCGGCACGTGCCTCGGTAACGCGACGGATACGATCCGCCTCGGCGAGGTCCTGGGCCGCCGCCTTGGTACGCTGGGCGGCGTTGATCTGGTTCATGGAGTCCTCGACCTCGGCGGGCAGCGCGATGCGCGTAATAAGCGTCGACACGAGCGTGAAGCCGTAGGCGGCCATCTGCTCGGACACGGTGGCGTTGACGTCCTTGGCGATGTCATCCTTCTTGGCAAAGACCTCGTCGAGCGTGTAAACGGGGATGGAGGAGCGCAGCGCGTCGGTAATGAAGTCGCGCATCTGGGCTACCGGCTGCTGCAGCATGTAGTAGCTCTTGTAGACACCGGAGTCAGCCGGGCCCGCACCCATGTCGTACGAGACGTGATACTGAGCGGAGACCTCGAGGCCGATGGTGACGTTGTCCTCCGTCTTGGCGTCGATATCGAAGCCGTTTTTCATCGTGCGGAGAGAGACCGTTGCGGCCTTACGGTCGATAACGGGGATCTTGGCGTGAAAGCCCGCGCCCACGATGCGGTTGAACTTGCCCAGCCGCTCGATGATGACCGCGTGCTGCTGCTTCACCACAAAGAGCGTGTTGGCGAGAATGGCAATCACGATCGCCACGATGATGATGAGCCAGACCAGCCCGCCGATGATGCCACTCATACGAGACCTCCTTTAGGTCCGGAACAGATGGTCCAAGGATAGCAGGTTTGGGTCAAGGTTGCGTCATGGGCGGATGAGCGGCGCTGCATGAGGCGCACGAGCCCAGCAGACCGCTGCACCCTCGAGCCGCTGGCCTTGGGATTTCGACCGTTTGCCGTCCGCCTCTTTTCAGAAGCGAAACAAATCGGCATAATGCACTGCAATCGCATATGCAGGGTGTGTAACTGGTAGGCAGGCACTAACCTTCGGCTTTGGGGCGGCACGCACGTCGTCCGGCTGTCGTGGGTCGGTGCTTTTTTCATGCCGGCAGATTGCATCGTCCCGCACGCTATACAGCGCGTCCCTCCCCAAAAGTCTGCGACGTACCGCCCGGGATCCCCCCGGGAATACCTGCACCCGCACGGGTGCTCGGACGCTAGGAGGCGTATATGAAGGACAAGATCTTTGGGATCCTTCAGCGCGTGGGGCGCTCGTTCATGCTCCCCATCGCGGTGCTGCCGGTGGCGGGCCTGCTCATGGGCCTCGGCAGCTCGTTTACCAACGAGACCACCCTTGCCACGTACAACCTGCTTGGCATCATGGGGCCCGGCACCATCGCCTGGGATGTTTTCACGGTGCTCTCTGCGTGCGGCGGCGTCATCTTTGACAACCTGCCACTCATCTTTGCCATCGGCGTGGCGATCGGCATGGCGCGCGCCGAGAAGGAGGTCGCGGCTCTCTCCGCGGGCGTGGCGTTTCTCGTTATGCATTCCGCCATCTCGGCCATGATCGACCTCACCGGCGGCGTGGAGCAGTTCATGGACGGCGCGACGGCGAGCGTCCTTGGCATCACGTCGCTCCAGATGGGCGCCTTTGGCGGCATCATCGTGGGCCTCGGCACCTCGGCGCTGCATAACAGGTTCTACAAGATCCAGCTGCCGCAAGCGCTCTCGTTCTTCGGTGGGTCGCGCTTTGTACCCATCATCTCCACCGTGGTGTTCACCTTCGTGGGCATCGCCATGTTCTTCGCATGGCAGCCGGTCCAGACGGGCATCAACGCGCTCGGCTACGCGGTGGCAAGCGCCGGACCCGTCGGCGTGTTCCTGTTTGGCATGATCAAGCGCCTGCTCATCCCCTTTGGCTCCCCTTCTGGCAGACTGCCGTGGGCGGTACCATGGAGGTGGCCGGCACCATGGTCTCCGGCGCTCAGAACATCTTCTTCGCCCAGCTGGCCGATCCCACCGTCACCCACTTCTCCACCGCGGGCACCTGGTGCTTCACCGGTGAGTTCGTGCTCTACATCTTCGCGTTCCCGGGCGCGGCGCTCGCTATGTACCAGGCCGCCAAGCCCGAGCGCAAGCAGGCGGTGGGCGGTCTTCTGCTCTCTGCCGCGCTGACGTCTGCCCTCACTGGCATCACCGAGCCGCTTGAGTTCTCGTTCCTGTTCGTGGCGCCGGTGCTCTTTGGCATCTCCACCGTTTTTGCCGGTCTCGCGTATATGCTCTGCTACCTTCTGAACATCACCGTCGGCCTCACGTTCTCCGGCGGCTTGCTCGACCTCTTTATGTTCGGCATCCTGCAAGGCAACGATAAGACGAGCTGGATGCTCATCATCCCGCTCGGCCTTGCGTTCTTTGCCGTGTACTTTGCGCTGTTCACCTTCCTCATCAAGAAGTTCAACTTTGCAACGCCCGGCCGCGAGGAGGGCGATGCCGAGACCAAGCTCTACACCAAGGCCGACTACAACGCCCGCAAGGAGGGCGAGAAGGTGAGCGCCACGGCCGACGCCCCCGAGGGCGACGAGCGCTCCGTGCAAATCACGGCCGGCCTTGGAGGCGCCGCCAACATTCGCGACGTGGACTGCTGCGCCACCCGCCTGCGCGTGACGGTGCACGACGGCGACAAGGTGAACGAGGCCGAGCTCAAGGCCACGGGAGCCGCCGGCGTCATCCGCCGCGGCGAGGGCGTACAGGTGGTCTACGGGCCCCAGGTGAACGTCATCAAGACGAACCTCGAGGCGTACCTGGCAGCGCGGCCCGCAGCCGACGGCGCCGCCGAACCCGAGGCAGCGACCAAAGCCGACTCCGAGCAGCCCGCCGAGGCGCAGGGGCCGCGCAAACCGGTGGCGACCGTCACGCTCGGCAGCCCGCTCACCGGCGAGGCGCTCTCCATCACCGCGTGCCCCGATGCGGTCTTTGCCCAGAAGATGATGGGCGACGGCGCCTGCGTGGTGCCCGCGACCGGCGAGCTCGTGGCGCCGTGCGACGCCAAGGTCGCCTTCGTGTTCGACACCAAACACGCCGTGGGCCTCGAGCTGCCCGACGGCACGGGCATCCTCTGCCACGTGGGCATCGACACCGTCAAGCTGGGCGGCAAGGGCTTTACCGCATGCGTTGCCCAGGGCGATGAGGTCAAGCGCGGTGATACACTGTTGACGTTCGACCTCGACTACATCCGCGAGAACGCCCCGAGCATCTCCACCCCGGTTCTGGTGACCACCACCGACGGCAAGCACGAGGTGCGCCAGCTGGCGTTTGGCCGAGTGAATCAGGGCGACGATCTGCTCGCCGTCGATATCTACGAGGCGTAAGGCAGATTCCGCTCGTTTTGCACTGCCGGTGGCCCCGCCCCGTCCGCTGCGGGGCCACCGCGCGCCCTTGCTTGCGCCCGTCCGAAAGGCTGCACATGTATCGCATCACCAAACCGCTGAACCACAACGCCGTGCTCGCGTTCAACACCGACGATGGGCGGGAATACCTGGTGGTCGGGAAGGGCGTTGGCTTTGCGCGGAAGCCGGGCGAGCGCGTGGACAACTTGGGTGAGGCGGGGTCCGTCCAGCTGTATCTGCTCTCACAGCAAAACGGCAGCCGTGGGACGGCGCGCGACCTTGTTGAGCGCATCGACCCCGTGGTGCTCGATGTCGCGGAGGATATCTACGAGGATGCCTGCGCGACCTTTGGGCACGTGGACCAAAACATGCTGCTGCCGCTCGCAGACCATCTTGCGTTTGCCGTGGAGCGCGTGCGCGGCGGCGGCGCGTTGAGCAACCCCCTCACCGAGGACATCCGGGCGCTCTTTCCCCGGGAGTTTGAGGTCGCCGACCGCGGCGTGCGCGATCTGGAAAACCGGTGCGGCATCGTCCTCGGCGACGACGAGACGGGGCTTATCGCCCTGCACGTGCACTCCGCCCTCGATGCGAGTCACGTGGAGCAGGCGATGCAGGTCGCCCAGCTCACGCGCGCCTGCATCGATGCGGTGGAGCGGATCACCGGGGCCGAAATCGATGTGTCGTCTATGGACTACAACCGGCTTATGACGCACGTGAAGTACATGGTGACGCGCATCCTGAACGAAGAGCGCCTCGCGATCGACGTGAATGCCGCCATCCAGTCAGGCGCGCCGGAGAGCTATCGCGCCGCGGCAGCCGTGTGCGCCGAGATGGAACGGATGCTGGGCACTGCGGTAAGCGAGCTCGAAGTCGGCTACCTTGCCATGCACATAGCGCGCGTCACCGGGGCCCGGTAAGCCGGCGCCTCAAGGACCCTGGCGGCGCTGGCGAGGTCCCTCCGGATGCCATCCTCGGCGCTTCGCGCCTGCGAGGCGCCCGGAGGGACCTCCCCCGCCCCGAAGCGGCTTCCCTTTAACGCGCCTATTCGAAAAACGTTACCCCTCGATAGCGTCGATCGCTTGAATGAACGCCGAACGCAATCCGGCCTGCTCGAGCGCGGCGACGCCTTTGATGGTGGTGCCGCCGGGCGAGCAGACGGCGTCTTTCATCACGCCGGGGTGCGCTCCGGTCTCGAGCTGGAGCTTGGCGGTGCCCGCCACCATCTGGCTCACCATGCGGTAGGCGTCCGCGCGCGGGATGCCGTGCTTTACCGCCGCGTCGCCCAAGGCCTCGATCACCATCGCAATGAACGCCGGTCCGCAGCCGCCAACGGTACCGGCGACCGAGAGCAGGCGGCTCTCGACCTCGACCACGCTGCCAAATGCATCGAGCAACGCGCGAACAGACGCATAGTCGTCATCGCGCAGCGTGTGGGTGCGCTCGCAGGCGATAACGCCCTCGCAAATTGACACGGGCGTGTTGGGAACGGTCGAGATGTGGCGGGTCCCAGGCAGAAGCGCCTCGTAGCGCGCGCAGTCCCACCCCGCCGCGACCGAGAGGATGGGCTTGGCAGCCAGGCGCTCCGCAAGCGGTGAGAGCACCTCGTCGATGAGATGGGGCTTGATGGCGATAACCACCACATCGACGGCGTCCACCAGATCCGCGGCGCTTTGGCAAGCATTCATGCCGCGCGCGTCCGTGCGCTCGAGAAGCGCCTCGTAACGGCTGGCGCACGCATAGAGGTTCGCCGGCGGCACCGTGCCTGATGCAATCCAGCCGTCCGCCATGGCGCTCGCCATGTTGCCAAAGCCAATGAAGCCGATCTTACAATCGTCTGCGTTCGACATTTCCCTCTCCCCTCGTGCGGAAGCGTCTACATTTCTGGATAGAGCGGATGGGCCGCCAGAAGCTCGTCAACCCGCGCGCGGACGGCCGCCTGCACGCGTTTATCGCCCGCACCAAAGACCGCGCGCGCGATAAGCCCGCCGATCTCGCGGAACTCGTCCTCGCTGAACCCGCGCGTGGTCCCCGCGGCGGAGCCCACACGGATGCCGCTCGTCTTGGTGGGCGGCAACGGATCGCCCGGGATGGCGTTCTTGTTGACCGTAAGCCCGCATGCGTCGAGCAGAAGTTCGGCGTCGTGCCCGTTCACGCCCGAAGCGCTAAGATCCACGAGGCAGAGATGGTTATCCGTCCCACCGGACACAAGGCGCAGTCCACCTGCGACCAACCCCTCGCCAAGCGCGGCGGCGTTTTTGACCACATGCGCGATATAGTTCGTGAACGCCGGCGTGGCGGCCTCGGCAAAGCACGCGGCCTTGCCCGCGATGACATGCATGAGCGGGCCTCCCTGCGTGCCCGGGAACACCGCCTTGTCGATGGCGCGCGCAAGCTCGGCGTCGTTGGCGAGAATGAGGCCGCCGCGCGGGCCGCGCAACGTCTTGTGCGTGGTCGTGGTCACCACGTCGGCATGCGGGAAGGGCGAGGGGTGCGCGCCCGTCGCCACCAGGCCGGCGATGTGGGCCATGTCCACCATGAGGCGTGCGCCGACGCCGTGGGCGATGGCGGCGAGACGCTCGAAATCAATCGTGCGCGGATAGGCGGAGGCGCCGCCGACGATGAGCTTGGGGCGCTCGGCTGCGGCCAGGGCCTCGAGGCCGTCGTAGTCGATGGTCTCTGTCGCCGGGTCAAGCCCGTAGGAGATAAAGCGATAGAGCTTACCGGAAAAGTTGACCGGCGAGCCGTGCGTCAAGTGCCCGCCCTGGTCAAGGCGCATGCCGATCACGGTATCGCCCGGCTCCAGCAGCGCGGTGTAGGCAGCGAGGTTGGCGTTGGCGCCCGAATGGGGCTGCACGTTGGCGAAGTTACACCCAAACAGCGCGCATGCACGGCTGCGAGCGAGGTCCTCGACCACATCCACGCGCTCGCATCCGCCGTAATACCGATGCCCCGGATACCCTTCAGCATATTTGTTGGTGAGGACGCTTCCCACTGCCTCGAGCACCGAGGGGGACACGAAATTCTCTGACGCAATGAGCTCGATGGTTGCGCGCTGGCGCGAAAGCTCGGCATCAAGCGCTGCGGCGAGCGCAGGATCGGTCTGGGCGAGATGTTCGAGTGCCATGGAAACCCCCTTTAACGAAGGCGTCAGTCGTCGAGCCAACGGCTACGGCCGCCGTCACTACGCGTGATGTTGATGCGGATCTTGCCAAGCAACACGAGAACGAGCAGGACGATAAAGACGATGGGCAGCAGGCGAAGCGCCCCTACCACGAGGATGCCCAAAAACGAGAGGACAAGCGAGATGACCGCCGCGATGGCGAGGACTGCGACGATAAGGGGAAGATACGACATGCGCATCCTTTCTGTTGAAAGCGCACGGGGCGAAGGCGCGCGCATTCTGCGTGGGCCCCGTGGATAGAGTTTAACCAGCATACCAAAAGCGCCTTCGCCGCGAAGCGAAGGCGCTTGCTAGAAACGTTTGGCTGAACCGGCACCGGTGGGCCCGCGGGCTTACGAGGCGAGGCTCACCTCAAAGGCGGGCTCGTCGTACTTGCCGCCCATGATGATCGACGCGGTAAGGTCGTCGAGGTTGTAGACGACCGACCACTGGGTCTGGAAGACGCTGCCGTCGTCGCGAATCTGCACCTCGCGCGAGACACTCTGGAGCAGGTCCATGGCCTCGTCCTCAGACAGCACGCCGTCGGCGGCCGCAAGAGTCTCCATAAGCACCTGGTAGCGGTCCTGACCGCCGCCAAAATCGTACTCACCCGGCGTGAGCAAAAAGTTCGTTGCCGCCTGATAGGTCACACCCGCCTCGCCGGAGAGTGCACCCATGGTCGTTGCGTCGCCGGGCTCGAGGACGCTCATCTCGCCGCCGATGTACTCGACAATCACCGAGGCGCCTGAGGCGTCCGCAATCTGGAAGTGGTAGCAGCTGTTGGCGCTCGAATGCATGTCGTACTGACCGAGCAGCGCCACTGCCTCGTCCACCGTCGCACAGCTGTCGAGCATCATGCGGATGGCGGTCGTGGTGGTGATATCGACCTTATCGGTCTGTTGGTTGGTGGGCTCGGTGTCGATGAGCAGCACGCCCACGGCAAGGCCCGCCTCGTTGACGCCATCGAGCGGCGCATAGGGCGCAGCAAGCGCCGTCAGGCTCGAGATAAGGTCCTCGGGCATCTTATCCTCGCCGTAGCCGAGGAACCCAAGGTTCACCATGGACACGCTGGCGTAGCCATCCGCCGGATTCGTTCGCACGAGCATGCCAGGCGAGTACTCGAGGTCAAAGTTGCGCCCAAAGATCGCGTCCCCCTCGGCCGTGGTGGCATTAAAGGTCGAGCACGCAAGATCGGGCAGGTCGATGGTGATCGGCAGGCCCTTCATGATGCGGCTCACCACGAACTGAATGAGTTCGGCGTCGTTAGAAGCGCCGCCCTGCTCGATAAACGCATCGATACCGTAATCCCCGTCGTAAGTCATGGTGTAGAGCGGATAGTCGTCGACCTTCTCAATGGAACCGAGCGTCTTGAGCTCGTGCCCAAAGAGGGCGAACACCGCGACCACGGCCGCAACAACAAGCACGGCTACAGCAACAACAACGCCCAGAACAATCTTTTTTGCCCTGCTCATAGGCTTTTTCTCCATGAGTCCCCTCCTGTCTTCGATAGAGCGCGCCCCATGCTACCAGACCTCTTGCATGGTTTGACGTTTTTTACAATTTCGTCAACTAATAGGCGGCAACGCAAGAGCCCGGTTGCGCTCCCCCGGGCGTGCGAAGCGGGGTATGCTATCCAACGAAACAATTGACGCGCTCCGCGCAACACAAGAGAAGGGAATGCATCCATGGGCAGCATCACCGGCGAGAACATCGCCTCGTTCAAAGACCTGCAGCGCCAGATTCGCACAAAGCGCTACCTCATGAGCGTGCTCGAGTTCGACGGCGAGACCGTCGCCCCCGCAAACGGCGCCGCCGCGCGCGCCGAGGCGATGGGTGCGCTCGCGGGCGAGATGCACGAGCTTTTGACGAGCGAGGCGTCAGTCGAGCTCGTCTCTGCCCTGCAGGAGGGTTCAGCGGCCGAGCCCCTCGACCCCCAGACCGCTGCGGAGCTCCGCGTCTTTGCGCGCGATCAGCGCGAGGCACGCGCCATCCCCACCGACGAGGAGATTGCCTGGAGCCGCCTCACGAGCGAGGCGAACGCCGTCTGGCACGACGCAAAGCAGGCGGACGATTGGGCATCCTTTGAACCGTATGTCGAGCGCATCGTCGAGACGCTCCGCCGTCGTGCCGCCCAGCTCGACCCCACGCGTGACGCCTACGACGTCCTGCTCGACCAATACGAGCGCGGCATGGATACCGCTGCCTACGACGCGTTTTTTGCGCAGGTGAAAGAAAGCGTCGTCCCGCTCGTGCACGAGATTGCCGCTATGCCAGCGCCCGATCTCCCCTTCCGCACGGCGCATGTCGCCCGCCCTGTCCAGCTCGCTTTGTCGCGCGACCTGCTTGCGCTCGAGGGCCTCGACATGGCGGGCTGCGCGCTGGCCGAGGTCGAGCATCCGTTCTCGGACGGGTTTGCCCCTGGGGACGTTCGCGTGACGACGCACATCTACGAAAACGACGCGCTCTCCAACGTCTTCTCCATCCTGCACGAGGGCGGCCACGCCATCTACGAGCAGAACGTCGATCCGGCCTATGCCTGGACCTGCCTTGACGAGGGCACCTCGATGGGCATACACGAGAGCCAGAGCCGCTTCTTTGAGAACATCATCGGCCGCTCCCGCGCCTTTGCCGGTCCGCTCCTTGGCGTGCTGCGCGCGCACGCGCCCGAGGCCTACGGCGAGGTGACCGAGGACGATTTTTACCGCGCCGCCAACCTTGCCCACCCGCAGCTCATCCGCATGGAGGCCGACGAGCTCACCTATCCGCTCCACATTATGGTGCGCTACGACATCGAGCGGGCACTTTTTGCCGGCGAGGCACGCGTGGCCGACATCCCCACGCTCTGGCGCGACCTCATGAAGAGCTATCTGGGCGTGGACGTGCCCAACGACGCCCTCGGCTGCCTGCAGGACACGCACTGGTCGGGCGGCAGCTTTGGCTATTTCCCGAGCTATGCCCTCGGCAGCGCCTACGGCGCCCAGTACGTTGACGCCATGGCCCGCACGGGCATTGACGTGGATGCGGCTTGCGCGGCGGGCGACTTGGCGCCGGTGCGCGGCTGGCTTTGCGAAAACATCTGGCGTTGGGGCCGCTCCAAGGACGCGCCCGAGCTCATCCGCGACTCTTGCGGGGCGCCTTTTGACGCCACGTATTACTGCAATTACTTGGTGAAGAAGTTCACCGAGCTGTACAGCCTCTAAGATATTTGCGGCTGCAGCCGACTTAGTCACCAGTTTTGGACCGCCCCTCAAGTAACCAAGGCGCAGCGGCTACTCGCCATAAGCCGTCTACCTGCGCAAATAAAAATGGGGCGATTGGGGTGTACTCGCGAGGGGCGCGCAAACGCGTGACTATGTCCCCTCATGCCCTATTTCATACCAAAGCGCCGCCCGCTGCATTCTCTTGACAGCGGGCGGCGCCCTTCATTATTTATGCTGTTCGTCTACTCGTTGTCGCCCGCGGTCATCTGGGTAGCAGAGAGACCGGAGGCAGCGTCCGCCTCGGTTGCAGCGCGCGCATCGGGCCAGACCCAATCGGTAAAG
This sequence comes from uncultured Collinsella sp., assembly GCA_949288855.1. Lineage (GTDB taxonomy): Bacteria > Actinomycetota > Coriobacteriia > Coriobacteriales > Coriobacteriaceae > Coprousia. Next base: position 26,862 of record CASELS010000001.1, on the reverse strand, counting down.
GCGGGGTGATCGTAGCCCTCCTCCACGGCAAAGCGGAAGGCCTCCTCACGGAAGGCGTCCCACGCCTTGGCTTGTGCGACGTGTGCAGAGGTGCCGGCGGCGACATCCACCAGGCGCAGGGCCTCGGCGGCGAGCGCCCAGCGGTCCATGTCGTTCAGGCGCAGCATGTCAAACGGCGTGGTCGTGGAGCCCTTCTCCTCGTAGCCGTGCACGCACCACGCGTCGTGGCCGGGACGTGCCCAGATGAGGCGGCGGATGGTGCCCGCATAAGCGTGGAAGCAGAAGAGCACGGGGCGGGAGCCATCGCCAAAGAACTCGACGAAGCGCTCGTCGGTAATGGCGCGGTCGTTCTCGCAGGCGTTCTGGATCTTGAGAAGATCGACCACGTTCACAAACCAGACCTTGATACCCTGCTCACGCAGGAGGTCAACAGCGGCAAGCGCCTCGAGCGTGGGCACGTCGCCGCAGGTGGCGATCACGAGGTCCGCCTCAGCGAGCGAGGGCGCGGTGGACGCCCACTCCCACACCGCGAGACCCTCTTCGAGCTCCGCCTTTGCATCATCGACCGTGATGAACGTGGGCGCGGGCTGCTTGCCGCAGAAGATGGCGTTCACGCAGTCGGTCGAGGTGTAGGCGCGCTCGGCAACGGCGAGCGCCATGTTGGCGTCGCAGGGGTAGTAGGCGTTGACGATGTGCGTGTCGTTCGCCTTGTTGAGGAGCAGGTCGATAAAGCCCGGGTCCTGATGGCTAAAGCCGTTGTGGTCCTGGCGCCAAACATGGCTCGACAGCAGGATGTTGAGGCCGGCGATGGGCGCGCGCCACGGGATCTCGCGCTTGGTGGCCTCGAGCCACTTGCAGTGCTGGTTCACCATGGAGTCGACCACGTGCACGAAGCTCTCGTAGCTCGACCAGACGCCGTGGCGACCGGTGAGCACGTACGCCTCGAGGAAACCCTCGCACTGGTGCTCGGAGAGCTGCTCGATCACCTTGCCCGAGGGGGCCAGCAGCTCGTCGTTGGCCTCGTCGGCGTAGGCGTCGCCCGCCTCCCACTGCTTTTTGGTGACCTGATAGGCATCCTGCAGACGGTTAGAGGCGGTCTCGTCCGGGCCAAAGATGCGGAAGTTCTCGGGGTTTGCGGCGAGCACGTCGGCCGTGTAGGCGCCAAAGACGCGGGCCGCCTCGGTCTGGCCGTAGCCATGGCCGCGCTCGGCCACCGGCACCTCGTGGGCGTGAATGTCGGGGAGGTTGAGGTTCTCACGCACGCGGCCGCCGTTGGCGTTGGGATTGGCGCCGATGCGCAGATCGCCCGTGGGCATCCAGTCCGTCACCTCGGGGCGAATCTGGCCCTCAGGCGTGAAGAGCTCCTCGGGACCATAGGAGCGCAGCCAATCGCGCAGCACGCGGAAGTGCTCGTGGGTGTCCTTGGCGCTCGCCAGCGGCACCTGGTGCGCGCGCCAGGAGTCCTCGGTCTTCTTGCCGTCGATGACCTTGGGGCAGGTCCAGCCCTTGGGCGTGCGGAACACGATCATGGGGTAGACCGGGCGTGTGACCTCCTCGCCCGCCGCGAGCTGCGCGGCGGCGTGCTCCTTGATGGTGCAGATCTTGCCAAAGACCTCCTCCAGCAGCGCCGCGAAGCGTGCGTGGATAGACTCGTGGCTCTCGTCATCAAAACCGGCGACAAAGATGTGCGGCTCGTAGCCCATGCCCTCGAAGAACTTGGTGAGCTCTTCGTCGCTGATGCGCGCGAGGATGGTGGGGTTGGCAATCTTGTAGCCGTTCAGGTGCAGAATCGGCAGCACGATGCCGTCGGTCGCGGGGTTCACGAGCTTGTTGGACTGCCAGCTTGTGGCGAGAGGTCCCGTCTCGGCCTCGCCGTCGCCCACCACGGCCACCGCGAGCAGGCTCGGGTTGTCGAGCACCGCACCGTAGGCGTGGGAGAGCGTGTAACCAAGCTCGCCGCCCTCGTGGATAGAGCCGGGGGTCTCGGGCGCAAAGTGGCTGGGGATGCCACCGGGATAGGAGAACTGGCGGAAGAACTTCTCGAGGCCGGCCTCGTCATTGGTGATGTCGGGGCGAATCTCGCGGTAGGTGCCGTCGAGCAGGCTCTGCGCGGTGCCGGCCGGGCCGCCGTGACCGGGGCCCATGAGGAAGATGGCGTTCTGGCCGTGATCGGCAATAAGGCGGTTCACGTGGCCAAAAAGGAAGTTGATACCCGGCGTGGTGCCCCAGTGGCCCACGAGACGGTGCTTGACGTCGGCGCGGCCAAAGTCGCGCGGCTCGCCGGTCTTGGTGTCCGGGTAGTCGGAGCGCATGAGCGGGTTGCTGCGCAGGTAGATCTGGCCGACGGACAGGTAGTTAGACGCACGCCAGTAGCGCTCGACACCGGCGAGCTCCTGCGCGGAGACATCACCGCTCCCGCGGTTCCAAGGCGTCCCGATTACCGGATGAGACATAAGGCACTCCTATCTGCTTTTGGGGTCGAGCGCGGCCGCAAGCCGCTCGTTTTACTGAGAGCAGTATAGGTGATAAAACGTTTTAGCATTGTTAACAAAACGTTTTTGTTTCAGATTTCGTAAATGTTGAGCAATTTAGCCGGTGAACGGTAGGAAAACGCGTATGAACGGTGTTTGCTTAGATTGCGACAGGGGTCGGGCAAACTTCCTGTGCGCTGTTACCGCTGCTGCACCGAATCGCGCTCAACCAGACGGGGCTCGAGCAGGCGCGTCTCCGCCTCAACATCCTCGGGGGCGGCGGCATCTAGGCGACGCACGATAAGGGCGAGCGCCTCCTCGGCAAGAACCGCGACATCCTGGTCGATAGCGGTGAGCGCCGGCTCAAAGAGCGAGTCGGCCGCCGAGTTGTCGTAACTTACGACCGAGTAATCACGCGGGACGCGGCGCCCCTCCTCATACAGGCGCTTGAGCAGACCGAGCGCGATGTTGTCAGAACTCGCGAAGACCGCCGTGGCATCGGTCGCGGTGATACCCGCCGCTGCCTCGTAGGCATCGGGGATGTAGTAGTCGCTGTCAAAAACAAAGTTCTTGTCGAACGGCACGTCAAACTCATCGAGCGCCCTGCGATACCCCTCAAGACGGTGCCGACCCGTATTGGACCGGGAGGCGTTCACGATGCAGGCGATGCGACGGTGGCCGTGCTCGAGCAGATGGCGCGTTGCCATGTAACCGCCGAGCTCGTTGTCGAACAGCACCTTGTCGCAGGCGGCGTCATCGAGCACGCGGTCGATCATCACATAGGGAACGGGAAGGGCCGCAATGCGCTCAGGCAGGTCCTCGCCGCCCTCGGTCTGGTTGCCCAAGACGATAAAGAGCCCCTCTACCCCTCGGTTGACGAGCGTGGAAAGCAGCTCGATATCGTTGACAGCCAGGTCGTCAGACGTGGTGATAAACAGGGCAAAACCGCGCTCGCGGCAGCGCTGCTCGAGGTTTTTCGCCAGACGTGAGAAGAAGCGGCTCTCGATGTTCGGAACGATAAGGCCCAGGGTGTTCGAGCGCTGCGTCACGAGGCTTCGGGCGATCTGGTTGGGCACGTAGTGTTTGGCGGCGGCGATTGCCTTGATGCGGCGGCGGTTCTCCTCCGTGATGCGGCACGGCCGGTTGTTAAGCACCAGAGATACCGTCGAGACGGAAAGCCCCGCCTCGCGCGCAATCTCTTTAAGCGTTACCTTGGGCACCGCCGACCTCCCCTGTCGCTTTGACCTCACTCCACGGTACCACGAATGACGACGCGCGCGGTCGCGAGATATGAGGTTGGCAGCGAGCGTTTCAACTTCGCGCGGGGCAATTTGACCAAATCTGGCGCCATCAACAAAGAGGAGCCGCTGGGAATGTTCCCGGTAGCTCCTCCAAACAGGTTTTATGTCGCCCGCCCACTGGGCAGGCTTAGCTGACAGGCGTTACGCGACCGGCTCCAGCACGATGAGCGCGTCCGCGCAGAAGGGGTGCTGCGCCACGCGAGTGCTGCCATCCCCAACCGTAACCGGCAGATGCGCGATGCGCTTCTGGGCGAGGTCGATGGCTCGGGCCGTATAGCCCTCGAGCGCCACACCGAGCTTGAGCGCCGTCGCACGGGGCAGATAGGCAAGGTAGGTCGGGCGCTCCGCCTCGTTATGCGCGACGCGGATCTGCTCGCGGTCGTCTGCAAGCTCGTCCTGCGCCGGCACAAGCGTGCGGCAGCCAAGCGCATCGAGCAGAGGCTCAATCATACAGAAGTCCCACACGCCCGGCAGCTGCAGGGCCTCCTGCCAGCGGAAAGGCGCGTCAAAGCCCTCGCCAAGGACCGACCCCTGACTCCGCGACGTCTGCCAGTTCCAGATTCCGTGCGCACCGTAGGTCACACCCGCGGTCGCGCCGGCGAGGATGCCCGCCCACGCAGACGCGCGGCAGTTCTCGTCGTTAAAACGCACGTACACGTGGCGGCTCGCGCCCATCATCTCGTAGCAGGGCTCGGAGTTGATGAGCGGCTTTTTGGGGTAGTTCGCTCGGAAGTCCTCGGGGAGCTTCCACGCCTCGTCCTGCGCAAGCGCGTTATGGCCGGGCTGGTACATATAGAAGTCCAGGCGGTCGACAAACTGCTCGGGGATGGTGCGGTTCGCGCGGTTGATGTGCATGGTGCGCAGCCGCGTGGGTGCAAGCTCGCACACGGTTGCGAGGGCCGCCTCGTAGTGGGCGAGGCACTCGTCGGCCTTCCAATCCGTGTCGCCCGTCACCACGTACACAGGGTCAAATTCGTCGAGATACTCGACCACGCGACGCACGTGGCACGCCACCTCGTCGAGCGGCATGGTCGAGGCGCCGGTACGCTCGGCAATGGCAGCACCCCAGGTGCCGGGCACGTAGTTGCACCACATAAGCACGAGCGCCGGGCGGATGCCGTGTTCGACCGCCATGCGGCACATCTCGCGAGCGCGCTCCCAATACGCGGGATTGGGCTGGCTCCAATCAAAGACGGTTCCGTCCTCGCTAGCGTACGGGTACATGCCGAGGTCCGGGCGGCAGCGGTCCCACTGCGGCAAGGTGTTGATCTGCAGCGTATTGATGCCCTGCTCGGCACGGCGGGCCAGGTAGTAGTCCCAATCCTCGAGCGTGATGCTTGTAAACGCGCTCCAGCAGGTATCCGCCAACCAGAACCAGGGCTTACCGTCGCAAAGGAACCCGTCGCCCTTCTCGTTTACCGTGAGCGTCCCCAAAGCCATGACGTCTGTCCTCTCTTGTCCCGAAAACCGCGCTCGATAAGAGCAAACCGGGTGCACGGTCAGGACGACCCGCGCACCCGGTGACTAACCTACATGGGATATACCCGTGTGGAGTGTGAAGGTCGCCTACGCGCCGATGAGCTCGGCCTCGTCCTCGTCCTCCATCTCGGCGAGCTCCTCCTTGGTGAAGCCGGTGAGGAAGACCACGATGGCGGCGACCACGAAGGACACGGCCATACCGATGACGGCAGCGATGACGTTCCACTGGCCGCCCTGCAGGTAGTTCAAGATGACCATGAAGTTGGAGGAACCGCCAGCCATGTAGTAGGTAACGCCGAGGATGCCGGAGAGCACCGCGCCGATGGCGCCGCCGATGAACATGCCGAGCATGGTGCGGCGGAAGCGCATAAGGATACCGAAGAGGGCGGGCTCGGTCACGCCGCCGGCGATGGCGGAGATGACGTAGCCGAGAGCGAGGCCCTTCTCGTCCTTATTCTTCATGCGCAGGAATGCACCGAAGGCGCAGCCCCACACCGCCGTCATAGCGCAGTTGGTGGAAACGAAGACGAACGGGTCGTAACCGGCGGCGATGATCTGCACCTGGGCGATCATGATGACGGGCATATGCATACCGGCGACCACGAAGAGCTGCCAGAAGGCACCGAGGACAGCCATGACCAGGAAGATACCGATGCCACCGAGATCAGCAAGGCCAAAGAGCGCGTTGGCAACGAGGTTGCCGAGCTCGCCGCCGATGGGGGCGAGGATGATGAGCGCGATAGGCACGACCACGATCATGGTGCAGAACGGGGTGAAGACCGTGGAGAGCGTGTCGGGCATGATCTTCTTGAAGAACTTCTCCACGAAGTAGAGCACCGGGATGGTGAGGATGATCGGCAGCACCGTCTGGCTGTAGTTGGCAGCAGTGATCTGGATGCCGTAGACGCTCACGATGCCCGTCGGGTCGGCGGAAGCCGCGGAGACAATGCTCGGGGCGATCATGAGGCCGCCGGTGAGCATGCCGAGGACCGGGCTTGCGCCGATCTTCTTAGCAGCAGCGTAGCCGAGGTAGATGGGCAGGAAGTAGAACGTTGCCTCGTAGAGGGTCGTGTAGAAGAACGTGTAGGTCGGGTCGGTCTCCGAGATGACGTTCAGAAGCTGCGGACCCAGGATGACCGCAAAGGTGCGGAACAGACCGCCGGCCATGAGCAGCGGGATGAGCTGTGTCATGGAGCCAGACAGGTAGTCGAGGATGATGCCCGGGATCTGCTTGAGGGTGATTTTCTCCTTGGGTGCGTCGAGGTTTTCGTTGACCTCAGCACCGCGCGCGACACCGGAGATGGCGATGAACTCGTCGAGCACCTTCGGCACGTTCTGGCCGATGATGACCTGAAGCTGGGTGCCGGCAAACTGCGCACCGAGCACGCCTTTGACCTTCTTGATCTTCTCGATGTCAGCGAGGTTGTTGTCCTTGAGCGTGAGACGCAGACGCGTCATGCAGTTGGTTGCGGTCGTGACGTTGGCCGCACCTCCTACGAGCTCAAGGACGTTTTCGGCGATTTGCCTGTTGTCAATTGCCATAGGGTCCCCTCCCATTGCCGTGACCAAGTTGCCGTCCTGTACATCTTGGTCGTTCCTACCAGTAAACTGTGTTTACTGAATGTTTATGTCATGTATAGTACGAGCCCAGCCCGCCTCCATGCACAACATGTCCGGCGAACGGTAGGAATTATCAGGTGAGCGTCAGGTAAACGTAACAGAATACCCCTCCGCAAAACATAAACAGCCGGTTTTGCATACCTTTTTGTTTACAGCGGACGGGCACTGTCCTCACCTAAGCTTTTCTTCACAATTCTTTACCGTTTAACAGGTAAAACAGCACGCTTACCGTTCTCTCGTTGGGTATATCGTCTAGATTTATATACTAAACATGTTTATACAGTGTCTAAGGAAGGATAGTCATGGCAGAAACCGACCTCGCAACACTCACCTACAAAACAGTGACCAGGCTCGGCGACTTTGGCCCTTGGATCTCAAAGCTCGTGCTCGAGCTACCCGACGAAGTCGGGGTAAACGACGTCAGGCCCGCAACGTTTAACGTCTTCTGCGCTCGCCACGAGCGCACCGGAGCGGTCCTCATGCGTCGCGAGCGCGGCGCGGACCACGCCGCCCCCTCGGTTGGCTACGTCCCGGTGCTGGCCGCCTACCCGGCAACCGCAACGGGCGAGCGCCTGGCCCGCGGATCTCACGTCGCTCTCGAGCTGCCCGAGACGCGCCTTACCAAGCATGTCGAGGGCGGCGTCATGGGCTCGCGCCTTATCGAGAATCGCTTCCGCGTAACGCAGACGGTCGCCATCCCCGGCAGCGCCGACCCCATCGCGGGCATGGTCTTTACCTCCTGCGCGGGCGATATCTGCCCCGAGCTCGATGGCTGGCATACGGCCGAGATGGCGGAGGCCGTCGAGGGCATCAAGATGGCGTACGGCTACTTTGAGCCCGACTTCTCGCCGGCGCCTGCAGGTCCCTTTGGCCCCGCGCAAGAGAAGCCCGAGAAGGCGGCACTCATCATCTACCTGCACGGCGCGGGCGAGGGCAAAGGCGAGGGCCTTGAGGCCCAGGGCGGCCCCCTCGTGCCCGAGGGCCCCGAGCGTTCCTACACGGGCAACCGTGTAACGGCGCTTTCCGGCAAAAAGATCCAAGGCTACTTCGACGGAGCTGCCTGGGTGCTCGTTCCCCAAAGCCCCACGTTCTGGATGGACACCGGCATCGAGCAGCTCGGCCACAGCAACCAGAGTATCTACGTGCGCGCGCTCAAGGCACTTATTGACGAGTTCATCGCGCGCCACGCCGACCGCATCGATACGTCGCGCATCGTCGTCGGCGGCCTTTCCAACGGCGGCTTTATGACGCTGCGCATGTGCCGCGACTATCCCGGTTTCTTTGCGGCGGGCCTCCCCTGCTGCGCGCCGTGGTACAACGCGACCGCCGAGGACGTCGAGCTTCTGGCCAAGACGCCTTTGTGGTTCACGCACAGCAAGGGCGATGAGCTTGTGCCGCCCGAGGAGACGGTGCTTCCGCTCTACCGAGCGCTCGAAGATGCCGGCGCGACCGCGCATGTCACCTATTTTGACCATGTCGAGGACCTTACCGGCGTGTATCGCGAGGCCGATGGCTCGCCCAAGAAGACGTTCAACCACGGCGTGTGGATTCACGTATTCAACGACTTCTGCCGCACCGACATCGATGGCACAAACGTCATGATCGACCGCGAGCCGGTGGGCATGTGGGAGTGGGCGGCGCGCCAGCGGGCGTAGTCCTTCCCGGCGGGGGCGGGGGTTCCCCTGTGCGGTTCCCGCAGGCAAGCCGAGGACCACGCACGGGGGAAGCCCCGCCCCCGCATGCGCGTAGCGCCCCTGTGCACACAGACAAGAGGAAAGGATGCCGGTTATGGCCAACAGCGAGCTGCCGCGGGTGATTGTCACCACCGATCTTGAGGTGGACGATATGAACTCGCTCATCCACTTGGCGCTGTATCTCAACCTGCTGGATGTGGAGGCCATTGTCACCACCGCCTCTCAGTACCACTTTTTGGGCGACGGCGAGCATACGCTCGGCGAGGTCACTCCACATTGGCGCACCAAGGGCATGCGCTCCTGCACGTGGGAGGTCGTTCCTCACGAACCCGACCCCGAGGCAGGCTCGCTCACGAGCTACCGCCCCTTCCCGCGCACATGGGTTCAAGACCTTTGGACGCACGAGTACGCCGCAGCCTGGCCCCATCTCAGCGAGAACGCCGCAGCGGCCGGTGAGCCGCCCTTCCCCACCCCCGCGCAGATGCTCGCGCGCACTTACGAGGGAAACGTTGCCTTCGAGGGCGACGTACGCGCCGACACCGTCGGGTCCAACGTCATCAAGCAGGCCATACTCGACGACGACCCGCGCACGCTCTGGCTCCTCTCATGGGGCGGCATGAACACCATCGTGCGCGCCCTTATGTCGATTGCCGAGGACTACCAAGCAACCGATGCTTGGGATGAGGTCCGCTCGCGCATCTATACCAAGGTTCGCGTGCTGGGCGTTACCAACGGTATCGGACAAGACAACTCCTGGCTCGATCACGGCCAGCCGCTCTTTCCCGACCTCGTCTTTTTGCGCGTGCCCTTCATGTACGGCGGGTACGTGGACGCCGTGGCGGCGCAGCCCGATAGCATCGACCTCTTCCGCGCGCCCTGGCCGGAGGAGCACCTCACCCAAAACAACGGCCCGCTTATGGCGCGCTACATGCTCTACGGCGACGGCAAGGTATACAAGAACGAGCCCGAGCGCTTCCAGTTTGGCCGCCACGCGACGCTCGACTGGGGGCTCGACGGCATGCAGCCCATCCACTTCACGCCCGGCGACTTTATGGCCGAGGGCGACTCGATGACCTACATCCCGCTCATCCCCTTTGGCCTGCGCGGAGCTGAGGAGCCGGGCTTCTCGACCGTGCTGGGCCCGTTCTTCCGCGATAGCGACGAGGACACGGGCGACGGCATGAGCTTTGCCGACCTTGGGCGCGCGCCAGAAGATAACCCCAGCCCGTATCTACGCGCCTACCAGGAGGATTTTGCTGTTCGCGCCCAGTGGTGCGCGCACGAGCCCGCCGCATGCAACCACGCCCCCGTGATTGAGGGCGTCACGCCCGACATGAGCGCCGCTCCCGGCGAGACCGTTGAGGCCACCGCTTGGGTATCGGACCCCGACGGCGACGTGCTTACCTGCCGCTGGGCAGTCGACACACTTTCGAGCGCCTACAGCGGGGCGCACGACCTCGCCATGTGGCGCGCCGAGAGTGCAACCGCGTACTTCACCGTGCCCGTCGACGCCGCCCCGGGCGACCGCATCGTCCTCACCCTGCGCATCCAAGACGCCGCCAAGCGCCCCTGCACGCGCTATGCACAGGTAGCCATAACCGTGGTTTAAGCGGAGGCGAATAAGCGCAAACGGACCAAAAGAAAGCGGTGCGGGCGCCTTACGTGGCATCCCGCACCGCTTGCGTATTCGGGCTCAGCACTCCCCTAAAGAGGGGCGAATTTTTACGCCTCTGCCAGACGCTTGGCCTCCAGCACGGCGCCGTAGATGTTAGCGTCGTTGCCGAGCTCCGCGCGCTTGATAACCGGGCGCGGGAAGCCGGGGAGCATGTGCTCGAGGGCCTTGTCCATCATGCGCTCGAACGCGTCGAAGAGCTCCGGATGGCAGCTGATGCCGCCCGCGATGGCAAAGACCTCGGGGTCGAGCACGGCCTGCAGGTTAATGAGCCAGTTGTCAAAGGCAAGCGCGTACCGGTCGAGACCGCGAATAGCCGCCTCGTCGCCCGCCTCGATCCACTTGAAGAAAATGCGGCCGTCGACCGACTCGTCCACCGGCTCGCCCTTCTCCTCGAAGATGCGCTCGCGCAGCGCCATCCACCCTGCGGTCTGGGCAAACCACGTGCCCGGCGTCACGGGGTCGGCGGTGTTGTTGTTGAGGAAGCTGAACTCGCCTGCAAAGCAGTGCGCGCCACGCAGGGCCTTGCCGTCGATAATGATGCCGCCGGCAATGCCGGTGCCAATGCCGATGGTCACGCCAAAGCGCGTGCCCTTGAGGGCGCCCGCGGCGTACTCGCCAAGACCGGCGCACTTGCCGTCGTTGTTAACGGCAACGGGCATGCCAAAGCGCTCGCGCATGAGCTTGGCGAGCGGGCACTGATCCATGTAGGTGAGGGCGCCGCCGCGGTGGATGGTGCCGTCCGGGTCGTCCTCCATGACAGAGCCGGGGACGCTCATGCCAATGGCCGCGACCTGGTCGCGATACGGCTCGACGAGCGACGCAAAGGCCTCGACCGCCTCCTCGGCAGAGGAGAAGTCCGTCTTGATGGAGCCACGGTCGCCGACGAAGTTGAAGTCCTCGTCCATAATGGCCCACTTGACCTCGGTGCCGCCCACGTCAATGCCGAAGTACTGCTTCATTGTTTGCTCCTCAAGAATCGAAATCAGATGCTGCCGCGCGGCAGGGGCGCCGCACGCTTACTATTCAGCTTACGTCAGCCCGCCCTTTCTTCAACCTGTAAAAAGAGAAACGGGCAGGTTAATCGGGGAACGGCGTTAACAAACGAACTGTTTGCCAACGCCGTTTGAACAACAGATGAGCACGACGCGCCGCGCTGTCGTCAAGCCTCTTCTACGCGGCGCAGCCAAAGCGGTGCGTGCCACCGGCAACCGCGCACACCGTACCGTCGGGGAGCTCCACGTCTGCCGAGACGCCCTCGGGCACCGTGCACTCGAGGTCAAAGCGACCGTTCTCGCAGCGCCAGAAGACCTCGATGCGCCCCTGCACCGACTCGAAGGCGCAGCGAGCCCACGTGATGCCCTCGCCCGGCTTGGGCGCGATGCGCACGCGCGCATACCCCGGCGTCGCCGGCGAGATGCCGCCGATGACCTGATAGATCCAGTCGCACACCGCGCCCAGCGCATAGTGGTTGAAGCTCGTCATATCGCCCGGGTTGATGGAGCCATCCGGCAGCATCGAGTCCCAGCGCTCCCACGTGGTGGTGGCGCCCATGCGCACCGGATAGAGCCAGCTGGGGCACTCGTCCTCCAGAAGCAGGCGGTACGCCTCCGCCACGTGCCCGTTCTCAGAAAGCGCCCAGGTCACATACGGCGTGCCGGCAAAGCCGGTCGCAACCTTGTAGTCGCCCTCGCGCACGAGCTCGGCCAAGCGGTCGGCCGCGGGTGCCACCTCGTCGCCCTCAAGCAGGCCAAAGTGGAGGGCCAGCGCATAGGCCGCAACCGCGTCGGAGGTCAGACGGCCGCCCTCGAGCACATACGTGCGACGGAACGCCGCACGCGAGCGCTCTGCGAGCTCCTCCCAATACGCGCGGTCCTCGGTAAGGCCCAAAATCTCGGCCGTGTCTGCCGCGATGCGGGCACTACGGCAGAGGCACGCCTGCGCGATGAGGTACTTGTCGGTCTTGCCATCCATGGGGGCCTCGGGCGGGGCGGCCGGATCGAGCCAGTCGCCAAGCTGCAGGCCCGTGTCCCACAGGCCCGTATCGGAGAGGCGCTCCTCCACGGCGCGCAGGTGCATCCCCATGGCGGGATATTGCGCGGCAAGCGCATCCTTGTCGCCGTAGACCTGCCAGAGCGTCCAGGGCACCCAGCAGCACGCGTCGCCCCAAAGCGCCAGCTCGCCCACCGTCTTCCAGAAGTGGTCGCTGTACTTGACCACATCGGGTGCCACCACGGGTACGCAGGAAAGCGCGTTGTGCGCGGTCTCGGCCATGAGGGTTTCGAGCCAGTCGCCCAAAAACGCCGAGCAGTCGTACTGAAAGGCGGCCGTGGGCGCAAAGACCGCGATGTCACCCGTCCAACCCATGCGCTCGTCGCGCTGCGGACAGTCGGTGGGGATGCTCACAAAGTTGTCGCGCTGGCTCCAGAGCGTGTTCGAGACCAGCTTGTTCACGTCGTCGTTCGAGCACAAGAACCAGCCCGTACGCGGCAGGTCGGAGCTGATGGCCACGGCCTCGATATCGTCCGCGTTAAGCTCGCCCGGCCAACCCGTGACCTCGGCATAGCGGAATCCGTGGAAGGTCAGCGTGGGCTCAAAGACGTCCTCGCCGTCCGAGAGAATAAAGGTGTCGGTCGCCTTGGCGGCGCGCAAGGGACGCGTGCCCAGCTCCTCGTGCTCAAGCACCTCGGCATGGCGCACAACGACCTCGGTGCCGCGCGGGCCCGAGACACGCACGCGCACCCAACCCACGATGTTCTGACCAAAGTCCACGAGCGTCTTGCCCGCGGGGCTTTGCCAGATGCGGACCGGGCGAAGCGTCTCGGTCCGGCGCACGGGCGGCGTCGTTTGGGAATAGAGCGTCGAGTGGTCAAAGGTGACCTCGCGCACCTCGAGCGGATGCTCGGCGGGATCGATGCGCGCATCGATGGTCTCGCCGTTGTAGAGGGAGTTCTCGGTGATCGGCGTCGCGCAGGCGTGGGCCGTGCCATCGGCAGCGGTCACCGCAACCTGGCGCGATCCATCGGCGTAGACGATCTCCAGCGCGCCAATGAAGCCGAGCTCCTCGCCGTAATCAATCTTCATAAGGTCGAAGCCGAGCTCGCCGCGCCACCAGCCATTACCAAGCAAAACCTCGATCTTTGCCGCGCGGCCACCCGCGCGCACAAGGTCGGTGACGTCTGCCTCCTGCACAGCGAGACGCCACTCGTATGCCGTCCAACCGGGGTTCAGCACCGCGTCGTCCACCGAGACGCCGTTCACGCGCGCCTCGTAGATGCCGTGCGCCGTCGCCACTAGGCGCGCCGATGTCACCGCGCTGACCGGTCCCTCAAGCTCAACATCGCAGGTCAGCGCTATTGCCTGGCCACGCGAGGCCTCGGCCCCGATCATGTGTGCACCGGCAAGCAGCTCTACTGCAGAAATTGTGTCCGTCATAATCCCTCCCCTGCTTCAGCGACATCGCGCCGCCTGATTGCGCCCCGAATCCATGCATACCCGCACACGTTAGGCGCCTTTCTCTGGGCTGCGAGATTGTTTTTCAGTTATTCAACAATCTGAGAGAGCCTCGGCATGTAGAGACGCTTTTCCTGTTCATAAAACCGCAGGTCAGGGCCTCCCTGACAAAAAGGCTACTCAACCCTTCTTGGTAAAACTGTTGAATACTTGAAAAAACGACGGAGGGGCGGCCGTCTCGCGCCGACCACCCCTCCAAAAACTGCCTTATGCAGCCTTGTCGACCGCCTTGATATGCAACAGCATGTACTGGCGGCTCGGCAGATCCACGCGCACCTGGCCCTCGTAGGTGCCCGGCAGGGTCTCAACCGTCATGTTCCACGTGTCCACCACGTCGATCGTGTAGGTCTTGCCCTCGGGCAGGGTGAGGTCGCGGTACGCCGGACGGAAGAACCCAAAGTACATGACCACGTCGTCGGTGCCTTCGCTCCAGTCGTTTGCCGTGCAGGCAATATCCCAGTTCATGGTGCCCAGGCAGAACCCGCGGTCGTACGGAACGAGGTCCATGTCCTCCGGCAGGCTCTCCATGAACTGACGGCAAAACGCGATGCGCTCCGGGCTCTCGCCGTAGAGCTTGCCGCCGTGCGCCCACCAGATCTTGGGGCCGCGGTCCACAAAGGTCTCGCCGTGGGTGACGTATCCGCCGCGGAGGCACCCCTCCCAGAAACGGCGCGTCTCCTCCTGAGCGGTCAGGTTGCCCCAGCCCCAGGTGACGTTGCCCTCGTAGCCTACCTCGTCCACCAGAACCGGCTTGCCGTAGGCAGCGCGCAGCTCCGTCACGCACTCGGCGGTGCGCTGCAGGTCGCAGCGCTGCCAGCTCACATGCGTGATCCACGGGTGGCTATGGTCAAAGAGCGTACGGCAGTTGTGGATGCTCCGCAAATGGCCGTACGGGTCGTTTGCCATAACGATGCGCGCGTACTGATCCCAATCCTCGACCGGCTTCCACGGCATGAGGTCAAACTCGTTGGCGAGGCTCCACCAGATATTCTTGTAGGCGCTGTAGCGGCGCGCAACGTACGCCAGATAGAAGGCATCCTCGTCGCGGGTCATCTTGGAGAAGCCCCACTCGGGCTTGTCGTAGGGGTGCAGCAGAATGATATCGGCCTGGATGCCAAGCTCGTCCAGCTGGGCGATGCGATGGTCGAGGTTCTCCCAGAACGGCTCATAGAAGCGCGTGTGGTCAAAGCCCTCCTCGATCGAGCCCTCATATGCATACATCGCGGGGTTCTCGAGGTTGTAGTCGTAGAACTTGGGGAAGATGCACATGCGAATCTTGTTAAAGGGCGCATGGGCGAGCGTCTCGAGCGTCTGCTCCTGGCACTCCGGCTCCTGGTTGGTCCAAGCGTAGGCGGTGGTGCCAAAGGGCAAAAAGCGCGTACCGTCCTCGTAGGAGAACGTGTTGTCGCCGTGGGTGTCAAAGGGCGTGTCGCCGTGCTTGACGTCACGGGTCAGAAGGACGCGGCCGTGGTTGCCCTCGCTTGCGGGCGTGACTTCGACCTCGCCGGTGATGCCGGCAAGCGCGGGGTCGCTCGACGCGGTGCGATAGGTCCACGCACCTGTGGAGCGCGGCATAAAGCGGATGCCGTAGTGCCCCTCCCCACGGTAGAAACCGCGGACCTCGACGGCATCGGTGCCGTCGGCGCGCTCAAAGAGTGCCGTCAGCGTGACGTCTACGTAGGGGTTCCCTTCCGCTGTGCCCTCGAGCACAAGGTCGAGCACGCGATACTGCTCAACGGTCTGCATAGTTGAGCTCCTCTCTCAAACGGTCCGGGCGCTGCCCGGAAAGCCGCCGTGAGCACACGCCCACGGCGGCGGGCCGAACGAAGTTACTTGACCTTCTTCACCATCATAATGAAGACGACGCCGGCGAGAACGAGCGCGATCGCGACCGGGAAGGTCAGGAAGTACGAACCAGTGCTGGCGACGATGCCCGAGGTGACAGCGGGAGCAACAGCCTGGCCGAGCGTGTTGGCAAGGTTCTGGATGCCCATGTCCTTGCCGGCCTCCTCCTTGGAGGGCAGGACGTCGACGTTGAGTGCCTGGTCGACGGCGGAGTAGATGCCGTAGCCAAAGCCGGAGAGCGCAGCGAAGATATACATGCTCATAGCGGAGGGGATGAGCCACGGCACGGCGAAGGCGATGCAGATGATGAACGACGAAGCAGCGATAAGCGGCTTGCGCTTGCCGATGCGGTCGGAGATAACGCCGGAGATGAGCGAGGTCACGAGCGACACGACCATGATGATGACCGACATCGTGGAGAGCACGCCAGCGGCAGCAACGTCGTCGAGGCCGATGTAGCGCTGCAGGATGTAGAGCTGATAGCCGGTGATGACAAAGTAACCAAAGATGAAGAGCAGACGACCCACAAGGGCGACGTAGAAGTCGCGGCAGTTCTTGGTGGGCGGGATGAAGCTCTTGAGCAGGCGCACGATGCTGAAGGGCTCGCCGGAGGTCTCGTCCTTAGCGGACTTCTCGCGCGGCCAGATGAGCAGCACGATGATGCCGGTGAAGAGCCAGGACACGGTGCCAAAGAGGAAGCCGGGGATGGGGTTGGTGATGAACGCGGAACCGATGATGGTGCCGATAGACTGACCGCAGGTAGCACCAGCGCCGTAGAAGGCCGAGATGGTACCGCGACGGTTAAGCGGAACGCGGTCGGAGAGCACGGCCACAGCGGGAGCGAGCATGCAGTTCAGGCCGACCTGAAGCGCGGACCAACCGATGACGATGCCGGAGACCGTCGTCTGAACCGAGGTGAACCAGAAGGCGGCGCCGGTAAAGATGCCGCCGATGGCAATCCAGGGCGAGCGGCGACCAAAACGCGAGCGGCACGCGTCGGAAAGCGCACCAAAAACGAGGTTAGAGATGAGGGCGAAGATGCTGCCCGCCGCCTGCATGGAACCGAGCACTGCCTCGGAGTTGCCCGGGAACAGGTCGTTGAAGCGCTGCGGCAGCAGGACCGCGGAGCCGATGGTGCCAGACATCATCCACATAACACCGAAGATAATGAAGCCGATGCAGAAACGATAGAACGTGGACTTGGACATGGGCTTGCCCGTGTCAGGTGCGATGGTATTGGTTTCCACCGCTGCTGTGGCGCTGTTCTGAGCCATAGCCTCTCCCTTCTTCCGCGGGCGTTGCACCCGCACCGTGCAGGGGGAGCCGGGGATGGGCGGTTGGGGACACTCCGCTGCCCCGGCTCCTCAAATTGCTGATTACTTACTAACTAGTAAGTAACTTCGACTGCAATATACGCTCAGCGGCAGTAACGCCCCGTCTGAGGGCGGTGAACGGTCGTAATCATTCGGTTAGTGGTTAGTAAGTAGTTATATGCTACGGTAGTAGCGTGCGAATCTGCTCGCCTTCCCTTCGCGCGCAAGGAGGCCCCTATGGCTGCCACCAAAAAGCAACCGCCTGTTGTTGCCACCAAAAAGCGCTCGGCCGCTGCCGAGGAACGCTTACACGAGATCGTGCTTGCCGCCGTGGACATCATCAACGAGCGCGGCTACAACGGCATGTCACTGCAAGCCGTCGCCAACAAAGTGGGCATCACGCAGGCGGGTGTTTTGCATTACGTGGGCAACAAAGAGGGCCTTCTGTTTGAGGTCGTCGAGCACTACTACGATCGCACGAGCACGGACAGCGACTATTTCTCGCTCTTTGAACCCGGCGGCGCATTGTTTGGCAAGCGCCCCAAGATCCCCGAATACATGCGCCTCATCGTGGCGGAAAACGCCCACCAGCCAGAAATGGTCATGCTTTTTCAAACCCTTAACACCGAGGCGATTTCTCGCACCCATCCCGCACACGATTACTTTGCTGACCGCACGCGCCGGGTAACAGAGCGGCAGGCGGACAAGCACAACTGGTCAGTGCCCAAAGGCGTTGATGCCGGCCTTACGTTGTCGGTTGCCCTTGCCGCCATGTACGGCCTGGAGGGCCGCTGGCTCGCCCGCCCCGACGAGATCGATTACGAGGCGGAGTGGGCTCGTTTTGAGGACGTGCTCTTCCCACTGCCTCTGTGGGAGGGTTACCGGTAAGCACCACCCATAAGCAGTAGTTTCGGCATAGCCCTCGGCGAACGTCCTCGGCCTTTAGCCTGCGGAATGTTCGCCGGGGGCTTTTCCGGAGCTGCATAGGACCAATCTGCCGTCCATCAAGAACGATAAAACCAAAAGAGAAAAGCCGACCCAGAAGGTCGGCTCGGCAATAGCCACATTATTCCAGCTCTTGGCATGCGTAGCCCGCACATAGGGGGACACGCGGGCTACGCAAATGCCGGAGGGGAGATGGGCGGACAAACCGCCAAGTACGGAAGAAGCCTTTACGCCTCGGCCGCCTTCGCAGCACGCGCCTCTGCCTCATCCTTCAGCGCCTTCTTGTCTGCAATGCGGACGAAGGGGATGAACAGCAAGGCGATAGCGAGAATGGATGCGACCACGATAAGCACCAGACCGATGCCGCCCGTGAAGAAGTTGCTGATGGGCAGGGGCACCACGAAGGGCATGGAGATGGTGGGGTTAAAGGCATTGCCAAGGCCCAGATAGAAGCCAACGAAGGCGCACAGCCACGCCACCGGCTTGAGCAGGATGTAGGGGATGAACATATAGGGATTCATCGCGATCGGGGTACCGAACATGATGGGCTCGGAGATGTTAAAGATAGCGGGCACGAGCGCGATGCGGGAGAGGGCCTTGAGGCTCTCGGACTTTCCGGTAAGCAGCGCCAGCTCCATACCAAGGGCGTCGGACGAACCGATAGCCATCAGGATAGAGAACTGCAGGTACGGCATCGGATCACCAGCGAGGAACGCCTCGGTGTTGGCAAGGCCGCAGGCGGCCATCACAGGCATGTAGACGCTCATAAGGACGCTGGGGTGGATACCGAAGAAGAACAGCACGTTGCACAGGGTGAAGTAGATGAGCACTGCCGCAGGCGAGGAACCCAGGCCCATGACAGGCGTGGAGATAATGGCGTTGACCGCAGTGTAGATATCGCCCCATGCAGTGAACGTCATACCCCACTTAAGCAGCGTGAAGCTCGTGAAGATAACAATGGCGCACAGCATCGGCGACAGCGAGTTGGACACGAACGGCGGCACGCTATCGGGCAGCGGCACGGCAATGTGCTTCATGAGGAAGTGAAGCAGCGCGGGGACTACGAGCGCAACCACGAGGGCAACGAACAGGCCGTTGCTGCCCATATAGGTCGTGGGGATGAAGGTCATACCGTCCTCGGTGCGGCCAAGCGGAATGAGCAGAAGAGCGACACCGATGGAAGCCACCACGGAAGCCATGCCCTTGTTACCGAGCACCTCGCCGAACGAATGGGAAACCGAAGCGCACATGTAGAGCGCGCCCAAGTTCATGGTCACCACGAGCACATCGTTGATGACAGAGGCAAGCCCTGTGCTGTTTAGGAAATCCTGCAGCGGCGGGATGGGCAGGCCGACCAAAATGGAGAGCAGTGCCACGCCCAGGGTCACGGGCATGGTGGACATCATGCCCGCCATGAGGCCTTGAACTACCTTAAACGAAGAGAATTTCTGGGCGACAGGACTGACGTACTTTTCTAGAAAGCCCTGTATGGTGTTGAGGATGCCCACGATTTCACCAATCCTTTCCTGTTCTGTTCGAACCTTCCAACCATTCAAGTAAGCGGATATGCCGAGGTACGCAAATCCATTCCGGGCGCTACACGCGCTCGAGCACCACGAGCCAATCCCCCAAATTCGGCTTCGCGGGAAGCGTGAGGGTGCCCTCTTGGGCGCGAACCTCCTCTCCTTCTGCGTAGGTGCCCTCGCGCGGATCAAACCACCGCGCCCGGTAGACAGCGGCATCGTCGATGCCGTCGATCTTGAGTGAGCGCCGCGCCGTGTCGCCGTAGTAGGCAACGATGCGCGCACGGTCGGCCGTCGCCGTAGCGAGCGGCGCCTTGTTGGCGAAGAGATTGCCCCCGTCGCCCACGGTCACAGGTGCGAGCTCCCAGAAGTGCACGTCCTCGTAGAAGCGACGCATGTATCCCATCTGCGTGGCGCCGGGTGCATCTACGGCCTCGACCCACGTGACGTTGAAGCGGTTGAAGATGGCAAAGAAGGGGTTCATCTCCTTTACCTTCTCCCACACGTTGTCCCAAATGCCTTGGGCACCGTAGGTGAAACCGGCGCCACCAAGCTGGATGGACATATACGCCACACGGCGCAGCAAATCCGCCGTGCACAGACGCGTGCCCATCTCCTCGAGCGTGGAGCACAGCTCGTACATAGCCTCGCCCTCGACGAAGGGCTTGCCCGGGTGCTTTGCGAAGAAGTCCGCATAGTCCTCTGCCGTGATTAGATAGTCACCGTGCCCCGCCTGGTTTAAGGTGAAGTCAAACCAGGACTCGTTTTGGTAGTAGTCCGGGAAGGGGCGCTCGTTGGTGTAGTGCGCCGTCTGAAGCGTGCCGTAGCCATCTCGACGCTCAATCTCGAGCGCCACCTCACGCCAACGATCAACATGACGCTGGTGAACCTCGGGCGTCAGGTCGTACCCGGCCGTCTCGCCCGCGAGCGTCCAGACCATGGGCAGCGCGCCATAGCGCGCCAGGATATAACGAGCAAGATGCTTCTGATGCTCGATGCCACCCTCTCGATTGATAGCAAAGCACCACGCCTGCCCCAGCGCGTTTACCAAGCCGGCATCCGCGATATAGGCCATGCGGCGGTCCAGCTCGTTCTGGTAAAACGCGACATTAGGAAGATCGCGCTCGCCGTTCTCACCGGGATGCTCGCCTTCCACCCAGAAGTGGTTTACCCCCGGCCCCATGTCGGAGCGCAGGTTGGTTTGGTAGACGGTATAACCCTGCGCCACGCGCTTATCGACCATGCCACAGAACTGGCTCTGCATGCCGGGGTGATTGGATTCATCCCAGCGCTCGCCCCACGAAGCCTCCCAGTGCGTATCTCCCAACCAGAAAAACGGCGTACCGTCCGCATGCTCGAAATACCGACCGTCGGCGGACACTTTAAGAAAACCATGCTGGTAGATGGCGAGTTCTCCTTCGTAAGGCACCGCCTCAAGCGCACCGGTACAGCCGTCGAGCCCCGTCACCTCGGGCGCCTCAAGCGTGTATGCCCACACACCGGTCTCGGTGGGGGCAAACGACACGCGCCACACGTTGCCGCCGTCCCAATAGGCTTCGCGACGAATGACACGTCCCGAGGGCGCCGTGAACGCAGCCCAGATCTCCACATCCAAAAACGGATTGTCATACGTGCCCGCTGCCTCAAACGTGAGGATGCCAGCGCGCCATAGCTCAAAGACAGGCGTTGCTTCGCTCATGGAATACTCCTTTCTAGGGCAAAAGGCCCTCTATTCAAGCCCCGCGCGGCGTGCATGGGCAACCGCAAGGTCAACGAGCAGGGGCGCGTCTTCTTGGCAAAGGAAGCCCTGGCTCACCAGCTGCGCGGTGTCGTCCTCGCACAGCTCGCGGTAATGGGCGAGCGTGCCGTACAACTCGGAGAGCATCGCGGCGGAGAAAGTCTCCTGGTGCCCAAAAAGCCCATCCGTATCGGCGGTTTTGTCCACCGTGCCCGACCCAGGCACCACACGACTCGTGTTGGAATAACGCGCCACGGGATGCTCGAGCAGGCACGTACGGAGACCCCCTTTGGAATTGCCGAACGCGTCCTTCACGTTCTCGCCGTGGCAGTCCACCGGAATCCGCGAACAGGACGCAGGCGCCGCACCGGTGCGCACCCAGCGGAAGAGGTTGCGAAACGCTGCGTGGAACAGAAGCTGCGAGGGGTAGTCGTTGGGCTCGTCGTGAAGCCCGGTGTAAACAGGCAGGTGATTGATGCGCTTAAGGTCGGGGTCGTTTTGGTAGTAGTCCAAGTAACTCCACTTGGTGTCGTGGCTCGCACCCGTCACCTCGTAGAGCCGATACTTGAAATCGGGCCGATCGCTGTCGGGCAGCATGCAACGCCACGATTCGAAGCGCCCGTTCTCACTCTCTGTTTGCACCGCGATGAACGGTTCGCTGCAGCGCTCGACGCGGCGGAGCTCCGGTGCATAGGCGCGGGCACTCTCATACTGATTCACGGGAATCACCATGGAATGAATGCCCCCACCCGAGAGGTAGCCGTCAAACACCCGCGACCCACGCGCCACGTCCTCGCGGTAGGCAAAGCTGTTGAGATAGCGGAAGAGATAGGCGCCAGACTGCGACCATCCCGTAAGGCACAGGCAGTCGCGACGATAGGCGGCAAGCGGATTATCCGCGTCATTGGAGCGCAGTTTCCAGGCAAGATCGGTGAGCATGTCCCAAAAGAGACCGGGCTCGTAGATGATGTCGATGTCGGGCAGAGCGCCCCCGCGCACGAGCTCGGCGGGATCGAACAGAAACGGCGTTTCCGGCGTGGGGTTCGCCCACGAGAGCGCCGCATACCGGCGCGTATCAAACTCGACAAGCTTTGGAATGGTGTTGGGCTTGCTGGTGATTCCAACGTAGATATCGCCCGAACGCAGGAACTCCCCATGACCCAAGATCCACATGCGCTCGATTTCCATAAACGAAGTGGGATTGATGATCTCCACCACCACGTTGCCGCTTGCCTGCTCAGGATCGATGGGAGCGCGCACGACGATACGATTCACATACGGCGCCTCTGGAGTGAGCACCTCGACCGCACCGGCATCGTTGATGGAACGATACACGTTCGCCGTTCCGCGCACATAGTACTCGCGCTCCACGTATCCGCGAGCGGAAAGATGACAGTAACGCTCCGCACTGGAAAACGGATACGAATTCGATGTGACGGGAATCTCGTTGATGGCACTGATCATATGAACTCCGTCCATGGACGTTTGCTGAGCTTAGTTGTTGATTTTTCTTTTGTGGGCACTTAATTGGAACGAAATGTTTAGCAAAACGACTTAAGCGGTAGCAGACACCCCGCGAGTGGTTGCCGCGCGTCTTTATCGAACCAGCTCCACTCGGTACAATGTCCTCGAAAACAAGAAACACGCGGCGAAGGAGTCCGTCATCGCATGGCAGTGACCGCAAAAGAAATCGCACGTCAGCTGGGACTTTCCGCCGCCTCAGTGTCCTTCGCCCTCAACGGACGACCCGGCGTTTCTGCCGAAACGCGTGCCCGGGTTCTGAAAGCGGCACGCGCCCTGGGATATGAGTTTCCCGATACACGGGAAGCGGAGTCCGGCACCATCGTTTTCGTGTACTACAACCGTCACAAGATTTTCGACACCGCGTTTTTCTCGCAAATGGCGCGCGGCGCTAAGGAAGCTACAGAAGAGGCAGGCTACCGCTTCATTACCACCGAGATCGCATCGTTTCGAGACATCGCAGTTCAAATTCAACATCTCGTAGAGCTACAGCCCGCTGGCGTGCTCTTACTCGCCACGGAAATGGGCATGAATGACTTCATGCCGTTTGCAGCCCTCGACCTGCCCATCACGCTTCTTGATACGTGCCATTCCTGTGGGCTCGACCGCGTACAGATCAACAATCACGAGGGCGCTCATATTGCCGTGGAATACCTTTTTAGCCGCTATGGAGAAATGCCCGGACTCCTCACATGCAGCAATCGCATCAGCAACTTCCAGGACCGGGAAGATGGCTACTTTCTCGCCGTACAGCGCAACGGCGCCTCGGCACGTCGCGCCATCGTCCACGAGCTCGCCGCCGACGTTGCCGGAGCCAAGCAAGACATGCTCGCCATCATCGATGCGGGAGAACCGGTTGCACGCTCGTATTTTTGCGACTTCGACACCATCGCGCAAGGCGCCATGCAGGCTTTTCTTGAGCGTGGCTATCGCATTCCAGAAGACGTCGCCTTCATAGGGTTCGACAATGCGCCGGAATCCGCGCGCTCCACGCCGCCGCTCACCACCATCAATGTCCCCGCTGCTTACATGGGGTCCATCGGCGCACGGCGCCTTATCGAGACCCTGCATGAGGGCGAGCACCACCCGCTCACCATCGAGGTAGGCGTATCGCTCATTCCCCGCGCCTCATCGTAAGGGCACGAGCGCGCACCCTCGCGGGCACCGAGAAACACGTCGAAGCAAAGACCGTTTTCCCGCGTTGAAACAGCATCCAACCAGAAGGGCCCCGGGGCATCCCCCGGCGAACATTCCGCAGGCCAAAGGCCGAGGACGTTCGCCGGGGGATACCCCGGGGCCCGTTCCTGAGAGGTGCAGCTTCTACCCCGCGAAGGCAATCGCCGCCTTAACAGCACGGCGCCAGCCCTTGATGCGGGCGATCCGGTCGTTCTCGTGCATCTTGGCATCCCAGCTCGCACGGGGCACCACGCTGTGGGCAACGTCCTCGGGATAGAGACCGAGCGCGATGCCGGCGCACCAAGCCGCGCCAAGGCCGCTCATCTCGTCGTTGCCCGCGGCCACAATGGGTACGCGCAGCATATCGGCCACAAACTGCATGAGGTAGGCGTCGCGCGTGGGGCCGCCGTCGACACGGAGCTCGGCCAAGCCCACGCCAGAGTCGCGCTGCATGGCGTCGACAACGTCAAAGATCTGGAAGGCGATCGACTCCACCGTGGCGCGCACAAACTCGGCACGCCCCGTGGTGCGCGTCATGCCAAAGACCGCACCGCGCGTCTCGGCGTGCCAGTGCGGCGCACCCAGGCCCGTAAACGCAGGCACCAGGTACACGCGGCTTGCGGGATTGGCCGCAAAGCAGAGGTCGGTCGTCTCGGCAGGGCCCTCGATCATCTCCATATCGTCGCGCAGCCACGTCTTGACCGCACCCGCGTAGTTGATGTTGCCTTCGAGCACATAGACGGTCTCGCCATGGCGGCGCCAGCCGAGCGAGCTCGACAGGCCCGCGGTCGAGCGCGTAAGCTCGCCGCCGACGTTCATCATCACGCTCGAACCCGTGCCCATGGTGGCCTTGGCCTGGCCGGATGTGTAGCAACCCTGACCAAAGAGCGCGGCGTGCGAGTCGCCCATGACGCCATGGATGGGCACCGGCGCGGGCAAAAAGCCGTCGAGGTCGGTCATGCCAAAGCAGGCGTCGGAGTCGGTCACCTCGGGCAGCCACGCGGGGTCAATGCCAAAAAGACGGCAGCAGCGTGTGGACCACTTGAGCTTCTCGATGTCAAAAAGCTGCGTGCGGCTTGCGTTGGAGTAGTCGCAGCGAAACTCCGCCCCGTGGGTAAGCGTCCAGACCACCCAGGCGTCGATGGTACCCAGATGCAGCGCACCCTCACGCGCGAGCTCGCGCGCCGCCGGCACATTCTCTAAGATCCACGTCATCTTGGCAGCAGGGTAATAGGGCGAAAGCGCCAAGCCCGTGCGCTCGCAGATGATGTCCGCGGCGCCCTCGCGCTGCGCGATGCGGTCGCACACCTCCTGAGCGCGGGCGCACTGCCACACGATGGCATCGCAGATGGGCTCGCCCGTGCGCGCATCCCACGCAACGGTGGTCTCGCGCTGGTTGGAGATACCGATGCCCGCGACCTCGGCGGGGTCAATCCCCTGCTCATCCACAACGGCGCGCGCCACCGCGAGGACGTTCTTTGCGATCTCTGCCGGGTCATGGCTCACCCAGCCGTCCTCGTTCACCTTCTGCTCGTGGCTGCGGTCGGCGCGATGCACGAGGCGGCCTGCCTCATCCACCAGCAGAGCCTTGGTGCCCTGCGTCGACTGATCGATACCGATGATGTAGCGACCCATGGTTTGCTCGTTTCTTATCAAACGGCCCAGAAGTTGCCTCCTGGGCCATATACGTACTCCTACGTTGCGCTACGCGCGCGCCAACGTCTCGCGAGCCGCCTTGGCAATGCCTGCGGCGTCGAGCCCGTAGTGGGCAAAGACCTCCGGCGAGGTACCCGTGATAACGGGAGCATCCGGCAGCGACAGACACGTGAGCGGACGCGGGCACGAGGCACCCAGCACCTGAGCGACCATGGAGCCGAGGCCGCCGGTAGGCGCCGCCTCCTCCACCGTCACCACAGCGCACGCCCCGTTTGCAGCGCGCACCACGGCGTCCACGTCGAGCGGCTTTACGCAGTACATGTCGATAACGGTTGCCTCGATGCCCTCGGCAGCCAGGGCCTCGGCAGCATCGAGCGCGGGGCGCACCATCTCGCCGCAGGCGATGATTGCAACGTCAGAGCCCTCGCGCAACCACGTGGCGCGGTCCATCTCAAAGGGGCAATCGTCTGCGGTGTACACGTCCGCCACGGCGTTGCGGCCCACGCGGATGTAGGCGCACTGGTCATCGGCCATGAGGGCGCGGGTGAGCTTCTCGGTCTGCCACTCGTCGGAGGGGAGGTAGACGCGCATGCCGGGGATGGCCGCCATAGCAGCGATATCCTGCGCGGAGTGGTGGCTCATGCCGAGTGCCCCGTACGAGACGCCGCCCGAGATGCCGAGCAGCTTGACGTTGGTGCGCGAATAGGCACAGTCGACCTTGGTCTGCTCGTAGCTGCGCGTGGTGAGGAAGCACGCCGGCGACGCAACCCACGGCTTCTTGCCGCAAGCGGCAAGACCCGCGGCCATACCGACCGCATCCTGCTCGGCAATACCCGCCTCCACGGCCTGCTCGGGATAGGTGTCAAAAAACGGCGTCATGGACGCGGACGAGCCTACGTTCGAAAAGAACGAGAATCCCGCCGGCATTGTCGGCGAAGGAGAGGTCACTCTCCGCGCGGTCTGGGCGAGTTTCACCGCGCACTTCGACCTCAACGGCGGCGAAAGCATTGTCGGCGTACCCGTCGATCTGCCGCTGCCCGTCGGGAGCGAATTTGTCCTCCCCGACGCCAACAGGACGGGCTATACGCTCAGCGGTTGGAAGAGAGAGGACACGCAGGTGGTCTACGGCGCAGGCGAAACGGTGTCCGCCGACGGCGTCGGCAAGGACGAGACGGTCACCTTTGTCGCCCAATGGGCGGAAAACCGCTATACAGTCGCGTTCGACAGCAGATCGGACGCCGTCTACGACAGCGTGACCCTTGACTATACCGAGCCGTATGCGCTGCCGAGACCGTCGATGACCGGCTATACCTTCCTCTATTGGACGCTCGACGGCAAACCGCTGGGCGACAGCATTTCGCGGTTGAGCGCGACCGACGGCGCGCAGATCACACT